>JBKPSR010000151.1:0-32911 GCA_046735115.1 Actinomycetota bacterium
GCTCACGCTGGCCGTCGCGGTGTCGCTGGCACTGCCCGCCTACGGCTACCTCGCCACGCACGACGTCGGGCGCACCGTGCGCGAGTTCCTGGCCGGCGAGCGGGACCTCACCTGGCCGCCCACTTCTAAGCCGCAAACGCATCGTGGGCGACTCGGCCTTCCCGGCGATCTCGCAGGGCGCATCGCCGGTCCCGCGCGTGCCGCGGCGCTGGTGCTACTCGCCGCCGCCGCGCTGGTCGCCGTCTCACGCATGGTGCACCGCCGGCGGCGCGCACGCGAGCTTGCGACCTTCGAGCTGCGGCTAGGCCGCGACGACGTCTCCAACCCCTACCGCGTGCAGGAAGCCTTCGAGGCGATCATCGGCGCGCTCTCGGCGCGCTGGTACGAACGGCTCTGGCGCGGCCAAGACCACTTCGCGCTCGAGACACACCGGCTCCCAGACCGCTCGATCCGCTTCACGCTCGCCGCCCCGCGGCCGCTCGTCGCCACGATCGCCGGGCCGCTCGAGGACCTCTACCCCGACGTGCGGCTGATCGAGCAGCCCGGCAGGCCGGCCTGGGCCGCGTGTGTCGTGCGGCTCAAGAAGCGCCACCTCTACGTGCTCGCGCTACAGACGCTGCGCGACTACGAGCACGCCTTCTCCGAGTCGCTGGTGGCGCTGCTCGGCGGCCTCGGCGCCAACACCACCGTCCAGCTCGTGCTGACCCCCGCGCCTGCGTTCGTGCACAGGCGTGCGCGGCGGCTGCTCAAGCGCCGCGAGCGCGGGCTGCAGTACGCCGACAAGCGCGACCCAGCTGAGCTCGGAGTCGACAGCGTCGTCGAGTACAAGGAACTCAATGGAGCGCTCGAAACCCAGCACCGCTCGCTCTGCTACTTCGACCTGCGCGTCGCCGGCGAGGACCCGACGGTGGTCCGGCACGTCGCCGGCACGTTCTCGCAGCTGCGCTCCGAGAACGAACTGGTCAGGCGCGAGATGCGCCTCCGCCGCCGGCTCTACGTCCGGCGTATCGAGCGGGCGCTGCCCGACTCGCTGCCCGGCCTCGCGCGCGGCATCCTCTCGACTTCGGAACTGGCGACGCTCTGGCAGCTCCCGCGCGCGCGCAGCAAGCTAGCCCGCATTCCGCGGATGCCGCTGCGGCGCGCGGTGGCTCCTCCGGAGGTTTGCCGCGACCCGACGCGCCGGCTGCTCGTCGACGAGCAAGGCCCGGTCGGCATCCACCCAGACGACCGCAAGTTCGGCCAGGCGCTGATGGGCGGGCAGGGGTCGGGCAAGACCTCGGCGATGGCGCCCGGGGTGGCAATTGACGCGCGCGACGACGAGCGCGCGGTCGTCGTCGTCGACGCGAAGGAGGAGCTCGCGCGGCTCGCGCTCGGGCTGATTCCCGAGCATCGCACCGTCCACTACATCGACCTCGGCCGGCCCGAGATCGGTTTCAACCCACTCACCATCGACGCCAGCCCGGGCACCCGCGCCAGCGTCTTCCTCGGAGCCCTCGTCGAGGCCAACCCGCCCGGCGCGATCCAGGCCCGCTCGGACGACCTCTTGCGCCAAGCCGTCTCGGTCGTCTGCGCCGTCGAGCAGACCCCCACGGTCTGGGACGTCTACCGCATGCTCAGCCCGGGCGACGGCTCCTACCGCGAGACGGCGCTGACCCGTCTAGACGAGATCGCCGGCATGGACTTCGCCCGCTACTACTGGCGGCGCGAGTTCCCCGAACTGCTGCGCGACCGAAGCCGGACGCTCGAGGTACTCGATCCGCCGCTCAACAAGCTCCGCCGACTGCTCTCGACCCCGCAGGTCGACATCGTCCTGCGCCACCCCTACAGCCTCGACCTCGAAGGAGCCATCGCCCGCGGCGAGGTGATCGTGGTGAACGGCGCCAAGGCAGTCGCCGGTGAAGACAACACCCGGCTGCTCTTCCAGCTGCTGCTGCGACTTGTGCAGCGCGCGATCCAGGCTCAACAGTCGCTGCCCGAGAACGAGCGTCGCAAGGTGTCGCTCTACGTCGACGAGGCCCACAACGTGCTCACGGCCTCGGTCGCCACCCTGCTCGCCGAAGGCCGCTCCGCAGGCCTCGAGGCCTGCTTCGCGTGGCAGTACACGGCCCAGATCCGCGACGAGCTGGTCCGCTCCGGCGTCCGTTCGCTGTTGCAGTCGATCTCGATCTTCCGCATGCGCGAGCTCGAGGACGCCCGCGCGCTCGCTGGCCTCGCGATGGATATCTACAGCGACCGCATCTCGATCGACCAGCAAGAACAGGAACGGCTGCGCTTCTCGGCCGACGACATCATCCACCTGCCCGTTCACACCGCCATCAACCTCTGGTCGCCCGCGGTACGCCGCGCTCAGCCTTCGTGGCCGGCACGCTCCCGATGCAGGACCTCTACGACGCGGCGCTCGCCGAGCACCACCTGGCCGCCCAGCGCGACCGGGGCGGTCACTACCCGGCACACCTGCCCGCCCCGCTCGGCGACAAACGCTCCGCGGACACACCTGCCCAACACAGCACCGAGCGGCGGGCCCGTGCCAACGGGGCGAAGCCGAGCTCCGACCGGCGGCCACGCCCCGCAGACGGCGCGGACCCCGGAGCCGCCCAGCTCCTTCTCGAGGACCTGTAGCGATGCTGCCCGACAGCTACACCGCGGTGCACCGCTACGACGGCGCGATCATCCAGCGCCAGCGCAGCGACGATCCCGAACCCTGCGCGCTGCGCCAGCGCGACCTCGCCATCGTCCGCGACGTCTGGCGCTACCACTTCCTCACTACGAGCCAGCTGCGCGAACTGTGGTGGCCGGACAGCTCGTTCCAAGCCGCGCGCCGCCGGCTCGTAAAGATCTTCCGCGCCGGCCATCTCGAGCGCTTCCGCCCCTACAGCCCCCGCGGCTCCTACGAATGGACCTACTTCCTGAGCGTCGCCGGCCATCGCCTGCTCCGCGAAGTGGGCGTCATCGACCCCGGCGCCCGCTTCAAACCTCGTGACGTCTTCGACTACGGCCGCGCCCTACACGACATCCAGCTCAACGCCTGGGTGCTCGCCTACCGCCGGCTGCTCGGTGAAGCGCTGCTCGAGTGGCGAGGCGAACACCAGATAACCCCGCCGCGGGCGGCGCGTCAAAGCCAGCTTCGCCTCACCGACGACTCATCCGTAGAAGGCCTGCGCGACCCGCAGCCACGCCCCGTGGTCCCTGACGCCGCACTCGCGATCGCCCATGACGCCGCCGCCTCTCCGCGCGATTTCTTGATCGAGTACGACCGCACCAGCCGGACCGACAAGAACTACGACAAGTTCCGCCGCTACGACACCTTCCTCGCCTCGTGATGGCGACACACGGAGCTCGGCGAGCGCGCCGAACCGCCCTTCGTCCTGTTCGTCTGCCAGGACGACGCGGAGCGCGACGATTTCCTCGCATGCGCCGACCACGAAGTCACCGGCCACCACTGGCACCCCACCCGCACCCCCGAATACATCGGCCGCCGGCACATCCTCTTCTGCAGTGAACGCGACACACACCTCGGCCACTGCCAAGCCCGCCGGGTCCCGCTCTACCCGCCCGGACACCCCGCGAGGCGGGGCCAAGATGCCGAGGTGCGGGGGGTCCGACTACCGGGTGGCGCCGCGAGGCTGGTGGCGTGAGCGATCTTTCTCCGAAGCAGGCGGCGGAGAAGCTGGGTGTGTCGAGGTCGCTCGTCTACCGGCTGGTGGGGCAAGGCGAGTTCCCGAACGCGTACCAGGTCTCTAATAGGCTGCGCATCCCGCGCGCTGACGTGGATGCGCTTCGCGAGCGGAGGCGCGTCCGCCCGCGAGGGGCCCCGATGTACGAGCCGGCGAGACCCTCGCGCGCGCGGGCTACGAGCAGTAGCTTCGCGGCACATCTGCAGTCGATCAGAGGAGGCGCGATGTGAGCGTGACGAAGCGCGAAGACGGGCGATGGGAGGTTCGCTGGCGCGTGGCAGGGCGCAACTCACCACGCCGAAAGCGGATCTTCGACCGCAAGAGCGACGCGGATCGATTCGAGACGGAGATCCGGCGGCGGAAGGCACTCGGGGAGTTGGCCTTGTTCGAGCAGCGCACGCGTTCGGTCGAGGAGCTCGCCACGGAGTGGTGGGCGAAGTACGCCGTCCCCAACCTCGCCGATTGGACACTCAAGGGCTATGAGCGAATGCTCGTCTCCCATGTCCAGCCGCGCCTCGGCGCGATGCGCGTGGGCGAAGTGAACGCTGAGGTCGTCGCTGATTTCCGGGCGAAGCTCGAGGCCGCCGGGGTGGGTCGACATTCGGTCCGCCAGTCGATGGTGGTGCTACAGGCGATGTACGAGCACGCGATCCGCTGGGGTTGGGTGCAGGTCAACCCGGTCAAGGCCGTGAGGAAGCCCTCGGCTAGACGCGAGCGTGCGGTCGTCTGCCTTGCGCCCGCACAGGTCGAGAAGATCCGGGCGGCGCTGATCGCCAAAGGCAACCTGTACGCGGCGACAATGGTCTCGTTGATCGCCTACCAAGGGCTCCGCACTCCGGAGGAGCTGCTTGCGGTGGAGGTGAAGCACGTTCGCAAGAACACCCTCCTGGTTGAACAGCGCAACATCGTCGGCGAGATCGTGGGCGGCCAGAAGGTGCGCGGATTCCATCCCCGCGCGATCGACCTGCTCGACCCCGTCCGGCGTGACGTTCGCGAGTACCTGCTCGCCACGGGCATCCGCAGCGGGCTGCTGTTTCCGCGCCGCGACGGCGAGCCGTGGCGGCTGCACGACTACAACAACTGGCGCCGGCGCGTCTGGAAGACGGCGCGGGAGGCGGCCGGCGTCGACCCGCTTCCTCCGTACGACCTGCGTCACGCTTTTGCCAGCCTGCAGATCCGAGCCGGCATGTCGATTCCGGAGCTCGCGGAGCAGATGGGGCACTCGCCACAGATGACCGTAATGACCTACACCCACGTGATCCGAGAGCTCAAAGGGGAGCCACGAATCTCCGCGGAGAAGCAGATCGAGCGGGCTCGGAGCAAAGCTCGTGGACCCCAGGTGGACCCTAAGGCGGGTGCGCGGAGCGCGTAGCGAACGCGATCCGCTGGCGAAATGCCTGCAAACCCGCCGAATAGCTCCGGGTGGATTCGAACCACCGACCTCACGATTATGAGTCGTGCGCTCTAACCGCTGAGCTACGGAGCCGCAGGAGTGCGAGTCTAGCCTTCAGGGCTATGAGCGCTCCGCCGCTTCTCATGACGGTTCCCAATGTCAGCGAGGGTCGTGATCTCGCGACGCTCGAGGCCGTCGGCAGGGCGTTTGCGCCGGCGCGCTTTCTGGATCTCCACACGGACCCCGATCACGACCGCGCAGTGTTCACGCTGGCCGCCAGGCAGGGGGAGCTCGCCGAGGCGCTGCTGAACGGGGCGCGCTCGGTAGTGGCGCGCATCGACATCAGCGCCCACACCGGCATCCATCCGCACGTGGGCGCCCTGGACGTGATGCCGGTGGTCTATCTCGACGAGGAGCGGCGCGGGGCGGCGACGGCCGAGGCGCTCACCGCGGCGGCGATGATCGGGGAGGAACTGGGTGTGCCGGTCTTCCTCTATGGCGAGCTCGCGACGCGGCCGGAGCACGAGGAGCGGGCGTGGATCCGGCGCGGCGGGCCGAGGGAGCTCGCGCGGCGGATCGAGACGGGCGAGCTCGTGCCGGACTACGGGCCGGCGACGCCGCACCCGACTGCTGGGGCCGTTCTCGCGGCAGCGCGTCCGCCGCTGGTTGCCTTCAACGTGGACCTCGTGACCGACGACCTCGCTGTGGCGAAGCAGATCGCGGCGGGCCTCCGCGAGTCCGGCGGAGGAAAGCCGGGCGTGCGTGCGCTCGGCCTCTATCTCGCCGATCGCAACCGAGCCCAGGTGTCGACGAACGTGCACGACCACCGCGCCGTGCCGCTGCGCGACATCGTGGAGTACGTGCGCGAGCGAGCCGAGGTCGCCGAGGCCGAGCTGATCGGCCTGGCCCCGCGGGCGGCCTTCGAGGCCTTCCCGGAGGACGTCCCGCTCCGCGGCTTCGACCCGGAGCGCCACCTGCTCGAGGAAGCGCTCCGCGCGGTGGCCTAAATCGTTCGGTAACGTCGCCAGTCCATGGCGCAGACCAGGCGCAAGCGCACGCGCAAGCATCGCGGCACTCCCGCCGGGACGATCGAGCGTGCCGGACGCACCGGGCGGCCCCAGACCAGGGAGGACGCCAAGCAGATAGCGCGTCAGCGCCGGCGGGAGCGAATGGACAGCCCGCCGACGTGGAGAGGTGCGGTCAACCGCGCCGCGATTGCCGCGGCACTGTTCGGCTTGCTCGTGGTCATCCTGTTCAAGAACGACGTGGCGCAGGGCGCGATCCTGGCCGGGTTCATGTTCGCGCTGTACATCCCGCTCAGCTATGTGACCGACGGCGCGATCTATCGCTACCGGCAGCGCAAGAAGGCGGCAGGGCGCTGATGGACGTGCGGATGTTCACCGTCGGGCAGATCGCGGAGAACACGTACATCTTCCGCCGCGACGACTCGGACCGCGCGCTGATCGTCGACCCCGGCGACGAGGCCGACAAGCTGCTCGCCGCGGTCGAGGCGCTCGGCGTTCAGCTCGACGGCATCCTGCTGACTCACACGCACTTCGACCACGTCGGGGCCGTCGCGCCGGTCGCCAAGGCCACGGGCGCCCAGGTCTGGGTTCCGAAGGTGGAGGCCGTCGTGCTCGCCAACATCATGAAGTTCGTGCCCTGGCCGGGCTTCGGGCCGTACGAGTCGTACGAGGCTGAGCACACTCTCGAGGGCGGGGAGCGGCTCGAGCTGGCGGGCTTCAAGCTCGACGTCCTCTTCACTCCCGGCCACAGCCCCGGGCACGTGACCTTCTCGATCCCGGACGAACAGGCGATCTTCTCGGGCGACGTTCTCTTCCAGCAGTCGATCGGGCGCACCGACCTCCCCGGCGGCGATCATCAAACGCTCCTCGAGTCGATCCGCATGCTTGTGGACACGCTCCCCGCCGCGACCACCGTCTACCCCGGTCACATGGGGATCACGACGCTCGGCGCCGAGCGTGCCGCCAATCCGTTCCTGGCCGAGCTGGCGAGGTGAGGAAGCTCCAGGCGCCCCGCGGCACGCTGGACGTGCTGCCCCCGGACGCGCGCCGGAGGCTCGAGATCGTGGGCATCGCCGACGAGCTGCTCGGGGCCGCCGGCTACGAGCCGATGGAGACCCCGGTGTTCGAGGACACCGAGCTGTTCGCGCGCGGCGTAGGGGAGTCGACCGACATCGTCCAGAAGGAGATGTTCACCTTCGAGGACAAGGCGGGACGCTCGCTCACGCTTCGGCCCGAGCAGACCGCGGGGATCTGCCGCGCCTACATCGAGCACGGAATGCACAAGCTGCCGCAGCCCGTGAAGGTCTGGTCAGCCGGCCCGTTCTTCCGGCACGAGGCCCCGCAGGCGGGTCGCTTTCGGCAGTTCACGCAGATCGACGCGGAGGCGATCGGCTCGGATGATCCGTCGCTCGACGCCGAGCTCATCCTGCTGCAGGCCGAGATCCTCGAGCGCGCCGGCACGGGGCCGTCACGGCTGCGCCTGTCGAGCCTCGGCACCCCCGCGACGCGCGCCGAGTACGTCGACGAGCTCAGGAGATATCTACGCGCGCGCGAGGATGAGCTGTCCGACGACGTGCGCGCGCGGCTCGACCAGAACCCGCTGCGCGCCTTTGACTCCGACCATCCCGGCACGCAGGCCGTGCTGACGGACGCGCCGCTCCTGATCGACCGCCTCGCCACCGAGGACGCGGAGCACTTCGCCGAGGTGCGCGCTCTGCTGGACGCCGCCGGCACGGAGTACGAGATCGACCCGACGCTGGTACGCGGGCTCGACTACTACACGCGCACGGTGTTCGAATTCGAGTCCGACCGGCTCGGCGCGCAGGCCGCACTCGGGGGCGGGGGCCGCTACGACGGCCTGGTCGAGGAGCTGGGCGGGCCGCCGACCGCGGGGGTCGGGTTCGCCACCGGGATCGAGCGGATGCTGCTGGCGGCGGGGGAAGGCAGGAGCCACCAGGGGATCGACGTCTTCGTCGCCGGCTCCGGTCGTGAGGCGTTCCTGCTCGTCGCCCAGCTGCGAGGCAGTGGTCTGCGAGCGCAAATGGAGCAGGCAGGACGGTCTCTCAAGGGACAGCTCAAGCAGGCCGACCGACTTGGCGCCCGCTGGACCGTGATTCTCGGGGACAACATCGAAGTGAGGAACATGGACACCGGGAACCAGGAGCGGGCGGAGTCAGTGACCGATGTTCTCGGGATGGTCGGGAAGTGAAGGCCCCTCGGCCGAACCGTTACCGCACGCACTGGGCCGGCCAGCTGCGCGCCGGCGACGTGGGCGACGAGGTGCGCGTGGCCGGCTGGGTGCACCGGCGCCGGGACCACGGCGGGTTGATCTTCATCGACCTGCGGGACAGGACGGGACTGCTCCAGCTCGTCTTCCGCCCAGAGGAGGCCCCGGAGGCGCACGCCGCGGCCGGCGACCTGCGCGGCGAGGACGTGATCTCTGTGAGCGGCGAGCTCGTGCGCCGCGACGAGAGCGCGGTGAATCCCGATCTCCCGACGGGCGAGGTCGAGCTCGTGGTCGCCGAGTTCGCGCAACTTGCCGACGCCCGGACGCCGCCCTTCCAGATCGACGAGGACGACCCGGTCGGCGAGGAGCTCCGCCTCCGCTACCGCTACCTCGACCTGCGCAAGGAGCGCATGCGCGACAACGTGCTGCTGCGTCACGCGGTCGTCAAGGAGATCCGCGACTTCCTCTCCGACGAGGGCTACGTGGAGGTCGAGACGCCGTTCATGACCCGGTCGACGCCGGAGGGCGCGCGCGACTTCCTCGTCCCCAGCCGGCTTATGCCCGGGTCGTGGTACGCGCTGCCGCAGTCGCCTCAGCTCTTCAAGCAGCTCCTGATGATCGGCGGCTACGAACGCTACTTCCAGATCGCCCGCTGCTTCCGCGACGAGGACTTCCGCGCCGACCGCCAGCCCGAGTTCACGCAGCTCGATATGGAGCTCTCGTTCGTCGAGGAGGAGGACGTTTACGAGGTGGTCGACCGTCTCTTCGAGCGGGTGCTGGCGGTGGCGGGCATCGAGGTGTCCGTGCCGCTCGACCGGATCAGCTACGACGACGCGATGCTGCGCTACGGCTCGGATCGGCCCGACCGCAGGCTGGGTGTCGAGATCGTGGACGTCACCGAGATCTTCCGGTCATCCGAGTTCAAGGTCTTCAGTGGCGCTGCCGTCATCCGTGCCATGAAGGCGACCGGAGAGTTTCCGAGGAGCCGTTTCGATGGTCTCACCGAGAAGGCCCAGTCGCTCGGCGCGAAGGGTCTCGCCTGGGCGGTGGTTGAAGCGGCTGGGAGCTGGCGCTCGCCAATCGCGAAGTTCCTCTCAGAGGACGAAATCGCACGGGCGAACGACGCACTGCGGGCAACGGAGGGGGACGCCATCCTCATGGTGGCCGACGAACCCGAGGTGGCCGCGCGAGTGCTCGGCGGGCTTCGCCCCGAGGTCGGCCAGGAGCCGCGAGGCCACGACATCTTCTGGGTCACCGAGTTCCCGGCGTTCGAATGGAACGAGGAGGAGCAGCGGTGGGACGCCGCGCACCACCCGTTCACGAGCCCCGCCGGTGATCTCGATGCCGACCCGGGCACCTGGCGGAGCCGAGCCTACGACGTGGTCTTCGACGGGTGGGAGCTCGGCAGTGGGTCGATCCGAATCAGCGACCCGGCGATCCAGCAGAAGGTGTTCGATGTGATCGGAATCGGTCCCGAGGAGGCGGAGGAGCGCTTCGGCTTCCTACTCCAGGCGCTGAGATACGGCGCACCTCCGCACGGCGGAGTCGCCTTCGGGATCGACCGGATCGTCGCCCTGCTGGCCGGCGCCTCCTCGATCCGGGACGTGATCGCCTTCCCCAAGGCGGCCAGCGGAGCCGACCCGCTGACCGGCGCGCCGGCCCCGGTGGACCAGCGCCAGCTGAAGGAGCTCGGCGTGAAGGTGGTAGCCGAGCCGCCCGACTCGCGCTAGCCTCGACATCGGCCCGAGCCTGTTCGCGAGCTGGTCGCACATGTTGAGCCGAATAAAACCGGTATGGGAGTCCCCCTCGCGGTAGGCCGTGGTCCACCGCGGAGGACACCCACCTGCTAGCTAGCAGGCCCAACCACCGGGATCAGCAAACGGCAGGCTGGGGCCAGCCATCCCTTTGGCTCGGGCGCGGGCGTTACCGTTGCCTTCAGTGCGGTCGTTCGCCGAACACCTGACCTCGCCCACCGGCCAGGGAGCCCTCAAGCATCATCCGCACTCCGGCGCTGCCGGGGGCGCCCCCTGTGGCGATCTTGTGCGCATCGCGGTCCGGATCGAGGACGATCGCGTTGCAGAAGCGGGCTTCGACGCCGAAGGATGCGGAGCCGTGACCGCGGCCGCGAGCGCCATCGTGGAGAGCATCGAGGGAGAGCCCTTCCTCAGTTGTTGTCGTTTGAACGCGGACGCGCTGGCCAGCGGGCTGAGCCTAAGCTCGGCCAAGCGGCACGCCGCCGAGCTCGCGGTCGACGCGCTACACCGCGCGCTCGGTTCGGCGGCCGAGGACGGCGCGGTGCGATTGCCGGCGGCGCCACAGAGGACCCTGGTCGCGATGAGCGGGGGTGTCGATTCGGCCGCCGCCGCTCAGCTCGCCCTCGACGCCGGGGACGAGGTGGTCGCCGTCACGCTCGAGCTGTGGTCGGACCCGGGCACGGACGGCGACAAGAGCTGCTGCTCGCCGCAGGCCGTGCGGGGTGCCCGCGAGCTCGCCCACCGCATGGGGATCCCGCACGTCACGCTCGACGTCCGGGAGCGCTTCCGGGCCGAGGTCGTGGACCACTTCCTGGACGGCTACGCGGCGGGCCGTACGCCCAACCCGTGCGTGCGCTGCAACGGCGAGGTGCGCTTCGACGCGATGCTCGAGCTGGCCGATTCGCTCGGCGCGGCCAGGCTCGCCACGGGCCACTACGCGCGCATCGCGCGCGACGAGCACGGCCCGCTCATCCGCGCCGCCGCCGACCCCGGGAAGGATCAGAGCTACATGCTCGCCAAGCTGGATCCGGCGCGTCTAGACCGGCTCAGCTTCCCGCTCGGGGGCCTCACGAAGGACGCGGTCCGCGGGCTCGCGCGCGAGGCCGGTCTCCCGGTCGCCGACAAGCGCGAGAGCCAGGACCTCTGCTTCGTGGCGGGCCTGGGCGGCCGTGCGTTCCTCAAGCGCCACGGCGGCCCGCGGCTCCGGAGGCCGGGGGAGATCGTGGACCGGCAGGGCACTGTGCTCGGCCGCCACGAGGGTCAGCACAACTACACAGTGGGCCAGCGCCGCGGCCTCGGCCTCGCGACGCCCGAGCCCATGTACGTGCTGAAGCGCGACGCGGCGGCGAACCGCGTCGTCGTCGGTCCAAAGGAGGCGCTCGCGACCGGGACGATCCCGCTCGAGGACGCCACGCTTCACCGGCCCGTGGCCGAGGTCGAGGCTGTCCGGCTCCGCTACCACGCCGAGCCGTTAGCGTGCCGTGTGCACGTCCTGGATGACGGAAGCCTCGAGCTTCAGCTCGACCACAGCGCGAACGGAGTCGCACCCGGGCAGCTCGCCTGCCTGATGCGTCAGGATCGGGTCATGGGCGAAGGCACCATCGGAGAGCCCCGTTGACAAATCATCACGAACGCATCGATCTCGAGGCGCCCCTGTCGGGTGACTTCCAAGCCGTGGTGCGTCTGATCATCGGCGGCATCGCGGAGCGCGTGGACTTCGCTTTCGAGGAGATCGACGACCTCCAGCTCGCCGTCGAGCGCCTGCTCGCCGAGGCGGGCCAGGTCGGCAGCGTGCATCTCTCCTTCGAGGTGGGCGAGTCGAGCATCCGCACGCGGGTGGGCCCGCTGTCGGAGACTGCGGTGGCCGAGGCGCTCCGCGACGGCGACGCGCCCCCGGGCCAGCTCACGCTGAGACGCATCCTCCAGACGGTGGTCGACTCCTTCGGCGTCGAGGACGCCGGCGGCGGCGCCATCGTCGTGCGACTCGAGAAGCTCAAGGGCCTGACGTGAACATGCCACAGCGCCGCACTCCGGGAGCGTACGAGTCGGCGCGTGAAGAGGATCGAGCGCTGCTCCGGCGCTACCACGAGGACGGCGACACGAGCGCGCGCGAGGAGCTGATCGAGCGCCACCTGCCGCTCGTCCGGTCGCTCGCCCGGCGCTACGCCGGCCGCGGCGAGGCGCTCGAGGACATCGAACAGGTTGGCGCGATCGGGCTGATCAAGGCGATCGACCGCTTCGACCTGGAGCGCGAGGTGTCGCTCGCCACCTACGCGACACCGAACGTGGTGGGCGAGATCAAGCGCCATTTCCGCGACAAGGGCTGGTCTATCCGCGTTCCGCGCGCGCTCCAGGAGCTGAACGCCTCGATGTCGGGTGCGATCGAGCGGCTCACCGGCCGGCTCGGGCGCTCGCCGAGCATTGCCGAGATCGCGGAGGAGCTGAAGACGTCGCCCGAAGAGGTGCTCGAGGCGATGGAGGTCGGCTCGGCCTACTCGACGGTGTCGTTGTCGACCGGGCCGGGCGGCGACGACGAGCTCGACCCACTCGAGACGATCGGCGGCGAGGACGAGGAGTTCGAGCGCTCCGAGGACCGCGCCGCGCTCGAGCCGGCGCTGGATCGGCTCCCGCCGCGGGAGCGCGAGATTCTGCGGATGAGGTTCGAGGAGGGGCTGCCCCAGACCCAGATCGCGCACAGGGTCGGCCTCTCGCAGATGCACGTCTCGCGCCTGATCCGCAAGTCGCTTGCGATCATGCGCGAGGAGCTGACCTGAGCCGGGCGAGAGCGTGCCTCGCCGCGGCCTGCGCGGTCGCCCTGGCGGTGGGCGGCTGCACCACCGGCGGCGGAGACCGCGCGGGCAGCGCACGCGAGGGCGGCTCGGTGGCGGTCGGCGCCTCGGCGCTGCCACGCGATTTCGACCCGGCCTCGGCGACCGACGTGCGCGCGCTCCGAGCTCTCTGGCTCGTGTACACGCCGCTCGTGAGCTACCGCCACGCCGAGGGCCCGGACGGCACGGGCCTGGTGCCGGGCCTGGCGCGCGCCCTCCCCGAGGTGTCCGATGACGGCCTGACCTACACGCTCCGGCTGCGTCGTGGGCTGCGTTACTCGAGCGGTGTCCCGGTGCGGCCCGGCGACTTCGAGCGCGCCGTAAACCGCGTCCGCGCGCTGCGGTCGCCGCTCGCGCGGCTCTATGCGGGGATCGCCTCGATCGACGCCGACGCGCGCACGCGCACGATCCGTATGACGCTAAGGCGCCGCGATCCCGCGTTCGCGGACGTCCTGGCGCTGCCGTCGAGCGCGCCGCTGCCGCGCGGCACCCCGGCGAAGGACCTGAGCGGCCGGCCGCCGGCCGGCGTGGGTCCGTACCGCTTCGCCCGTGTGCGCCCGGGGTCGCGCGCGATCCTCGTCAGGGTGCGCGACTTCAGCTTGCCGGACATCCCGGCCGGCCACGTCGACAGGATCGCGCTGATCCGCGCCGGCTCGCCCCGGCACCAGGCGCGAGCCGTCATCATAGGGTCGCTCGATCTCACGCAGGAGACCGCGCCGATCGACATGCTGCCCGAGATTCGCTCGAAGTACCGCGACCGCTACCGCGAGGACCCGACCGCCTCGAGCGTCGCGCTGATCCCGGACACCGCCTTACCTCCGCTCGACGACACCGCCGTGCGGCGCGCCGTCGGCGAATCGCTCGACGGCGAGACGCTCGTGCGGCTCTACAAGGGGCTGCTCGAGTCGAGCTGCAATTTCCTGCCGGCGGCCGTAGCCGGCTACCGCCGCCTCGACCCCTGTCCGTACGGCGATCGCTCAGAGCCCCCGGATCTCGTCGGCGCCCAGAAGCGGTTGAAGGAGGCGGCGGTGGCTGACACGGGGGTGAGCGTGTTGCCCGGCGCGGGCGTGCCGCAGGCGGTCGCGCGCTACGTCGTGCGTACGCTGCGTACGGTCGGACTGAGAGCGACCCTCCGCGGCCGCGGGCAGGCGGTCCTGCGGGTCGCGCGCATCGAGCCACTCGTGGCGCATCCGGCCGTTTTCCTTACGCGGTTCGTGCATACGACGTTCGACCCGACGCTGAGCCAGGCGGTCGCTGACGGCACGGCCGTGCCCACGGGAGGGGAACGGGCCGACGACGCCTGGGCGTCGGCGGACGAGCGCGTCGTGAAGGAGGGCTACGCCGTGCCGCTCGGATCGGAGCGGCGACCGACCTTCCTCTCGGAACGCCTCGACGCCGCGAACTGCGCCCGCGTCCACCCGGTCTTCGGCATCGACTTCTCGAGCCTGTGTCTGAAGTAGGGCCCGCAGGAGGGCGGAGCAGACTCGCGAAACCTTAATTCTGCGGTCTCGCGAAACAGGGTAGATTGGCCCTGCGTTGCGGAAGCTTGCGTAAACGGATTGGGAGGAATGGCTGCATGCGAAGGTTTTTTCTGCCCGTAGCGGCTCTGCTGTTCGCTACGGCGTTGCTCGGCGTAGCCGCCTGCGGCGACGATGACGACAGCGGCGGCGGTGGAGGCGGCGGCAAGTCGGGCGGCTCGATCACGATCGGGACCGTCGGCCCGGATTCGTACGACCCGGTGCTGATGCAGACCGTCCAGGCCTTCCAGCCGCTCAAGACCGTCTACACCGGCCTGCTCGCGTACAAGGACGAGACCGGCAAGGCTGGCACCGAGCTGATACCGGGGCTCGCCGAGAAGATGCCGGACGTCTCGTCCGACGGGAAGACGTACACCTTCCAGCTGCGCAAGGGCCTCAAGTACAGCGACGGCACACCGGTCAAGGCGAGCGACTTCGAGGTCGCGATCAAGCGGCTGATGAAGCTCGCCGGGCCCTACTCGTCGTTCCTGGCCACGATCCAGGGCACCGATGAGTTCACGAAGAAGGGCGACCCGAAGGCCGACATCCCCGGGATCACGGCCGACGACAAGAGCGGCAAGATCACCGTCAAGCTCACGACGCCGGACAGCAAGTTCCAGTTCGCGGTCGCCGAGCCCTATGCGGCGCCCGTCCCCGCCTCGAAGGTGAAGTACACGAGCATGACGGACGCGCCGCCGCCGGGCGTCGGCCCCTACAAGATCGAGGTGGTCGACCCGAGCCGCGAGTTCATCCTGACGCGGAACAAGTACTTCGACATCCCGGGGATGGCCAAGGGCAAGCTCGACAAGATCACCGGCCAGGTCAGCACGAACGTGACGAAGATGACCGAGGACGTCATCAACGGGCAACTCGACTTCATGACCGAGGATCCGACCGGCGACCTGCTCCCGACCGTGAAGTCGAAGTATCCGGACCGGTTCTCGCTCAACCCGTATCCGCCCAACACGTACTACTTCTCGATGAACACCGAGATCCCGCCGTTCAACAACGAGAAGGCGCGTGAGGCGGTCAACTGGGCGATCGACAGCCGCGCGCTGCAGCGCGTCTTCAGCGGGCGGCTGAAGCCGACGTGCTCGTTCATCCCGCCGGGAACGATCGGGTACGACGACAGTGCGAAGTGCCCCTACGGCGACCCGAACGGGCCCGGCAACCTGACGAAGGCGAAGCAGCTCGTGAAGGAGTCGGGCACCGAGGGCCAGTCGGTGACGGTATGGACTAACAACAAGGATCCGCGGCCGGCGATCGGCGAGTACCTGCGCGACACGCTGAACAAGATGGGATACAAGACCAGCACGAAGACCCTGAACCAGCAGGTGTATTTCGACGCCATCGGCACGAAGAGCCGCAAGGCGCAGATCCACTTCAACGACTGGTTCATGGACTTCCCGGACCCGTCGGACCTGTTCCAGCCGCTCGTGACGGCTGCGGCGCTCGAGTCGACGCCGACCTTCAACGTCGGGTTCGTCAATGACCCGCACGTCAACTCCGAGGTCGCTCGGCTCTCGAAGGAGCGTGACCCCTCGACGAAGGCCAGCGACTGGACGAAGCTCGATCAGTACCTGGTCGGTCCCGGCAAGTCCTACGTGGCCCCCTACGGGAGCGAGCTCACCTCGACGTTCATGTCGGAGCGGATGGACTACGAGGACTGCAACGGCATCCACCAGGTGTTCAAGAACGACTGGGCGCTGTTCTGCCTGAAGCAGTAGTCCGCGGGCGAATGGCGGGAGGGCCCCTCGGTGCCCTCCCGCCAACGCCCCTGCGGCGCTAGAGTGGCGCCAGACACGTGGCGACTGAGCCCCTTACCGAGTCCGTCTTCGAGGGAACGGCGGCGTTCGAGGCGCAGGCCGACCGCGAGCACGTCGCCGGCCTGGGACCGTGGCGGCTCGCGCTTCGCCGGCTGAAGCGCAACAAGACGGCGCTGGCGTTCGGGGCGCTCTTCATCCTGATCGTGGTCATCTGCCTGCTGGCGCCGGTGTATGCGGAGCACGTCGCTCACACGACGCCGTTCGAGAACCATCTCACCGACAAGGTTACGGTCGGCGGTGAGACGAAGAACGTGGTCTCCCTCGACGGCGTGCCGATCGGGCCAACATGGCACGGACGCTTCTTCCTCGGGGCGGACGACAACGGTCGCGACATCGCCGTCCGGTTGCTCTATGGGGGCCGCACCTCGCTCCAGATCGGCGTCTCGGCGGCGATCATCACGGCGCTCCTGTCGATCGTCGTCGGCCTGCTCTCGGGCTACTTCCGCGGCTGGACCGACACGGTGCTCTCGCGCAGCCTCGACGTGATCTGGGCCTACCCGGTGATCCTGCTGGGCGTGGCGCTCGGCACGGCGCTCAGCCTCGGCGGTCTGCACATCGGGCCGATCAGCATCGGGGCGGACTCGAAGCTGATCCCGATCATCATCATCGCGGTCGTGTACATCCCGTACATGGCGAGGCCGATCCGCGGCCAGGTGTTCGCGCTCAGGGAGAAGGAGTTCGTCGAGTCGGCCCGGGCCCAGGGAGCGGGCTCGCTGCGGATCATGTTCTCCGAGGTGCTCCCGAACCTCTCCTCGACGATCATCGTGTTCCTTCCGCTGATGATCGCGAACGCGATCCTGCTGGAGGCGGCGCTGTCGTTCCTGGGCGCGGGGGTGCGCCCGCCGAACTCCTCCTGGGGGACGATGATCGGGGACGGCGTGAACAAGATCCTGTCCGGGCCGCATCTCGCCGTCGTGCCCGGGCTGATGCTCGTGTTGACGGTGCTCGCGCTGAACGTCTTCGGCGACGGGGTCCGCGATGCGCTCGACCCGCGGGCGAAGATCAGGGTGGAGCACTAGCCGATGGCACGGTTCATCGTGAGGCGCCTGCTCGCGATGATCGGCGTGCTTTTCGCGATCTCGGTGCTCACGTTCGCGATCTTCATGGTGATCCCGGCGGGCGACCCGGCCGTGCGGATGGCGGGCAAGAGCGCCACGCCGACGACGATCAACGCGATCCGCGAGCAGTGGGGATTCGACGAGCCGGTCTATGTCCAGTACGTCAAGACGATGCAGAACCTCTTCTCCGGCGACCTCGTCTCGTACATCAACCAGCGGAACGTGGTCGATGAGATCAAGAAGGCCATCCCGCGCACCTTCTCGCTCGCCATCGGCGCCGCGATCATCTGGATGGCCTTCTCGATCGCGCTCGGCCTGTACACCGCGATGCGGGCGGGCAAGTTCTCGGATCGCTTCCTGACCGTGCTGGCCCTGATCGGCATCTCCATGCCGGTCTTCTGGATCGGCGCGCTGATGAACTACTACCTCGGCTTCAAGTGGAATATCTTCCCGAACGGCGGCTACGTGCCACTGGCCGACGACCCGGTGGACTGGGCGTACCACCTGATCATGCCGTGGACCGCGCTGTCGCTCCTGTTCATCGGGATCTACTCGCGCGTGCTGCGCTCAAACGTGCTCGACACGATGAACGACGACTACGTCCGGACCGCGCGCGCCAAGGGCCTCACCGAGCGGCAGGTGATGCTCCGCCATGTGCTGCGGAACTCGCTCATCCCGATCGTCACCCTCTGGGGCCTCGACTTCGGCGCGGTGCTCGGCGGAGGGGCGATCCTCACCGAGGCCGTCTTTGACATCCAGGGCGTCGGCCAGTACGCGGCCGAGTCCGTCAACCAGCTCGACGTGCCGCCGGTGCTGGCGGTAACGATGTTCGGCGCCTTCTTCATCGTCTTTCTTAACGCGATCGTGGACATCATGTACGCGTGGCTCGACCCGCGCATCCGCCTGTGAGCGAGCCGCTGCTCGAGGTGAGGGACCTGGCGGTCTCGTTCACGACGGAGGAGGGCGTCGTCCAAGCCGTGGACGGCGTCTCGTTCGAGCTGGACGCCGGCGAGGTGCTGGCCGTGGTCGGCGAGTCGGGCTCCGGGAAGTCGGTCACGGCGATGACAGTGATGGGTCTCACGCGCGGCCCGAACGCACGCTTCGAGGGGACCGCCGAGTACAAGGGCACCGAGCTGATCAAGGCGAGCGACGAGGACCTCCAGCGCGTGCGGGGCGCCGAGATCGCGATGATCTTCCAGGACCCGATGACGTCGCTGAACCCGGTCCAGAAGATCGGCGACCAGATCATCGAGCAGATCCAGGCGCACTCCGGCATGCCGGACCAGCAGGCGCGCGAGCGCACGGTCGAGCTGCTCGAGCGCGTCGGGATCCCGCGCGCCCGCGAGCGCGTCGATAGCTACCCGTACGAGTTCTCCGGCGGCATGCGCCAGCGCGTCATGATCGCGCTCGCCCTCTCGTGCGACCCGAGCATCCTGATCGCGGACGAGCCCACGACGGCGCTCGACGTCACCATTCAGGCGCAGATCCTCCAGCGCATGCGAGAGCTGCGCGATGAGACGGGCGCCGCGGTCATCCTGGTCACCCACGACCTGGGAGTGGTCGCCGACATCGCCGACCGCATCGCCGTGATGTACGCCGGGCGGATCGTCGAGCAGGGGACGCTCGACCAGATCTTCTACGACCCCCAGCACCCCTACACCTGGGGGCTGCTCGGCTCGATCACCCGCGTCGACCAGCCGCGGCCCACGCGCCTCCCCGCGATCGCCGGCATGCCGCCTTCGCTCGCCGACAGGCCCGAGGGCTGCCACTTCCGTCCGCGCTGCCCGCACGAGTTCGCGGAATGCGTGAAGGTGCCACTGCTCCAGTCGCAGATCGAGGACGAGCCCGGCCACAACGACCGCTGCTGGCTGTCCGTGGACGACAAGCGCGTGAAGCGTGAGATCCGGCCCGGCGAGATCGGGCTCGGCGCGAAGGAGGGTGCGACAGCGTGAGCGTCGAGCCCGCCGCGGAGCACGCCGGCGAGGCCTCGGGGAACGGGGCCATCCCGCTCGTCGAGGCCGAGCACCTCAAGGTCTTCTTCCCGATCAAGAGCGGGCTCCTGTTCGATCGCGAGGTCGCCCGCGTGCACGCCGTGAACGACGTGACGCTTTCGATCGGCGAGGGAGAGACGGTCGGGCTCGTGGGGGAGTCCGGCTGCGGCAAGACGACGATCTCGCGCACGATCATGCGCCTGCTCGACTCCACCGAAGGCGCCATCCGCTTCCGCGGCGAGGAGATAACGAAGGCCGGCCGCAAGCAGATGGAGCCGCTCCGGCGCCAGATGCAGATGGTGTTCCAGGACCCGTTCGCGTCGCTCAACCCGCGTAAGCGGGTCGGGCAGATCATTGGCATGCCGCTGCAGCTCCACGGCACCGACCGCAAGCAGGTCGAGCCGCGGGTGCGCGAGCTGCTCGATCTGGTCGGCCTCCATCCGGAGCACATCAACCGCTTCCCGCACGAGTTCTCCGGCGGGCAGCGCCAGCGGATCGGCGTGGCGCGCGCGCTCGCGCTCGAGCCGCGCCTGATCGTGCTGGACGAGCCCGTGTCGGCGCTCGACGTATCGGTGCAGGCGCAGATCATCAACCTGCTGGATGACCTCCAGGACGACTTCGGCCTGACTTACCTGTTCGTCGCGCACGACCTGTCCGTGGTCCGCCACGTGTCCGACCGGATCGCCGTGATGTACCTCGGCAAGCTGATGGAGCTCTCGCCCTCGGAGGAGCTCTACACGAAGCCGATCCACCCGTATACCTCGGCACTGCTGTCGGCCATCCCGATTCCCGACCCGGAAGAGAACCGGCGCCGCGACCGGCTCGTCGTGAGCGGCGAGCCGCCCAACCCGATCGACCCGCCGTCCGGCTGTGTCTTCCATCCTCGCTGCCCGCGGGCCACCGAGATCTGCCGCGAGATCGAGCCGCCGCTGGCACGCTATCCGAACGGCCACCTGGCGGCCTGCCACCACCCGCTGAGCGTGTCCGCGGATGAGATCAAGTCGGCCACGAAGGACTCCTCGAGCCCGCTTTCCGCGGGCGACGAGCTGCCGGCCGGGGCCTAGCCAGCTTCCGTCTAGCTCGCCATCGCGATGTACCGATACTTGTCACGGCCCGCCGACGGTAGGAGTCCCACCGCTGCGGCGAAGACGCCTACGTAAACGAACAGGAAGGCCGGAGGACCGTGGGAAGCCGGCAGCAAGCGCTATTGGGCTAATCGTCGCAGTCCTGGCGGCTCTGGCCATCGTGGGCGGCAGTGGCGACAGGGGGTGGGCACGCAAGGCGACGCCAGGTCCGGAGGATCCATCACCATCTCCTACAGCGCCCAGCCGGACGCTCTCGATCCCGCGCTCAGCTACACGGCCGAAGGCTGGGACGCCCTCTGGCTCGTCTATACCCCCCTGCTCACGTACGCCCGAAGGGGGGAGGCCGGCACACAGCTAATCCCCGGCCTCGCACGCGACCTGCCGGAGATCTCGAAGGACGGGCTCACCTACAAGCTGGAGCTGGGAAGGGCCTGCGCTTCTCCGATGGCACGCCTGTCAAGGCCTCCGACTTAGAGCACACGATCAAGCAAGCGCGTGCTGAACCTCGAGTCCGGCGGGGCGGTGTACTACCAGGTGATCGAGGGCGCTGCCGAGTACCTCTCGGCGGGCAGGCCCAAGACCGACATCTCCGGGATCGATACGGACGACCGCACGGGGGAGATCACGATTCGGCTGGTAGAGCCGGACGGGGACATTCATCCATGTGCTCACGATGGAGTTTGCTGGACTTCGTACCGAGCTCGACGCCCTTCGAGAACATGACCAAGGATCCCCCGCTGGGGGTCGGCCCGTACGCCATCTCCGAGTCGGTTCCCAACGGGAGGTTCGTAATAGTCAAGAACCATCGCTTCGACCTTTTGGACTCCCAAAGGGGCATCTCGACAGGATCACGGTGAAGATCGTGAAGAGCGCCTTGCGCCATAGTCAGGATGTAATCAGAGGCGAGCTCGACTACATGCAGGAACCGCCGCCGGCGGACCTCAAGCCAACGGTCAAGGCGGAGTACGGCGAGCGCTATGCGGAGCACCCCACCGTCGACGTACTTCTTCTTCCTGAACGTAGAGGCTCCCCCGTTTGACGATCCGCTCGTGCGGGAGGCGGGGAACTACACCATCGACAAGCCGGCTGCACCGCGGGTACGTGGAGTTCACGAAGACCCGATCGACTGGGCCTACCACTTGATCCTGCCCTGGACGCACTCGCCATCCTGTTCATCGGCTTCTACTCGCGTGCTGCGCTCGAGCGTGCTCGACACGATCAACGAGGACTACGTGCGAACGGGGCGCGCGAAGGCTCTCCGAGCGCCAGATCATGATCCGCCAGTGCTCGCAACTCGCTGATCCCGATCGTGACCCTGTGGGGGCCTCGACTTTCGGCGCTGTTGTGGAAGGCGGCGCGATCCTCACCGATACGGTCTTCGACCTCCAGGGTGTCGGGCAGTACGCGCTCGGCGTGCCGCCCGTGCCCGCGACGACGATGTTCTCGGCGTTCTTCATCGTGCTGCTGAACGCGATCGTGGACATCGTCTAGGTCTCAGCGCTCGCCAAATGCGCGCTTCGAGGGCGAGGCCCCACTACAACGGCGCCGAGCTCGTGCACGCCTCCGAGGACGAGCTGCGCCGCGTGCCCGCCGGCGAGATCGCGATGATTTCCAGGACCGGATGACCTCGCTGAACCCGGTCCCACAAGATCGAGAACCAGATCATCGAGCAGATCGAAGAGCACCCAGCGCTGCCCGACCAGCGGGCGCGCGCGACCGAGCTGCTGGAGAGGTCGGCATCCCGCAGGCCCGTGAGCATCGACAAGTACCCGTTCGAGTTCTCGGGTGGGATGCGCCAGCGCGTGATGATCGCGCTTGCGCTGTCCTGCGATCCCTCCGTCCTGATCGCCCACGAGCCCACCACGGCGCTCGACGTGACGATCCAGGCGCAGATCCTCCAGCGGACGGCGAGCTGCGCGACGAGACGGGCTCCGCGATGATCCTCGTAACCCACGATCGGAGGGGAGGGTTAGCGAGCTGCTCGGCCTCGTCGGCCTGGCTCCCGAGCACCTGAACCGGTTCCCGCACGAGTTCTCCGGCGGGCAGCGCCAGCGGATCGGCGTGGCGCGCGCACTCGCCCTCGAGCCGAAGCTGATCGTCCTCGACGAGCCGGTCTCCGCGCTCGACGTCTCCGTCAAGGCCCAGATCATCAACCTGCTGGACGACCTCCAGGATGAGTTCCGGCTCACCTACCTGTTCGTGGCCCCGACCTGTCGGTCGTGCGGCACGTGTCCGACCCGATCGCGGTGATGTACTCGGGAAAGCTGATGGAGGTCTCGCCCTCGGAGGAGCTCTACACCAAGCCGATCCACCCGTACACCTTCGCGCTGCTCTCGGCCATCCCGATCCCGGACCGCGAGGAGAACCGCCGCCGCGAGCGGACCGTGGTGAGCGGCGAGCCGCCCAACCCGATCGACCCGCCCTCCGGCTACGTCTTCCACCCCCCTGCCCGCGTGCGACGAGCGTCTGCCGCGAGATCGAGCCCCCGCTGCTCCGCTACCCCAACGGCCACCTGGCCGCCTGCCACCACCCCATGAACGTCTCCGCCGAGGAGATCAGGGCGGCGGTCAGGGACGACACCAGCCCGCTGAGCGCCGGCGACGAGATGCCGTCTGCGGGCGAGGGCAACGGCGCCGCTCGACCCGAGCGCTCGCCCGCTCCGAGCGACACCGCTTCCGATAGCGCCTGAGCGCGGCGCCTTTCCAGCCGACCCGGTCGGCACCATCCCTGGCATCAACCCCCGCTAGTCACGGTCTCAACGGGACGGGTAGATCGAACCGTGCACAATTTCATGCACGGGATCCCGTGACAAATGCGCCAAAACGTGACATAGTCGCGTCTGGATTCGCTGGTTCACCGCTTGAAACCGTGCAAAGCGGGACAACGCCGGGGGAGGAACCGGATGGTTTACCGCCGTTAGAGAATTTGAAAAGGCGAATGGGGTCGCGTGCTGGACTGCGCGACCCCAGCTTTTTGCCTAATACTTGCTGAGTGCGCGCCACGCTCGAACTCCTGCGACGCGAACCCGTTGCGCGCGTCTACTACCTCGTCCTCGCTCAGTCCGCGCTCGGCAACGGCGCCGGCTACATCGCACTCCTGGTCGTCGCCTACGAGCGCTTCAACTCGGCGTGGGCGATCAGCCTGGTGCTGCTCGCCGATCTGGTGCCCGCGATGCTGCTCGGCCCGGTCTTCGGAGCCGCTGCCGACCGATGGTCCCGGCGTCGCTGCATGGTCGTCGCCGACGCACTCCGTGCGCTCGCGTTTTTGGGGGTCGCGTTGGTCGACAGCTTTGCGGCCACGTTCGCCCTCGCGCTGGTCGCGGGCGTGGGGACCGGCCTGTTCACGCCGGCCGCATTGGCGGCGATCCCGAGTCTCGTCAAGGCCGAGCGCCTGCCGGCGGCAACCGCTCTCTACGGCGCGATCACGGACCTCGGCTTCATCGCGGGTCCCGCGATCGCCGCCCTCGTCTTCCTGGTCGGAGGCCCGGAGGCGGTCCTGCTGGCCAACGCGGCGACGTTCGCCATCTCAGCCGCCATCCTCGCGCGCCTGCACTTCGGAGCCGCACCCGCGGTCGAGCGCACCGGGGCCGCCCGTCCAGGCCTGATGCGCGAGGCGCGCGACGGCCTGCGTGCCCTGGCCGGGATGATCGGCGTGCGCACGGTCGTGGCCGGATCCGGCGCGATGCTGCTCTTCGCGGGCCTGTTCAACGTCGCGGAGCTCCCATTCGCGACGGACGAGCTGGACGCGGGGGACGCCGGCTTCGCGGTGCTCGCAACGGTCTACGGCTTTGGATTCGTGGCCGGCTCTCTTTCGGGCTCCCGCGGCGGCAGCCCGGCTGTCTTCAAGCGCAGGTTCCTCGGCGGCCTCGGCCTCGTGGGAGCCGGGTTCCTCGCCTGCGCGATCGCGCCCAGCTTCGCGACCGCCATCCCCGCGTTCGCGCTCGCCGGACTCGGCAACGGGCTACTGCTCGTCTACGAGCGCCTGCTGATCCAGACGACCGTCCCCGACAAGGTGATGGCGCGCATCTTCGGCGCGAAGGACGGGCTGACCGCCTGGGCCTTCGCGATCGCCTTCGTCGCGGCGGGCGGCCTGATCGAGGGTCTCGGCGTGAGGACGCTGCTCGTGGTGGCGGGGGCCGGCGGCCTCGTGGTGTGGGCCGGCTCGACCTTCGCGCTGAGGCATGCATGGGAGGAGGAGCAGACGCCGCGGGCCGCGCCGGCAGAGGGTGCGCGGCTGACTAGCTTGCAGCGCCGGCGCTCTGCGGAACCGGAGCACCGGCGAGGACGGCACGGACTCCGTCGGTGGTCGTGAGCGGCACGACCTGCCCCCGCTCGACGACCTTGATGAGCGCGGCGACGATGCGGGGGTCGAACTGCGTCCCCGTGTTCGCCTTCAGCTCGGCGATTGCCGCATCGCGCGCCATTGCGCCGCGGTACGGGCGATCCGTGGTCATCGCGTTGTAGGCATCGCAGGCGAAGACGACGCGAGCCGCGATCGGAATCTCCTCGCCGATAAGCCCATCCGGATAGCCGCGGCCATCCCAGCGCTCGTGGCATGAGCGAACGACCTCGCCGACCCTCCCGAGAAGGCCGCCGACGCGATCGAGCATGAACTGGCCCTCGATCGTGTGGTGCTTGATGATCTCGAACTCCCGGTCGGTGAGCGCGGCCGGCTTGTGCAGGATCTCCTTCGGGATGGAGATCTTTCCGACGTCGTGCAGCATGGCGGCGAACTCCAGCTCCTGGCGCTCGTCCGGGGCGATCCCGAGCTCGTCGGCGACGGCGTTGACCAGGTCGACGACCGAGCGCGAATGCTGCGCGGTGTACTCGTCCTCGAACTCGAGAACGTCGGAGAGGAGCATCACGGTCCCCCGGTAGGCACGGTTCAGCTCGAGGGCGGCGGCATAGCGCGCGGCGCGGTCCTTGGAGAAGTTGTCCAGCAGCCACACGAGCGGCGCGATGACGATGACCAGCACGATGGGAGCGTCGACCGCCGCGAGCGTGGCGGCGAACGCCACCGGCGACAGGATCAGCTCGACCCTCGCAGAGCCGGCAAAGCCGCGGGCCAGGTCGCGAAGCGGGACGCCGTCGAGGAGACGGTTCCGCAGCATCGTCTGCAGGAAGTCGGTGCCGAGCTGGGCGGCGAAGGCCAGCGCGTACACGGCCGCGGAGTCCAGCGTCGGTGCTCCGGGCGCCAGCGCGACCAGGATGAGGACCGACACGAGGTACGGCCAGCAGTCTGCGATCGGGTTCAGCCAGCGGTCCTTCGACCAGCTGCCGCGAACGAAGTCCGGGACGAGCGCGAGGGCACCGGCAGCCGCGATCAGGATGGGAACGAACGGCAGCGGGCCCATGAGCAGCATCGGGACGATCACGAGCTGCTCGGGCACGACGTATCCGCCCCCGAACTCGAAGCGGACCCGCGACACGGCTGCGTGGCCGATCAGCAGCGCTCCGACCACCGCCACGTCGACCTCGCGCTCCGAGGGCACGAGGAGCGCGATCAACAGCGCCGCCACGCAGTAGAGGGCGGCAGACGCCGCAATCACAGCACGCTCGCGCGCGTCCATCGAGCGCGCTCGGCGCGCACGGGCCTCACCTACCAGCTGTTCGGCCAGCAGCATTAATGGGCATCGTCGGCGTATTCCGCACTAGCTCGCGAGCGTGCACCTGCAATGCACATGTTTTGAGTTGAAAGCTCCATCCGACCTGAAGGGTTCGGCGAAAACTGGACGTAAATTGCAGGGAAGGGGGCCCTGCAAGCCGACTTGCACCCATGGGCGCGGTTGCGACACGGCAGAGCAGCCGACCCTCCGAGAGAATTGTGAAGTAATCGAGGTAATCCTGTCCCCGGACGCGACATCTCCGGAGGCCGCCGGGATCTCGTGCAAAGCCGGAGCCGACGTGGACTCGCGCAGCGGGCAGGCGTAGTGTCGGCGTAACCCCTCTCCCACCCCTCGAGGAGGCTCGCATGCACCGTCGCAGTCACGGCCTTCACTGCGTACTCCCGCCCATCGTTCTCGAGAACATCGCGATGAAGGGCGACGAGCAGCAGCGCGAATGGGCCACGCGTGCCCTAAGCCAGGACCACTCGATCCGGCTTGCCCGGGTCCAGAACTCGCGCGCCGGTGCGGCCGCGGCCGCCTCGGGGGCGGATGCGCTCGTGGGCGTCTCCTCGCCCAAGCCCGCGCGCGTCATCAGCGATGCCGAGGGCACGGAGAACGTCCGCGGGCCCATCGTCCGCCGCGAGGGAGACGAACCGACCGGCGACATCGCCGCAGACCAGGCCTACGAGGGTCTGGGCGACACCTTCGACTTCTGGTACGGCGCGTACGGGCGCAACTCGATCGACGACTCGGGGATGCCCCTGCGCGGGGTGGTCCACTTCGGCGAGCAGTACCCGAACGCCTTCTGGGACGGCCAGCGCATGGTGTTCGGCGGCGGTGACGGCCAGGTGCTCGGGGTCATGACCGGGTCGCTCGACGTGATCGGGCACGAGCTCGGGCACGGAGTTACCGAGACGGAGGCCGCGCTCGAGTACTTCGGCCAATCGGGCGCCATGAACGAGTCGATGTCCGACGTGGTCGGCTCGCTCGTGAAGCAGTACAAGCTCCATCAGGACGCGGCCTCCGCCGACTGGCTGATCGGGACCGAGGTGTGGACGCCCAACATCGCCGGCGACGCCCTCCGCTCGATGAAGGCGCCCGGCTCGGCGTACGACGACCCGCTGGTCGGGAAGGACCCCCAGCCGGCTCACATGCACGACTACGTCGAGACGATCCGGGACAACGGCGGCGTGCACATCAACTCCGGCATCCCGAACCACGCCTTCTACCTCGCCGCCACCGAGATCGGCGGGTATGCGTGGGAGGTCACCGGGCGCATCTGGTACGAGGCGCTGCGCGACCCGGCGCTCCGGCCCGACTCGGGCTTCGCCGCCTTCGCGCGGCTGACGCTCCAGGCGGCCGAGCGTCTCCAGGGCGTCGCCAGCCACGCGGCGGCGGCGGTCAAGGACGCCTGGGACAATGTGGGCGTCCCGACGGAGCAGCCCGCGCTGCAATCCCTCACTGCGCATTGAGCTGACAAGAAGCGGCGGCTACGCCGGCATGACGACGAAGCTCGGGGAGCTCGACACGGCTGAGCTCCCCGACGCCGATGCGCGCAAGATCGACGAGCTCGTGAAGAGCGCCGACGTCCCGGCCCTGGAGGAGGCGTCGCCAATGCGCGGCGGCGGAGCGGACCGCTTCCAGTACGACCTGGTGATCGAGGACGACGACGGCCGCCGCCAGGTCACCATGAGCGAAGACAAAATCCCGAACGAGCTGCGCCCACTGATCGACCGGCTGCGGAGCACCTAGGTTGGCCGGACGGCCACAGCGAGCAGGCCTGCTGGCGTCCGACGCGGAGCGCGCGGATGCCGTCGAGCAGCTCTCCCTGCACTGTGCCCGAGGGCGGGCTCACGCTCGAGGAGTTCGAAGGCCGCGTGGGGGAGGCTCGCGAGCCTCGCACCCGTCCTGAACAGATATGGGTACGAGCTGCGGCACCGGTCGCCGAGCAGCCTCGTCTTCGAGCGCCGCGGACGGCCTCGATGGGTGCCTGTCGTCGCGGTGTTGACCTTTCCCGTCGGACTGGTCGCGCTCGCCGTCCACGAGACGCAGCGAATCGTGATCGCGATGGACGAGCTCGAGGGCGCGAAAACGGCGATCACGGTCTACGGGACAGCGCCGGCGGCGATCCGCAAGGGTTTCGCCGAGCTGGGCTCGTAGCGGCGTCCGATCCCGTCCTGGGGCCGCCTAGACTCCAACTCCCATGAAGGCTGCCGAGATCCGGGAGCGGTTTTTGTCGTATTTCGAGCGGAACGGGCATCTCCCGATGTCCTCGGCGTCGCTTGTTCCGAGCGTCTATGACCCCACGGTTCTGCTCACCACGGCGGGCATGCAGCCGTTCAAGCCGTACTTCCGCGGCGAGGAGGAGCCGCCGAGCCGCCGGCTGACCTCGTGTCAGAAGTCGTTCCGCACGGTGGACATCGAGAACGTCGGCACCACGCTGCGGCACCTCACGTTCTTCGAGATGCTCGGGAACTTCTCGATAGGCGAGTACTTCAAGGACCAGGCCATCGCGTATGCGATGGACTTGTCCTCCTCGGAGGAGCACGGCTTCGGTCTCGATTTCGAGGACATCTGGATCACCGTCTTCGGCGGCGACGAGAAGCTGGGGCTTGGTCCCGACGAGGAGGCGATCGAGCACTGGCGCGCGATTGGCGTCCCGGACGAGCGGATCGTCCGCCTCGGCGTGGACGACAACTTCTGGCAGTCGGGCCCGACCGGCCCCTGCGGCCCCTGCTCAGAGCTGTACCTCGACCGCGGGCCCGAGTTCGGCCCCGACACCGACCGCCCAGGCGACGACACCGAGCGCTTCCTCGAGTTCTGGAACCTCGTGTTCATGCAGTACGAGCTTCAGGCCGACGGGTCGCTGCCCGAGCTGCCCACCAAGAACATCGACACCGGCATGGGGCTCGAGCGGATGGCGAGCATCATGCAGGGCGTTCCCTCGGTCTACGAGACCGACCTGTTCGCTCCGCTGATCGAGCTCGGCGAGGAGCTGTCGGGCAAGAGGTACGGCGACGACTTCGGGACCACTCGCGCCCTCCGCGTGATCGCGGACCACGGCCGCGGGGCGACGCATCTGCTCGCGGACGGCGTGGTGCCCTCGAACGAGGATCGCGGCTACGTGCTCCGCCGCATCATGCGCCGGGCGATCCAGCAGGGCCATGTGCTCGGCATCGACGGGCCCTTCCTCGTGCGCGTGTGCGAGCGCGTGCGCGATCTCATGTCGGACGCCTACCCAAACCTCCGCACCGAATGGCCCACGATCGAGCGTTGGGCGCGCGCGGAGGAGGAGAGTTTCAACCGCACGCTGGAACAGGGCCAGCGCCTGCTCGGCGAGGTGATCGAGCGCGCCAAGGCGGAGTCCACGTCGTGGGTCTCCGCCGAGGACGCCTTCAAGCTGCACGACACGTACGGCTTCCCCTACGAAATGACCAAGGAGCTGCTGGCGGAGGAGGGTCTCTCCGTCGACGACCAGGGCTTCGAGGAGCTGATGGAGCGTGCGCGGGAGGTGTCGCGCGCGGGCAAGTCGCGCACGCGCGCGAGCGCGGACGCCGGCGGCGGCAGCGAGGTCCATGTCGAGCACGACGACGTGCTGCGCTTCGCGCGCGAGGCGGGCTTCCGCACGCGCTTCGTGGGCTACGAGACGACCGAGGCCGACACGGTCCTGCGCGTGGCCGAGCGCGCCAACGGCTGGCTGCTCGCGAAGCTCGAGGAGAGCCCCTTCTACCCCGAGGGCGGCGGCCAGATCTCGGACAGCGGGCTCGTGGAGACCCCCTCGGGGCGTGCGCGGGTGGTGGACGTCTACCGCGTCGGCGACGACCAGGCGCTCGCCCTCGAGCCCGTGGAGGGCGAGTTGGGCCCCGGGGAGAGCGCGCGGGCGATCGTGGAGCGCGACCGGCGGCTCGCGACCATGCGCAACCACACCGCGACGCACCTGCTCCACGCCGCGCTCCGCGAGCGGCTCGGCACGCACGTGCGCCAGGCGGGCTCGTACGTCGGGCCGGACAAGCTGCGCTTCGACTTCACGCACGGCGAGCGGCTGTCGCCGGACGACCTCGCCGAGGTCGAGCGGCTCGTGGGCGGCTGGCTCGCGACGAACCACCCCGTCAGGGCGATCGAGACGACCCGTGACGAGGCGGAGCGGCTGGGCGCGATGGCGCTCTTCGGCGAGAAGTACGGCGAGCGCGTGCGGATGGTCGAGATCGAGGGGGTCTCGCGCGAGCTGTGCGGCGGCACCCACGTGGCGACCACCTCGGAAATCGGTCTCTTCCACGTGACGACCGAGACCTCGAGCGCATCGAACGTGCGCCGGATCGAGGCGGTCACCGGCCCGGCGGCCGCCCGGCTCTTCCAGGAGCGGACACAGCGCCTGAGCGAGATCGCCGCGCGGCTCAAGGTCCCGGAGCACGAGGTCGTGAATGCGGTCGAGCGGCTGAGCGAGCGCGTGAAGGAGCTGGAGCGGAAGCCGAAGGGTGGGGCCCCGAAGGCGGACGCCGACGCTCTGGCTCGTGAGGCCGAGGACGCAAACGGCGTCCGCGTGCTCGTCAAGGCGCTGCCGGACACCGATCCGAGCTCGCTGCGTGACATCTCCGACACGGTTCGGCAAAAGCTCGGCGACGCGATCGTGATGCTCGGCTCGGCCACGGACGGCCGTGTGCACCTCGTGGCCAACGTGGCGGCCTCGGTGGTGGAGCGCGGCGTGAAGGCGGCGGTGCTCGTGAGGGCCGCGGCGCCGATCATCGGCGGCGGCGGAGGCGGCCGCGACACGCTCGCGCAGGCCGGAGGGAAGGAGCCGGACAAGCTGGACGAGGCGCTCGCGGCGGCGCGCGCCGAGATAGAGAAGGCGCTCGGCTGATGACGAACGCGGTTCGCGCGATCGCGGAGGCGCTCGGCTGATGCGCATCCTCGCCCTCGATCACGGCTCGGCGCGCTGCGGCGTGGCGGTGTCCGATCCCACCGGCACGCTGGCGACTCCGCTGGCCGCGGTGGATCGCCCGGACACGCGGAGGGGGCTGGCGGAGGTCGCGCGGCTCGTCGAGGATCAGGCGGCCGAGCGGGTCGTGGTGGGGCTTCCCCTAACGCTGCGAGGCGAGGAGGGGGAGCAGGCCGAGAAGGCGCGGACGTTTGCCGAGCGCTTGGAGCGGAGAGTCTCGGTACCGGTGGAGCTTCACGACGAGCGCCTCACGACGCGACTCGCGGAGCAAACCGGGGGAGAGGGAGATGCCGACTCCCGCGCCGCGGCGCACCTGCTCGAGAGCTACCTCGCTCGCATCAGGGCGGGCACCCCCGAGTGAGTTCCGGACCGCCGCCCGTGCCGGGCGGCCGAACGCCCGAGGAACGGGACGCCGCGCGCCGCGAGCGGGAGGCCCGGAGAGTGGGCAGGCCGCTCGTCGCCGCGCCACCGCCTCCGACGAGCACAGCCGATGGCGACGGAGACTCGCGTGACTGGCTCGCAGAGGCACACGCGCTGACGCACCCGGACACGCCCGTGCCGCGGACCAAGCGGAGGCGCCGTGGACCGGGACGGATCATCGCCATCGCCGTCCTCCTCGCGATCGTGGCCGGCCTCGCCTGGTTTGCCAACCAGCTCTTCCAGCCGTTCAAGGGCGACGGGGGAGAGCGGGTCAGCGTGACCATTCCGCAGGGCTCGAGCCTCTCCGAGATCGCCGACATACTCGAGCGCGAGGGCGTCGTTCAGGACGCCGGCTTCTTCCAGCTCCGCGTCCGCCTCGAGGGCCACAGCGGCGATCTCCGCCCGGGCACCTACGAGCTGCGCGAGGACATGAGCTTCGCGGCCGCGCTCGACGCGCTCCAGGTGGGCGTCCCGCCGGACGTTGTGCGCGTTGCGATCCCGGAGGGGCTCTCGCGCGAGGAGATCAGGCCGCTCACAAAGGGCCTGCGCGGGAATTACATGCGCGCGAGTCGCCGTTCCCGCCGGCTCGATCCCACCGCGTACAGGGCTCCGCGCGGCGCGTCGCTCGAGGGCTTCCTGTTCCCGGCCACCTACGAGCTGAAGAAGGGCCGCCCCGTGAAGGCCCTGGTGAACGAGCAGCTCGCGCAGTTCAAGCGCAAGTTCGGGCAGGTCGACCTCCGCTACGCGCGGCGCAAGAACCTGACGCCGTACGACGTGCTGATCATCGCGTCGCTGATCGACCGCGAGGCGATGGTGGCCAGGGAGCGCCGGCTGGTCGCGTCCGTCATCTACAACCGGCTTCACGAGGGCATTCCGCTCGGCATCGACGCCACCGTCCGTTTCATCACCGGGAACTGGAGGCGCCCGCTGAGACAGTCAGAGCTCGCCAACCCCAGCCCGTACAACACGCGCGTGCACGCGGGACTCCCGCCGGGGCCGATCGGCAACCCCGGGCTCGCCTCGATCGAGGCGGCCGCCCACCCGGCCAAGACGAAGTACCTCTTCTACGTGGTGAAGGTGGGCAGCTGCGGCGAGCACCGCTTCGCCAAGACGGACGCCGAGTTCCAGGCCTACGTGAACGCTTACAACCGGGCGCGCGAGGCACGTGGAGGCAAGTCGCCCACCAAGTGTTGAGCACGCTCGCGGGCGTCCTCGGCTTTCCGGTCCGGCACAGTCGCTCTCCCGCGATGATGAACGCGGCCTTCGCCGAGCTGGGGGTCGAGTGGCGCTACCTAGCCCTGCCAGTTCCGCCGGAGCGCTTCGCGGAGACCGTACGCGCGCTGCCCGGTTCGGGCTACCGCGCGGCCAACGTGACGGTCCCTCACAAGCTCGTCGCGCTCGACATCGCCGACGAGCTGAGCGACATCGCCCGCGCGATCGGCGCCGTGAACACGCTCACGCTGCACGAGGACGGGCGTATTGAGGGCGACAACACGGACGCCGCCGGCCTGCTCGACGCGCTGGGCGAGCCCGTTCCCGCGACCGCGCTCGTCCTGGGCGCGGGGGGCGCGG
>JBKPSR010000152.1:0-13668 GCA_046735115.1 Actinomycetota bacterium
GCGCAGCACAGGAGGCCGCGGCGGCGGTGGTACTTGAACGAGCGCGAGAAGGTGCGCTGCCCGCTCGCGAACAGAGCGGAGCCGATCGTGTCGCCCTCGAGGCCCGTCACCTCACGCCCGTCGAACGTGAACGTGACCTCGCTGTCGCGGTCAATGCGCTCGCCGCGCTGCTCGGGCAGGCGCGCGCCGCTGTCCGGATCCTGACTCACGCGGCGCCGCCTCCGGGAACCCCACTGCCGGGAACTCCGCCGGCAGCGCCCGTGCTGTCGGCGCCTCCGGCGGCTGCGCCGGGCGGCCAGGCGCGCTTCCCATAGACGTCCTCCACCCTCGCCGTCCAGCGCACCTCGTTCGTGCGCGTGTCGCGCTCGGCGATGAACCATTCGCCGCAGCCGGAGCGGTGCAGCCACCACTCCTGTTGCGACCCCGCCACGTTTCTGCGGAAGTAGTTGTACCGCCCGAGGTCGCGGAGGCTCGGCGCCTCGTTGGGTCGCGGGTTCTGCTCGCCGCCGAACGCGAAGTCGGTTACCTCGCGGACGCCGCAGTTAGGGCAGGTGAGTACGTATGACATGGATCAGGGAGGCGCTCCGCCACCTTAAACAAATTTGTCTACTGGTTCAACCAGCGGGAGTCCCCGGAACCCAGCCTGTTCCGGCCAGCGGAACTCGGGCCATCGCCGCGGCCTCCACGGTAAGCGCCACCAGGTCCTCCGGCTCCAGGTTGTGGAGGTGCGATTTCCCGCACGCGCGCGCGAGCGTCTGCGCCTCGAGCGTCATCGTGCGCAGGTAGTTCGCCAGCCGGCGGCCGCCGAGCTCGGGGTCGAAGCGAGCGGCGAGGTGGTCGTCCTGCGTCGAGATCCCCGCCGGGTCGCGCCCCTCGTGCCAGTCGTCGTAGAAGCCGGCGGAGGTCCCCAGGTCGGCGTAGCCGTCCTCGAGCTCGGGCGAGTTGTCGCCGAGCGCGATCAGGGCGGCAACCCCGATCGAGACCGCATCGGCGCCGAGCGCGAGTGCCTTCGCCACATCGGCGCCGTTGCGGATTCCCCCCGAGACGATCAGCTGGACCTCGCGGTGCACGCCTAGGTCCTGGAGGGCGTCGACGGCGGGCCGGATCGCCGACAGCGTCGGGATCCCGGCGTGCTCGATGAACACGTCCTGTGTCGCGGCCGTGCCGCCCTGCATGCCGTCCATCACCACCACGTCGGCGCCCGCCTTCACCGCGAGCGCCGTGTCGAAGTAGGGCCGGGTGGCGCCCACCTTGATGTAGATCGGCTTCTCCCAGTCGGTGATCTCGCGCAGCTCGCCGATTTTGATCTCGAGATCGTCGGGGCCGGTCCAGTCCGGGTGGCGGCATGCGCTGCGCTGGTCGATCCCCTTCGGCAGGTCGCGCATCTCGGCAACGCGGTCGGAGATCTTCTGGCCGAGCAGCATCCCGCCGCCCCCGGGCTTCGCGCCCTGCCCCACCACGATCTCGATCGCGTCGGCGCGGCGCAGGTCGTCCGGGTTCATCCCGTAGCGTGAGGGCAGCAGCTGGTAGACGAGCAGCTTCGAGTGGCCGCGCTCCTCCTCGGTCATGCCGCCGTCGCCGGTGGTCGTCGAGGTCCCGACCTCCGAAGCACCGCGCCCCAGCGCCTCCTTCGCCGGCCCCGACAGAGCGCCGAAGCTCATCCCGGCGATCGTGATCGGGATGTCGAGGTGGAGCGGGTTCTTCGAGTAACGCGCGCCGAGCGTCACGTCGGTGTCACAGCGCTCGCGATAGCCCTCGAGCGGGTAGCGCGACATGCTCGCGCCGAGGAAGAGCAGGTCGTCGAAGTGCGGGACCTGCCGCTTCGCGCCGAACCCGCGGATGTCGTAGATCCCCTCGCGAGCGGCGCGCTGGATCTCGTGGATCACGTCGCGGTTGAAGATCGCGCCCTCGCGCAGGCCCGGCCGCCAGCCGCGATGAGCGGACCGCCGCTCCACGTCGTCGCGCGCCTTGCCGAGTGCGTCGAACTCGGTCACGGGGTCAGACCCCCTGAGTCGAGCGTTGTCAAGGGGTCTGACCCCTTGAGTCGAGCGTTGTCAAGGGGTCTGACCCCTTGAGTCGAGCGTTGTCAGGGGGTCAGACCCCATCAGTAAGCGCCTGCGTTGTCGACGTCGAAGCTGTAGAGCCGGCGGGCCGAGCCGTAGCGGCGGAAGTCGTCCGCCGCGGCGTCCACGTCGGCTCGCTCGAGCAGCGCCGAGAGCTCCGCGACGTGCTCCTCGCGCATCTCCTTCTCGACGCAGTCGGCGCCCAGGTCGGCCACCGCGCCGCGCACGTAGACGTGCGCCTCGTAGATCGAGTCGCCGAGCGCCTCGCCGGCGTCGCCGCAGATCACGAGCGTGCCCTTCTGGGCGAGGAAGCCGCTCATGTGACCCACCGAACCCTGGACCACGATGTCCACGCCCTTCATCGAGATCCCGCAGCGCGCCGCCGCGCTGCCGCGGATCACCACCAGGCCCCCGCGCCCAGTCGCGCCCGCCGACTGCGACGCGTTCCCGTCGACGATGACGGAGCCGGACATGATGTTCTCGGCGCAGCCCACGCCCACGTTGCCGTGCACGCGCACCGTGGCCTGTTTGTTCATGCCGGCGCAGTAGTAGCCGGCGTGCCCCTCGATCTCGACCTCGATGGGGGCGTCGATCCCGACCGCCAGAGCGTGCGCGCCGCGCGGATTCAGCACCCGCCAGTGCCGCGGCGAGGAGTCGTCGATCGCGTGCAGCGCCGCGTTCAGCTCGCGCAGAGGCGTAACCGCAAGGTCGAACCCCGCGGCTTCGAGGCCACTCTCGACGGCCATCAGACGGCTGCCCGCTCCCAGCTGTAGACGCGCCCGGGCTCGGGCTCCCACGTCCGCGCGCTCTCGGCGCCCGGCAGCGCCGCGATCGCCCGGTACTCGGATGCCATCGCGACCCAGTCGTCGGTCTCCGCCATCACCGCCGGCTTGCAGGCGATCGGGTCGCGGAGCACCGCGAAGCCGTCGATCGTCCCGACCGCGAACGTGTAGAAGCCGTCCAGGTCCTCGAGGCAGCCCTCGAGTGCCTGCTCCAGCGAGGCGCCCTCGCGCAGCCGCCAGGTGAGGTAGCCCGCCGCCACCTCCGAGTCGTTGTCGGTCTGGAACTCGATGCCCTCGTCCCGCAGCCGCCGCCGCAGCCGGTTGTGGTTCGAGAGCGAGCCGTTGTGCACGAGGCAGAGGTCGAGCCCGGTCGAGAACGGGTGCGAGTGCTCTGTCGTGACGCGGCTCTCTGTGGCCATCCGCGTGTGGCCCAGCGCGTGTGAGCCCGACATGCCGGCCAGCCCGAAGCTCTCGATGAACTCGGGCGGCGGCCCGGCCTCCTTGAAGATCTCGATCGCCTGTCCCGCGCTCATGACGCGCAGCTCCGGATAGCGCTCGTGAAGCCACGCCTGCGCCTCGGCGGCCTCCGTGTCGACCACGATCACCGCGTGCGAGCCGCGCGGCTCGGGCTCACCCGCGCCGAACGCCCCGTCGAGCGCGGTGCGAACCGCTCCCCAGTCCTGCGCGGGATCCGGGCTGAAGAGCGACACCTTCGACGAGCCCGACGGGGCCGGGTCCCGGTACACCGCCACCCCGGCACTGTCCGGGCCTCGGTCGCTCAGCTGGAGGAGCATGTCCCCCAGGTGGCTGCCCAGCCGCTCGCTCACGTCGAGCGATTTCGAGAAAAGTCCTGCGATTCCACACATTGCGCGAGCCTCCTGGAGCAACCGAGTGTAGGTAGGCCCCACCGCTGAACCCATGGAGGACCGACGAACAATTCAGGGCCGGGGTATGTGCGATCCCCACATTGGCCCTCTGGGCGATTGCGGATAGCTTGCGCACATGAGCGTGACGACCGAGCCCTTCACCGCGCCGTCCTCGGCTGACGACGTCAAGAGCTACATCGACGAGCACAAGATCGAGTTCCTGTTCGCGCAGTTCGTGGACATGCACGGCAAGCCGAACGCAAAGCTCGTCCCCGCACGCCACTTCGACGACCTGATGGAGGAGGGCGCCGGCTTCGCCGGCTTCGCTGCCGGGGCGATCGGGCAGTTCCCGCACGACCCGGACCTGGCGGCCATGCCGGACCCGCGCAGCTTCACGCCGCTGTGGTGGAAGCCTGGCGTGGCGCGGCTCGCCTGCGACGTGCACGTGGAGGGCGAGGAGTGGCCGTACGACCCGCGCACGATCCTGCGCCGCCAGCTCGACCGCGCGCGCGATCTCGGCTACGAGTTCATGATCGGGGCCGAGCTCGAGTACTTCCTCGTGCGCGAGAAGGAGGACGGCGCGATCGAGCTGGCCGACCCGCTCGACCGCCTCGACCAGCCCTGCTACGACATGCGCGGCCTGACGCGGAACCTCGACTTCATGTCGCAGATATCGCGCTACGTCACGGACTACGGCTGGAACAACTACGCCAACGACCACGAGGACGCGAACGGCCAGTTCGAGCAGAACTTCGACTTCGCGGACGCCCTCACGACCGCCGACCGCGCCGTCTTCTTCCGCTACATGGTCGAGTCGCTCGCGCAGGAGCGCGGGCTGCTCGCCACCTTCATGCCAAAGCCCTTCGGGCACCTCACCGGCAACGGCTGCCACTTCCACATGAGCCTGTGGAAGGACGGCAAGAACGTCTTCGAGGTGGACGACCCGTCCGACGACCCGCGCGGGCTCGGCCTCTCCGAGCTCGCCTACAACTTCATCGGCGGCCTCAAGAAGCACGCCAAGGCGTACATCGCGGTCACGGCGCCGACCGTGTCCTCGTACAAGCGCCTGAAGACGGGCACGCGAAGCGGCTCGAGCTGGGCGCCGGTCTTCGTGAGCTACGGCTTCAACAACCGCACGCAGATGCTGCGCATCCCGGCGGCCGGACGGATCGAGGACCGCACGGTCGATGGATCCTGCAACCCCTACCTCGCCGCGACCGCGGTGCTCGCGGCCGGGCTCGACGGGATTGAGAACGGGCTGGACGCCGGCGACCCCACGACGAAGCTCAACCTCCACGAGCTGACCGACACCCAGCGCGCCGACCTCGGAGTCGAGCTGCTGCCCGCGAACCTGCTCGACGCCACTCGCGAGCTGGAGAAGGACGACGTGCTCCGCGCCGCGTTCGGCAACACCGGCAAGGAGGACTACGTGGACTACTTCGTCAAGATCAAGCAGGAGGAGTTCGCGGACTGGCACAACCAGGTGACGCAGTGGGAGATCGACCGCTACCTGCAGCTGTTCTAGAGCCTTAGCTCAGCGCAGCTCCTCGTTCAGGAGGTCCATCAGGAGGCCGTCGTGGAAACCCGGCCCGTCCGGGTCGCGCTCGTAGCGCCGCAGGATCCCCACGGGCCTGAAGCCGACCGCCTCGTAGGCCTTGATGGCGCGCTCGTTGTGCGCAGCCGGGTCGATCGTGAAGCGGTGGTGGCCGCGCTCGGCTGCGAACCAGCGAATGGCCGTCCGGAGCGCATCGGGCCCAAGGCCCCGGCCCTGGACGCGCCCCGTGAGCGAGATGTCGAGCCCGACCGACGGGTACTCCGGCTCGGTCTCCTCGGTGGCGCCGAGCCAGCCGACCAGCTCGCCGTCCAGCTCGATCGCCCAGGCAGCGCCGTCCATGCGGAGGTCCTCGCGCAGGCGCTCGGGCGCGGCTGACTGGCCCCACCACCGGGCCACTTCAGGCTCCCGGATTATGGCGATGAGCGAATCGAGGTCGGCGTCCTCGAGCGGCCGGAGCGTCACCCGCTCGCCCTGCAACACGGGCAGCGGCATGCCCTCAGGCTAAGGGCGTGGTGGCTACGCCGCCTCGGCGAACTCGCCCACCTGGGCGAGCCAGTCGCCCATCTCGGGCGTCTCGAGCACCTCGCTCGCGGCGGCCTCGGCGTGCTCGCGGCTGTCCCAGAAGCTCAGCTGCAGCCAGCTGCCATCACCGGCACGCGCCACCCGCATCTGCCGCAGGCCCGGGTAGCGCCTCCGCAGCGCATGGACGAGCGGCCTTGCCCGGTGGACCAACGTCTGCACGTACGTCGGGTGAGCCCGAAAGCACGCTAGTTCCAGCACATACACACCTTGAATGTGCCCATCGGCGGTAACCGGAAACTAAATAGCCGCGGTGCGGGCGCGCCAAGACGACCGCCGCGCGCTAGGCGGCCTCCTGGCCCACCGCGACGGGCCGCGTGCGCGGCTCCAGGAGCCCGAGGCGGTCGGCCAGCCAGCGGGCGGGCAGCGCCTGCAGCAGCAGCGTCAGCACGATCGCCAGCGCCACCACGGAGGCGAACACGTCTCCCTCCGGCACGCCCAGCCCCGCGAGCACGCCCACCAGCGCGGCGGGCACCACACCGGTCTCACGCGTCCAACAGAGGAACGCCAGCTCGGCGCGGCTCCAGCGCGCCCCCCGGTCGGGCATCGCGCAGGCGAACACCGTGATCGGGCGCGCCACCAGCATCAGCGTTGCGAGCACGGCCAGCGCCGGCAGCAGGTTGTCCCACAGCTCGCCGAAGGGGATGTTCGCCCCGAGCACCATGAAGACCACGAGGGTCACCAGGTCGGCAAGGTTGAAGGCGAATTGGCGCACGTCCTGGATGTGGGGCATGTTCTCCTCCCCCAGCCCGAGGTGCTCCATGTTCCCCACGATCAGCCCCGCGAGGAAGGCGCCGAGATAGCCGCTGCCGCCCGCGGTGTCGAGCGAGAAGAAGCTGATCGTGACGATGGTCAGCACTGCGAGCGGCGCGCTCTCGCGCCAGATCCCCGAGCGGTCGCTCGAGATCGCGGCAGACAGGACGACGCCGGCGACGATGCCGATCACAGTGCTGATCCCGAGGTCCACCAGGAACTCGCCGGCGGGGCCGGTGATCGAGTTGTCCCCCGTCAGGACGACGCCGGCGAAGGTGAGCGCCAGTGCCGCTCCGGTCGGATCGTTGAACGCCGACTCCGCGATGACGGTCTGGGCGACCTTCGGCTTGAGGCGCGAGCGCACGAACAGCGGGATCAGGATCGCCGGATCGGTGGGCGACAGTACGGCCCCGACCAGGAACGCCAGATCCCAGTCGAGGTCGAACGCGAAGTGCGCGGTCACCCCGACGACCAGCGCCGTGATCACGACGCCCGGGACCGCGAGCATGGTCAACGACATCCAGACGCCGCGCAGGATCGGCAGCGAGAGCGACAGCCCGCCGTAAAACAGGATCAGCGACACGCCGAGGGTGAAGATGAGCTGCGCGCCGAGCGATTCGAACGGCACGTCGATCACGTCGAGCACCGACGGCCCGAACAACGCGCCGATGACAACGAGCACGAGGATCTCGGGCACGCGCAAGAGCGACGCCACGAAGCGCGCCATGAGCGCGCCCATGAGGAGCAGGCTGAGCGTTAGCAACAGGTCGTCGGTCATTTGCGGACGCGGTGCCCCTCGATCGCCAGACGGGCTATGTCCCCGGCCGTGACCAGGAGCAGGACTATCACGAGCGCCGCGCCGAGCCCCACGGCGATCAGAGCGCGCCGGGAGTCCTCACGGGCGTTGTCGAAGGCCTTCTCGGTCGCCGTCGCGCCGCGGGCCTCGTAGGTCGCGAGCTCCTCGGAGCGGCTCGCCATCTGGTCGAACAGGCGGAGCTCGGGTCCCAGGAAGATCTGCTTCACCCGCGCGTCGTCGCCGCGCCGGAGCGCGGCATAGGCCACGTCGTCCAGCGCCATGAACTGGTCGAAGCGGGTGCGGATCTCGTTCAGGAGGCGGGTTTCGCGCGCATCGCTCAAGTCCGTCCGGGCCGCGGCGAAATCGACCCGGAAGCGCTTCACCGAGCGCTCGAAGCGCGGCCGCGACGCGCCGTCGTCGTACCCGTAGGCCGTCTGCCAGCCGTTGAAGTCGGTCACGTCGAACTTCAGGTCGAGCGCCAGCGCGCGCTGGTCGGCACGCTCCTGCACCTCGTCGAAGCGCTCACCGAGCCGGCCCATCCCGTGGAGCGCGACGGCGACCGTGATCACCGGGCCCAGGACGGTAAGCAGGATCGCCACGTAGAGCTTCGCCCTAATGGTCACCGCGCCGCTCCGGCTGTAGGGTGGCCGCCGTGCTGTTCTTTGTGATCTTCCAGAGCGTCCCGGTCATCCTCCTGCTCACGCTCGCGGGTGCGCTCTACCTGGTCTGGGTCGACGTCAAGGACGAGCCCGACCTCGAGTTCCAGATCAAGGCGTGGTGGTTCCTGCTCGTGCTGCTCTTCCACGTGCCGGGCTACCTCGTCTTCCGCGCGTGGCTCGCGGTGCGCCGGCACCGCCGCAAGGAGGACGACCATGCGGCTACGCCCGGTCCCCGCGGACGTCGTGGAGACGGGCGAGCTTGAGCGCAAGCTCGAGCGAGAGCAGGTCCTCCTTGCCGAGGTCGAGCCCCGTCACGCGCTCGATCCGCTCGAGCCGCTGACGCACCGTGTTCGGGTGGATGTAGAGCGCCCGCGCGCTCGCCGCCACGCTGCCCCGGTCTGAGAGGAAGCGCTCCAGTGTCTCCACCAGGCGGGCCCCGCGCCGCCGGTCGTACGCGATCAGCTGCTCCACGGACTGGCGGTAGCGGTCGTGCGGGGCGTCGTCGAGCTCGAGGTGGACCAGGTACTTGTACGCGCCGAGCTCCTCGTACGAGACCGCCCCTCCGTCCGCGACAAGTGAGCGGCCGATGCGTGCGGCGTCCCCGGCCTCGCGCATCCGGCGGCGCGCGCTGGCCGCGCCGCGGTCCACGTCGCTCAGCCCGATCACGACACCCGTGCCGACCGCGAGCTCCTCGCACCCCTGGCGCAGCCGCTCCATCGCCGCCGCGCTCGCCGTGGGCAGCGGCGCGATCGCGCGGACCCAATCGTGGCGCGAGTCGAAGAACGCGCGCGGGTAGAGGCGCCGTAGGCGGCCTTCGAACTGCGAGGCCACCTCCGGCCACGCCGGGCCGTCCTCCCTCGCAGCGGGCGCGCGCACGGCGTGGAGGAAGACGTGCGGGCGCGTCAGGTCGCAGCGCGCCTCCGCCGCCTTGGCCTCGGCGGCCTCGACCGAGCCTGCGGCCAGTGCCTCGAACATGTCCTTGACGATGTTCTCGGCGGTGAGCCGCTCGATCAGCTCGGCCTTCTTCAGGCCGACCGCGGCCTGGTGCGCCACCGCGCGCAGGAGCTCCGCGTCCTCGTCGTCGAAGGCGCGCTCGCTCGCGATGCAGCACAGGAGGCCGAGCTGCTCGTCGCCGGCCGCGAGCGGCGCGATCAGGAGATCGTCCTCGACGGCCCCGCTGTGGCCGTCGCGCATGAGCGACATCAGCTGAGGCGCGCTCGCCGGGCGTCCCGTGCCGTTCGGGGGGTCCTCACCCACCAGCTCCAGCTCGTCGGCATCGGGGTCGATGCGCCAGATCTGACACGACTCCGCGCCCAAGAGCTGGCGCGCGCCGCGCGTGACCGCGTCGTAGAGGTCCTCGCGCAGCGTCACCGCCGCGAGCGCCTGGCTCAGCTGGGTGAGCGTCGTCAGGGCGTCGACCCGACGGCGTGTGCCCTCGTACAGCTTCGCGTTCTCGATGGCGCCGGCCACCAACGAGGCCGTGTGCACAAGGAAGTTGAGCACTCCGTCGTCGAATTCGCGCGGAGCCTCGGTATGGAGAACGATCACACCAATCACGGCTCCGTCGCGTGGCGCCAGCACCGGTACGGCGACCATCGACTGGAAGTGCTCCTCCTCGAGCTCGGGCACGTACTTCATGCGCGGGTCGTCCATCGCGTTGTCGCGGATGAACTCCGGCGTCTTGGTGCGGGCGACCCAGCCCGTCAGGCCCTCGTCGATTCCCCACCCAAGCGTGCCGACCAGGTGCGAGTAGCTCTCGGATGCCGCGCGCAGCAGCAGGCCGTCGTCCTCCACGAAGTAAATGAAGGCCGCGTGGCAGTTGGTGGCCTCTGTGGCGATGTCGACGATCCCGTCGAGCACCCGCCTCAGGTCGAGCGACGAGGAGACGGTCTTGATGACCGCGTAGAGCGTCTCGTTCTCCCGCTGTACGCGGGCCAGAGCGTCGCCACCACCTGCGACCGGCGAGACCGTCAAGCGAGCCCTCCTTGCCTCAGAGCGGCAATGGTAACCGCGGCCACGCGCTCACCATATGTGCCGTTGTGACACTCGTTCCCTTAGAACGGTGTGTTCATCATACGTTGCGAGAACGTGTTAAGCGAGGATAGCGTCGCGCCGGAAGGGCGCTGGCTCCGGCCAGCGAACCTTCAACCAAGCGTTCAAGCCGGCCCATGGAGGCAGCATGATCGGATCGTTGATCGCGCAGGTGAACAGCCTCAAGGAGGCGGGGAGCGCCGCGGCGCAGACGCAGGACAGCCTGGTCCTCGGCGAGCAGTTCTACTTCTTCACCGTCGTGATCATGTGGCTGATCCACGCCGGCTTCATGTCGTACGAGACCGGCGTAGCGCGCAAGAAGAACGCGCTCGCCACCGCGATGAAGAACATCCTGACGATCGCGGTCGTGACGCCGACCTTCTACTACTTCGGCTGGTGGATCTACAACTGCAACCAGCCTGGCCTGCCGATCGGCCCGAACTCGAGCGACTTCACCGCAGCGGCCTGCCAGGGCGGCATTCCGTGGTCCGACACCTTCGGCCCGAACCTGACGAACAACATCAACCTCGTCTTCTTCCTGGCCTTCCTGCTCTTCTCGTGGACGACTGCGTCGATCATGTCCGGCGCGATCATCGAGCGCGCGCGCCTGACGGCCTACCTGATCCTCGCGTGCGCGCTCGGCTCGGTGGTCTGGATCCTTGACGCGGCCTGGGGCTGGAGCGCCGGCGGCTGGCTGACGCTTCGCTTCGGCTTCCATGACTCGATCGCCTCGGGTGTCGTCCACGGGGTGGCGGGCGCGTTCACGCTGGGCGTTTTGTTCCAACTCGGGCCGCGAATAGGGAAATACACCCGCGAGGGCCTGGCGAGACAGTTCAGACCCCACAACCTGCACATGACGCTCCTCGGGCTGATGCTGATCTTCACCGGCTTCTACGCCTTCTACGCGGCGTGCCTCGTGATCGCATCCACGGCGTTCCCGGGCTGGGCGAACATCTATCTGAGCCCGACCACGCTGGGCTCGATCGCGATGATCATCACGATGGGGTTCGCCGGCGGCTTCACCGGTGGCTACTTCGCGTCGCGCGGCGATCCGTTCTGGACCGTGTCCGGCGGCCTCGCCGGGGTGATCTCCGTATCCGCGGGCGCCGACGTGTACGCGCCGACGCTCGGCTACCTGATCGCGATGGCGAGTGCCGCGATGGCCGTCTACGCCGGCAACTGGATCGAGAAGAAGATGCGCGTGGACGACGCCGTCGGGGCCGTCGCGGTGCACGGCTTCATGGGCTTCCTGGGCATGTTCTGGGTCGGCGTCTTCGCGGCGGGCTACCCGACGGGCGTCAACAACGTCGACAGCTCGATCGGCGGCCAGCTGATCGGGATGGCGACCTTCCTGCCGCTCGGCTTCCTCACGGGCTACGTCATGTCGTGGGTGATGAAGAAGCTGAACATCCTGCGCGTGCCGCCGGAGGTCGAGCTCATGGGCCTGGACGTGGCCGAGTACGAGCCCAACCTCTACCTGCCGGAGGTCGCGGTTGCCACGGAGCAGCTCGTCGAGCCGGATGGGACGCCCGTGGAGGCGGCCCTCGTACTGAGAACCGCAAGAGACGAGGTGAAGGTCTGAGATGCCGCTTCTGATCGACAGCGCACCCGACTGCATCGTCCACCAGGAGCACCACAGCGCGGACGATCTCGCCGACTTCGTCCTCCAGGACAACTTCAAGGACTGCGCGGGCTTCGGCACGTTCATGCCTGGGTCCACGTACGGCGATGACGGTTCCGGTGCCGAGACCCTCTACATGATCCTCACCTGGGTGGGCATCGTCGTAATGGTTGCGGTGCTGGTCGCCTGGGTCCTATACGAGAACCGCAGGTTGATAGCGGCGGCCGCTGGATTCACACAAGCCGAGACGCCGGCGACGGGGCCACCGCCGCAGCCCGGCGGAGTGGGAGACACGCGATGATCAACAACGGAAGCAGCCGGCGGCAGATCGAGTTCCTGCCACTCCAGACTCACAAGAAGAGCTTTGAGTACGCGGTGGTTGCGATCTCGATCTTGTGTGCCATCGTGGTCCTGGTGATCGTGCTGTTCACGAACATCGGGAACGAGTTCCGTCCAACCGTCTGACCCCCAAACGCAACCCGTGACTCCGACCGCCCAGCGCGACGTCGGCCGCTGGGGCACGCCGCTGACCGGAGGCGGGCCGACGTGGGTTCGCGCCACGGTCATCTTCGGCGTGCTCGTGGTGGCCTTCGTTGCCGCTCAGACGTGCCAGAAGTCGTCGATCCGCCTCGACAAGAACCAGGCGATCGCCAAGGCCACGCAGCAGGTCGACTTCACGCCGAAGCGCACGCAGGTCCGGATGCTGCGCCAGGGACTCACCTCCAGGCCCTATTGGATGGTGTCTCTGTCGCGGCCCGGTAAGCGCAAAGGCACCTTCAGCCGGCTCGCGGTCATTCGCATAAACGCGAACACCGGCAAGGTCGAGACCGTCATCCGCCAGCGCTGAGCTGAAGCGAAGCAGCAGCTAGAACTTCACGTCCGCGCAGGATGTGATCTCAGCGTTCATGTTGCGCTTCATCATCTCGAGCGCGGCGTCGGCGAGGTTCTCGTGTATGTGCGCCACGCCGTCGCGCGGGATCGAGACCTCGAAATGGCGGACGTATGCGTCGAGCGCGCTGTAGAGGATGCACTGCTCGGTGACCTGGCCGGCCAGAACGAGGTGGCCGATCTCCTTCTGACCGAGCAAATACTCGAGCGGGGTCATGTAGAAGATCGTGTGACGCGCCTTCATCACGAAGTCGGCGTCCTTGGGCGGCACCACCGGCTCGACCAGGTCGGGCCGGGCGCCGCTCAGCGCCTGCTTGACCAGGTCCTCCTGGGACACGCGCCAGTCGCCGTAGTTGTCGTTCACGTAGACGAGCTCGACACCCTCGCACTCGGCCCGCGCGATCAACTCGCTTATGGGGTCGACGACCAGCTTGACGCTCTCGGTCAGCCGCTCCGCGTCCTCATGCTCATACGCGTTGAGCATGTCGACGACGATGAGGGCTGTGCTCACTCCTCTTCGGCTGGCGGTGCGTCCGGCACGTCCGGCAGGACCTCGGGCTCGTCCGGGAGATCCGGGCCATTCTCGCCTGAGGGCTGCTCGGGCTCCTCGGAGTTCTCCTCGATGGGTCCGCCCTTGGCGCCCACGCCGACTGCCTCGCGCGTCCGCTCCTTGCCCTTCACGATCGAGATCGTGACGTCGTTCTCGTCCTCCTCCGGTGCCTTGTCGACCTCGATGGTCGAGCCGGGCGGCATGGACTGAGAGAGCACCTCGTCGGCCAGCGGGTCCTCGATGTAGCGCTGGATCGCCCGGCGCAGCGGACGCGCGCCCATCGCGGGGTCCCAGCCCTTCTCGACGAGGAAGTCCGCCGCGGCGTCGGAGAGGTTGAGCGACAGCTCGCGCTCCGCCAGCGACTCGCGGATCCGCTTGAGCAGGAGCTCGACGATGGAGGTGATCTCCTCCTTCGTGAGCTTGTGGAAGACGATGACCTCGTCGATCCGGTTAAGGAACTCGGGCCGGAACACCTTCTTCAGCTCGCCCATGATCCGGGTCTTCATGTCCTCGTAGGTGATGCCG
>JBKPSR010000153.1:0-6521 GCA_046735115.1 Actinomycetota bacterium
CGAGCGCCATCGGCGCCACGATCCGGCCGCAGGGACGATCTCGTAACGGCTACGGGACGGTCTCGGTGGATGCTGGCCTCCATTCAAATCCCTTGGAGGTCGGTCATGTCGCACGTCACTCAGCCCACAGTCACCGCCAGGAGCCAGCTCCGCGCGCACTGGATCGTCACTGTCTCCGTGCTGGTCGCGTTCCTGGCCGCCACCGCCGTCACCCTGGTGGTGGTCCTTGACAGCGGGACTCCGAGCACCGGCGGCTCGATCGCCAAGCCGCAGGCCGCAATCCGTTCCGACGGCGGTGCCTCCGAGAGCGCAGTCGCCGCAGCGGTCGGCTCGCAGCCGACCGCGGGCCCGGAGGGGAGCAGCATCTCGGCGTCCATCGGCGGACCCCGGATGCGCGCGGCCGGCCCCGACGAGAAAGCAGTCGCGGCGTCCATCGGCGGTCCCCGGATGCGCGCGGCCGGCCCCGACGAGAAAGCAGTCGCGGCGTCCATCGGCGGTCCCCGGATGCGCCCGAGCGGGCCCGACGAGAGCGCAGTCGCCGCGTCCATCTCGGGCCGTTAGGCCGACCGCCGCCCGAGCGCCGAGCCGCAACGCGCCCGCGGGTTCCCCTCCCGCGGGCGCCGCCCGCGGCGACCGTAACGTTCCCCGGACGCGGGTCCGGGATCGTTCTCTCCGCGATGACTCACTCGCGATCCCTCGAGACCTCGTCGATTCCGGCGAACGTCCCGGTGCTTGCCGGAAAGGCAGCTCCCGAAGAGAATGGGCCGAGCCCGATGACCACTTCCCGCCCGTCACGCGTCGGACCGCCGGCGCTCGCCTGGGCGGTGTGCGCGCTGACCGTCGCGGTGGCGCTCGCGTCCCTGATCCTTGCGATCGCCGATCCGAACCCAGGGGGTCCGGACCATGTGAGCGCCTCCGGACCTAGCGCGAACGACGCGCCGTCCGGTGGATACCTGCCCTACGCGGTGCTCAGCGCGGTGGTGTTCTCCGGCTTCGCGCTGGTTGGCGCCGTCGTGGCCGCACGGCGTCTGCGGAAGACCCTGCAGCCGGCGCACGTGTCGCTGCGGCTCAGGGAGGCGGAGCGATGACCGAGCGCAGGGCCAGCCTGGTCGCCTGGTCCCTTTTTGGGCTGTCCGCAGCCCTGCTCCTCGCGGGCGTGGTACTCGCGATCGTCGATCCCCACTCGGGGGGTCCCGCGAATCCGAGCTCGGCCGGTCCGACGCTCGACGACGTGGCGGCAGGCGAGGCCGTCCCATTCGCAGTTTTCGAGGCCGTCATCTTCTCCTTCCTCGCGGGCACGGGCGCGATCGTGGCCGCCAGGCGTCCGCGCAACCCGATTGGATGGCTGTTCGGGGTGGCGGCGCTGTGCCTGGCTGTCGTAATGCTCGGCGATGCTCTCTACTGGCACGCCGCGTTCGGCCACCCGGGCCCCCACCCTACGGCGGAAGTCGCGCTCTGGTTCGAGAACTGGGCCTGGATTCCCGCCCTGGTCGCGCTGTTCAGCTTGGTCCCGCTGCTGTTCCCGACGGGGGCTCCGCCCAGCCCGCGCTGGCGTTTCGTCGGCTGGGCCGCGGTCACGACCGGGATCGTCACCCTTGTCGCAACCGCCTTCAGCCCCGGGCCGCTCCAGAACACCGAGTGGGTAACGAATCCGCTCGGCGTCGGCGGGCTCGGCCTCGGCACCCTCTCCGAAGCGTCGTTCGTCATCTGGTTGGCCTCGGCTCTCGCTGCGGTCGTGTCGCTCGTCGTTCGCTTCCGCCGCTCTCGGGGTGTTGAGCGCCAGCAACTCAAGTGGGTAACCGCGGCCGGCTGTCTCTTGGTTGCGAGCTTCCCGGTGAGTGCGCTGCTCGACAACGGGGTGAGCGAGGTCGCGGGCTGGGCCTGCCTGCTGTTCGCCCTTCTGGGCCTGCCGGTGGCGGTATCGGTCGCGCTGCTGCGGTTCCGCCTCTACGACCTCGACGTCGTGATCAACCGCACGCTGGTCTACGGAGCGCTGACGGCGGCGCTGGCGGCCGCATACCTCGGCAGCGTCCTGGTGCTTCAGCTGCTGCTGAACGGCTTAACGGCGGACTCCGGACTCGCCGTGGCCGGGTCCACGCTGGCGGTGGCTGCGCTTTTCCGCCCAGCCCGCTCGCGCATCCAAGCGACGGTCGATCGCCGCTTCTACCGGCACAAATACGACGCCGCGCAGACGCTCGAGCGCTTCGGCGCACAGCTACGTGACGAGGTCGATCTGAACGCCCTGAGAGCCGAGCTCCACTCGGTGGTCGCCGAGACCATGCAGCCGGCCCATCTCTCCGTGTGGCTTCGGTCGCCAGGCGGTGGGACGTGAGCCGGCGCGTGGAGCCCGAGCGGGCGATGATCACGATCGTGGTCGTCGACATCCGCGGCTTCACGACGCTCACCGACCGTTCGACGGCTCGCGAGGCGGGCGCCTACCCTTCGATCGCCTCCGGGGGGATCTCACGATCGGGGACGTCGGCCTCTCAGGCGGCTTGATTCTCGGTGCCGCTCGCCGCGCGTCGGTTCGCCAGCCAGGCCGTGAGCCGGTCGGGCGGTAGGGGCGCGGTCCAGTGGCGTCCTTGACCTGAGTGGCAGCCGAGGTCGGCGAGCACGGTGCAGAGCTCAGGCGTATCGACGCCGTCGGCGACCACTTCGAGGCCAAGGCGTCGTGCAAGGTCGATCGCGGAGGCGACGATCGCGAGGTCGTCGGGGCTGCTCTCGACGCCGGTCACGAGCGAGGCGTCGAGCTTCATCTCATCGAGCGGCAGCAGACGGAGTGAGGCGATCGACGACTGTCCGCCGCCAACGTGGTCGAGGGTCACCCGGACGCCGCGCCGCCGAAGCATCTCGAGAGCCTCGGCCGCCCGGCCGGGGTCCGTCACGGCTGCGGGCTCGGTGAGCTCCAGCTTCAATGCGGATGCTGGGACGTTCCACCTGTCGAGCAGCTCCTCCAGGTCAGCGGCGAACTGCTCGCGGTCGAGGCTCCGCGTCGACACATTGATGGCGACGGGCCATGCATACCCCTCGCGCTGCCATTGCGCTCGCTGGCGAAGCGCGCCCTCCACGACGTAGCGCGTCAACCCGTCGATGAGACCCGCCCGCTCCGCGATCGGCCCTAGCGCTTCTCGTGCGAGCAGCCCGTGCGTCGGGTGCTGCCAGCCGAGCATCGCCTCTACACCGGTCACCATTCCCGTCGCCAGCTCGACCTGCGGCTGGTAGATGAGGCCGAGTTCGCGCTGCTCGAGCGCCCGCCGGAGCTCGCCGCCGATGGTGAGCCGGGTCGGGGTGTTGCTGTCCTCGTCGGCGTCGTACACGGCCGACCGGGCGCCCGTCCGCTTCGCGACATACATGGCGACATCGGCGTGCTGAAGGAGCTCGTCCACGCCGGCGCCGTGCTCCGGATAGAAGGCGATCCCGATGCTGGCCTCGACCTCGAGCGGCATCCCATGCACGGTGAAGGGCCTCGACAGGACTCCCTGCACGCGTTCGACGAGAGCGGCCGTCTCGCGCCTGTCCACACCCGTGAGCAGGAAGCCGAACTCGTCACCTCCCAGACGGGCAACGGTCTCGGAACTCCGCACACACTCGCGAAGCCGTGTTCCGAGCTCGTGCAGAAGCCGGTCTCCGACGTGGTGCCCGAGGGTGTCGTTCACGTCCTTGAAGCAGTCCAGGTCCATGATCAAGAGGGCGAAGGGCTCGTCGCGACGGCGGGACTGCTCGAGCGCGTGCTGGACGCGGTCGTGGAAGAGAGACCGGTTCGGTAGCCCGGTGAGGCCATCGTGCAGCGCCTGGTGGCGAAGGGCCTGCTCGCCGCGCTTGCGCTCGATGAACTGCGCCAGCTGGCTCGCGATCACGCCGAGCGTGCCCGCCACCTCGTCGTCGGGATCGCATATCCCGCGACCCCGGAACGCGAGCACACCGAGGACCTCGGAACCCGACAGCACCGGTACCGCATAGATCCCGTCGCGGCGCGACGACCCCGGCCGCGGCTTCGACACGGGCGTCCCGCGTTCGCGCGCCAGATCGGCGACGTCCACATCGAGCTCGCCTCGGGAGGCGACACATCCGAGCTCCTCCTGCTCTCGATCGAACAGCCAGACCGCCCCGCTCTCCCAGGCGAGCGCCTCGCAGACGACCTCCACTATCTGCGGCGCCGCCTCCTCAGTCGTCTCGGCCTCCGCTGTGACTCGGGCGACCGCGTGCGCGGCGGCTAGTCGCTGTTCCGACTCCTTCCGCGCGGTGATGTCGAGCAGATAGCCCTGCGTGAAGAGCTTCCGCCCGTCCACATCCTGGACGACCAGACTCTCATCTTGAACCCAGACCGTCCGTCCGTCGCGGGCGATCAGCCTGTATTCGGCCTCGAACGGCTCCGCGGTCTCGTTGCAGTGCGCGACGAGCGCAAGGATTCGATCGCGATCATCCGGATGCAGCAGCTTCGGAAAGAACTCTGGATCGCTGAGCCACTCGTCGACGGAGTAGCCGAGCAGGGACTCGACCTGAGGACTCGCGTACAGCGACGTAGCGCTCTCCGTGAGCGCGTCGATGTATGTGACGAGCGGAAGCTGCTCGACCAAGGTCCTGTACTTGGCCTCCGCCGCGAGCAGCCGGTCCTCGGTCCTCGACCGCTGAAATCGCGCGAGAAGCTCTCCGTGGCGCCACAGAGCGAACATCTGCAGTCAATATCGGCCGGAGCAGGGGCCCAGTTGATCGTTCGTGCTGCACTCAGGCGATCTTCGTCGTGAACGCCGACGGCACCGGCGTGCGGCGCGTCACACCGTGGAAGCTGCGCGCCGGCGACGAGCTCGCCGACTTCCTCTGGCGCCACCATGGCGCTCCCTTCGCACCCTTCAAGCCGAAAGCACTGCTCTGCAGGGCTTTCGGGAACAGCGGGGCGGGATTCGAACCCGCGAGCTTCGGGTTATGAGATTGCCCTGATCCCGTAACTGGGGTCCGGCTGCGGTGCGCCGTCGCCGAAATTGGCCGGGTCCAGGTAGTCGCTGCACCCGGACGGGTCGCCCGTCTGGAAGCCGCTGTTCCAGGCCTGCTCACGCTGCTCGGGTGTGCCGTGATGGGCCGGGTTGCCAGTGTCGAAGTCACCGACGGCGAGGGCGGCATCCAGCGCCTCCTGCACATCACCGTCTTCGAGCCGGTTCTCGCGGTACGCGCTGTTGGCCCAGGTGCCGGCGTAGCAGTCCGCCTGGAGCTCGAACGCCATCGTCGGCAGCTGCTGGCCGTAGTTCTGAAAGAGACCGAGTTCGTCCTGGATCTCGTGCCCGTACTCGTGCGCAACGATGTACGCGACCGAGAAGTCACCGATCGTCCGCCCGTAACCCTGGGAGCTGCCGGGCAGCGCTTGGTCGAGCGCTCCGTTGTAGATGTCCGTCGCGAACTTCTGCGAGATATAGATCGTGTCGTCACCTGCGCAGTAGGCGGCAGCGCTGTCGCCCAGTGTGCCGTTCTCGTCGCCACAGGCGCTCGCCGCGGTCTGACCCGCCGGGATCCACAAATAGCCGACTCTTGGCTCCGGCAAGCCGGAATCCTTGAGCACCCTCGTCCAGTAGATGTCGACGTCCTTCGTGACAGCGGTCAGAAACTGCTCCATGTTCTCCGGCTGGGTGCCGTCCTTCGAGCCGAGGATCAGGTTCCCAGCGCCAGAGCCGGGCGGCAGTGCCTTGAGCGTCTTTGCCCGTTTCGCCGGCTCCTGCTTCTCCGTTCCGCTTGTGGCCCTGGCCGCCTGGTCGCTGGCCCTCGCCGACCCGAGGTACTGCCAGGCGCCACCAAGCAGCACCAACGACAAGGCGGCGCCAGCGAACAGCCTGGAGCGAATCGGGCGCCTGTGGGCGCGTGGTCGAGACTCGATGGCCACCACGAGAACGATCGCCACCACGAGTTACCCCCGCATAAAGATTCGGGAGAGCGGCCGCCGGGTTACCCAGAGGCCGCACCCGGCGGTCCCTTATCCCAGCGGTCGGCAGCGGAGGTGGACCATCGATCCGTGCTTGCGCGCCCGAGCGTGCTGACCGGGCGCGCAGCACACCCGGAGCACCTCGTTCCGCGGCAATCCCGTTCCGCAACGACCCGATCTTCGAACCCTCCGCGCCGGGCGCGACGTGGGCGATCCGTGCCGCCGCGGGCGGTCCTAAATTCGGAACGGCTACCCCCGCGGACGGTGCTCGACGTGACTCGGCCCGGTCTGCTCAGTGCGGGCTCCAGGTGGACTCGATGCCGCTGTCAGCTCTGGCGGCGCGGCGGCGGTACGTAGCCTGAACCGTAGAATCGCGGCCATGCCGTTCACGCTCAGGAACCTCAGAGAGGACCTGGCGGACGTCGGGTCCAACTTCGACGGCGCGCCGGACCTGGAGTTCCGTCTCGCGAGTAAGGCGCTCGAGCTCGAGCAGTCCGGCCTGAGCTATCAGCGCATCCCGCCCGACTACCGGTTCCCGTACGGCCACACGCACAAGGAGCAGGAGGAGGTGTTCGTGGTCGTGGGCGGGAGCGGGCGGATGAAGCTCGACGAC
>JBKPSR010000154.1:0-17747 GCA_046735115.1 Actinomycetota bacterium
CTGTTCGACAACGGCCGCCGCGGCCGGCCCGTGACCGGGCCGGGCAACCGCCCGCTCAAGTCGCTGAGCGACATGCTCAAGGGCAAGCAGGGCCGCTTCCGCCAGAACCTGCTCGGAAAGCGCGTGGACTACTCGGGCCGCTCGGTCATCGTGGCCGGCCCCGAGCTGAAGATCCACCAGTGCGGCCTGCCGAAGCTGATGGCCCTCGAGCTCTTCAAGCCGTTCATCATGGCGCGGCTCGTCGAGCGGAAGGCCGTTCAGAACATCAAGGCCGCCAAGAAGATGGTCGACTCGATGATCCCCGAGGTCTGGGACGTCCTCGAGGAGGTCATCCAGGAGCACCCGGTGCTCCTGAACCGCGCGCCGACGCTCCACCGCCTGGGCCTCCAGGCGTTCGAGCCCGTGCTCGTCGAGGGCAAGGCGATCCAGGTGCACCCACTCGTCTGCCACGCCTTCAACGCGGACTTCGACGGCGACCAGATGGCCGTGCACGTGCCGCTGTCGGCGGAGGCGCAGGCCGAGGCGCGGCTGCTCATGCTGTCGGCGAACAACATCCTGTCGCCGGCGCACGGCGCACCGCTCGCCACGCCCACGCAGGACATGGTCCTCGGTTCGTACTACCTGACCTTCGGTCCGGACGAGGCGGAGATGGACAAGCTCCGCGAGGCCGAGCGGACCGGCAAGTGGGACGAGAAGAAGCACGGCAAGCGGCCGCACGTGTTCCGGTCGGCGCAGGAGGCCGAGCTCTCGTATGAGCACGGCATGGTGTCGCTCCACGACCTCGCGGAGTACCGCCAGCGCCACACCGGCGAGCACAAGCTCACGACCGTCGGGCGGATCATCTTCAACGAGCGCGTCCAGCGCGCTCTCGAGGAGGCGCTCGGCGAGGAGTTCGACCCCACCACGTACGAGTTCGTCAACAGCGCGCTCCGCAAGCGCGACATGAACACGGTCATCGAGCGGCTGGTGGAGATCCACGGCCCCTACGCGACCGCGCTCGTGCTCGACGCGTTCAAGGAGCTGGGCTTCCACTTCGCCTCCCAGGCCGGTATCACCATCTCGAAGAACGACGTGGTGATCCCGCCCGACAAGGAGAAGATCCTCGAGGGCTACGAGGCGCAGGTGGGCGAGATCCAGGACCAGTACGACATGGGCCTGATCACCCAGGAGGAGCGCAAGGAGGCCGTGGTCGACAAGTGGACCGCGGCGACCGACGAGGTCGGCGAGGCGATGCAGAAGCATCTCGACCCGCTCAACCCGGTGTTCATGATGGCCAACTCGGGGGCGCGAGGCTCGTTCAAGCAGATCCGCCAGCTGGCCGGCATGCGCGGCCTGATGGCGAATCCGAAGGGCGAGATCATCGAGCGTCCGATCCGGGCCAACTTCATGGAGGGCCTGACGGTGCTCGAGTACTTCATCTCGACGCACGGCGCCCGCAAGGGCCTCGCCGACACGGCGCTCCGCACCGCGGACTCGGGCTACCTCACCCGGCGGCTCGTGGACGTGGCGCAGGACGTGATCGTGCGCGACGAGGACTGCGGGACCAGCGAGTACATCGAGATGCCGGTGCTGAACGACGACGGCCGTCCGAACGACCAGCTCGAGGGCCGCTTCGCGGCGATCGACTTCTCGACCAAGCGCGGTCGCGCGCTGGTATCGAAGGGCGAGCTGATCACGCAGGCGCACATCGACGAGATCGTCGAGGCCTACGGCGAGGAGGAGGGCGCGGCCGTGCCGGTCCGCTCGGTCCTCAAGTGCCAGGCCGAGGGGATCTGCCAGCAGTGCTACGGCCGCGCTCCGGCCACCGGCAAGGTGGTCGCGATCGGCGACGCGGTGGGCATCATCGCCGCCCAGTCGATCGGTGAGCCGGGCACGCAGCTGACCCTGCGGACGTTCCACACCGGCGGTGTCGCCGGCGCGGACATCACGCACGGCCTGCCGCGCGTCGTGGAGCTGTTCGAGGCCCGCAAGCCGAAGGGCCAGGCCGAGCTCGCGACGGTCGAGGGCACGGTGGCGGTCGAGGAGACCGACAAGGGCCTCCGCGTCGTGATCACGGACACCGCCGGCGAGGAGCACGCGTATGCGTTCCCGCGCCGCACGCGGCTGCTCGTGAAGAAGGGCCAGAAGGTGAAGCCGGGCTACCAGCTCAACGAGGGCTCGATCTACCCGCACGACCTGCTGGCCTACGGCGGTGCCGACCAGGCCGAGCGCCGGACCGCGACCGAGGTGTACCTCGTCAAGGAGGTGCAGAAGGTCTACAAGTCGCAGGGCGTCGACATCAACGACAAGCACATCGAGGTCATCGTCCGGCAGATGATGAAGAAGGTCCGCGTCGACCAGAAGGGCGACACGACCTATCTGCCGGGCCAGTTCGTCGACCGGATCGAGCTGCTGGGGACCAACGCCGACCTGAAGAAGGCGAAGAAGGAGCAGGCCGACTACGAGGAGATCATCCTCGGAATCACGAAGGCCTCGCTCGCGACAGACTCCTTCCTGTCGGCGGCGTCCTTCCAGGAGACGACCAAGGTGCTGACGGACGCGGCGCTCGAGGGCAAGACGGACCGGCTGCTGGGCCTGAAGGAGAACGTGATCATCGGAAAGCTGATCCCGGCGGCCACGGGCCTTCGCCGCTACCGCCGGCTCGAGATCGAGCCGACGGAGCCGATCCGCCGCCACGCGCCCGAGGAGCTCACGATGCTCGAGGAGTCCGAGCTGCTCGGCCTCACCGATACGGGTGAGATCGAGGGCTTCGGCTTCGGCGGCAACGGCGACGACGGCGAGGGCGCCTTCGGCGACCTGGCCGACCTGCCGACGCCCACAGACGGCGACGAGTAGCCACAAAATCCGGGGTCGGCGTCGGGGGTAACACCTGACGCCGACCTCGTGTTTGTGCGGCACGCTCGCCGCATGAAGACGATTGCTGCTGCGCTGACGCTGCTCGCCCTCGCCGCTCCTGCCGTCGCTCAGGCTTCCGAGTGCACCTACACGGTGCCAAAGAAGATGCGCCTTGCTCCCGTGCTCCGAAAGGGCATCCCGGTCAAGGTCACCTGCGACGACCTGACGGAGGCGTCGAGCATCGCCCTGATCGAGTCCCGCAGGCAGAGCGATCGCTGGGTCGACCTCCACAACCACGGCGTCCCGGGCATCTCGAACAGCAAGATCCTCACCTTCACCGAGGCGGGTACGCAGACGCTCCGGGTGAACATCCTTCCGAAGAAGTTCTTCCGCCGTTACGCGAAGACCAAGTTCCGCGTGCTGCTGGGCGTGCGGCTCGAGCCGGACCAGCGGTACCACACCAGCATCGACAGCGGGAAGGTCATCACGGTGGTCCGGTGAGGGTTAGCCTTCCGTCATGGCGGACGCGCTCGACGCGTTCATGGAGACGGCGAAGCGGATCGTCTACTGCTCCCTGGCCACGGTGGACCGCCGAGGGCGGCCGCGCTCTCGCCTCGTGCACGCGGTATGGGAGCGCAGCGGCGACCGTCTGGTCGGCTGGGTCGGTAGCCGCCCCACGCCGCTGAGGCGCGCCCACATCGAGCGGACGCCCTTCGTCTCGTGCTTCTACTGGGACCCGGCGCACGACGTGGCGGTCGCCGAGTGCGAGGTCGCCTGGATCGACGACGACGCGGGGCGGCGCGATGCGTGGGAGCGGCTTTCGGCCGCTCCGCCGCCCATGGGCTACGACCCCGCGCCGATCTGGCCCGGCGGGCCCGAGGCCGACGGCTTCGTGGCGCTCCGGCTCGATCCCTGGCGTGTGCAGGCAAAAAGCGCCGCGGCGATGGCCGCCGGCGAGCCGTACCTCGTCTGGGCTAGCGGATCCAGCCCTCGAGCTCGTCGGCCCAGCTGAGCAGCTGGCTGACGTGCTCGTCCGCGAGGCCCTCGGCCGACGAGGTCTCGACGAGCAGCGTGGGTGCGTCGCGGCCCTCGGCCCAGGCGATGCAGGTCTCGTCGAGGTTGTCGTCGATCCAGGCGGCCGGGCGATCGCCGGCGTATTCGTCGATCGCGTCGAGCTTCCAGTGAGCCGATCCGAACACGGCGCGGCCCTCGAAGGCGAGGCTCGGAAGGTCGCGGAAGGGCAGCTTCAGGATGAAGGGCAAGTGCTCATTCGCACGTTCCTCCCAGCCGGTCGCCCACACGAGCTCGAACCGTTCAGCTAGGGTGCCAAGCCTGGCTCCGACGTCATCCGGGATGCAGTGCGCAACGCCGTCGATCCAGTGCAAGGGGCCGGGGAGGGTTCCTGCGCCGGGGCTGAATCCAAACAGGCTGATGACCCCGTCGACGTCCACGAAGAGAATCGGTCGTCTTTGCTTTTGCGGTTCCAAGGTTTCGGTATTCGGATACAGAGGAAGCCAATAGGTTGACGAACTCTCGACTTATGGCCAAAAGGCCCAGTCAAGCCGGGAGGCGTGACAGCCGATAGCTCGAACTAGCGGTGAGGCATAACCGCTGTCGCCTTGTTCCAGACCGTCTGAGTGACTTTGCTTTCAATCGGAATTCTGCTCGCTTGCTTCTGCGCCTTCGCCACGAACGTGGGGTTCCTCCTGAAGCATCGCGGGGCGTGCGCGGCTCCTGACGTGAGCCTCAAGCACCCGGTTCGGAGCGCCATCGGGCTGTTCCGCTCGAAGTGGTTCGCCCTCGGCATGCTGGTCGCGCTCGGCGCGTGGGTCTTCCACGTCGCCGCGCTCGCGATGGCGCCGCTGTCGGTCGTCCAGGCCGTGATCGCGGGCGGGCTCGTGTTCCTGACGGTGCTCGCCGAGCGCTGGTTCGGCTGCTCGGTCGGGCTGCGCCAGTGGGCCGGCGTTGGCCTCACCGCGCTTGGCCTCGTCCTGCTGGCCGTGACGCTGCCGACCCACGGCGCGCATTCGAGCTACTCCCTCGCAGCGATGATCGCGTTCGAGTCGGCGCTGCTCGCGCTGGGCACGTTCCTGGTCCTCTCCAAGGCGCTGGACAACCACGAGCACCACGGCGTGATGCTCGGCACGGCGGCCGGAATGCTGTTCGGAGTCTCCGACGTGGCCATCAAGGCGCTCACCACCGCGGGGGGCACCGGCGGCCTCGAGGGCGTGCTGTTCTCGCCCTGGCTCTTCACCTGCATCGCCGCCTCGGTGATCGCGTTCTACGCGTCCGCGCGCGGCCTCCAGAAGGGCGAGGCCGTGCCCGTCATCACCCTGACGAGCGCCGCGGCGAACGTCACCGCCATCAGCGGCGGGATCCTCGTGTTCGGCGACCCCATGCCGAACGACCCGCTCGGCATCGTGATCCAGAGCTTCGCCTTCGTGCTGGTGATCGTGGCGGCCGCCCTGACGCCGGCCCCGCTGCGGGCCGCGCGGGCTAGCGCCTAGCCGCCCAACGACAGCATTGAGGGGGTGGCCCGGCCGCTTCCAGCCGCAATCCTGCCTGGGGTCCCTATATGGGGACCTAACCAGGATTGTCGAGAAACGAGTGGTCGCCCCAGCCCTCATTGCCGTAGTTCGCCGATCCCGCGCTTGTCGAGAACGTGCCTCGTCGTTCGACGTCCTGTTAGGAACCAGGACTGACACAGAACGAGAGGAAGGCGAGTGGGAGAGATCCACATACACGAGTTCATGAGCCTCGACGGCGTGATCGACACGCCGGTGTGGACTTTCGACTACGGCTTCGATCCCCAGATGGGAGAGGCCATCGGGGCGCTGACCGCGAGCTCCAGGGGCATCCTGCTCGGGCGCACCACCTATGAGATGTTCGAGCCGTCGTGGTCCACCCGGACCGCTGAGGACGATCCCGGGGCCCCGTTCTTCAACGACACCACCAAGTACGTGGTGTCCGGCACGCTGACAGAGGCGACCTGGAGGAACTCGGAGATCGTCGGGCCGTACGACCCGGAGGTGCTGCGACGCCTGAAGGAGGAGGTCGACGGCGACCTGTATGTCAGCGGCAGCGGCACGCTGGCGCGCGCGATGCTCGCGGACGGCCTCGTCGACGGGCTCCATCTGTTCGTCTTCCCGCTGACGAGGGGGGCCGGTCCGCGGCTCTTCCCGGAGGACGCGCCGCCCAGCAAGTTCGCGCTCGTCGGGACTGACTCCTACGAGAACGGCGTGGTCTACCTCGCCTACCGACCCGAGGCCTGAGAAGGAGGCACGACATGGGCAAGATCGTGGTAACCGAGTTCATCTCAGTCGACGGCGTGATCGAGGATCCCGGCGGCGCCGAGGACTTCAAGCACAGCGGCTGGAGCTTCGAGTTCGATCGCGGCGAGGAGGGCAACAATTTCAAGCTCCACGAGACGCGCAACTCAGCGGCGCTGCTCCTGGGACGCAAGACGTACGAGGGGTTCGCGGAGGCGTGGCCGTCGAGGGACGGCGAGTTCGCCGACCTCTTCAACAACATGCCGAAGTACGTCGTGTCCTCGACGCTGAAGGACCCGGAGTGGACGAACACGACCGTGCTCGAGGGCGACCTGGCGGAGTCGGTCTCGAAGCTGAGAGACGAGCTCGACGGCGACATCGTCGTCCACGGCAGTGGCCGGCTGGTGCAGGCGCTGGTCGAGAACGGGCTCGTCGACGAGCTGCGGCTGATGGTCTTCCCGGTCGTACTCGGTAGCGGAAAGCGCCTGTTCGGCGAGACGAGCGACAAGCATCCTCTGAAGCTGACCGAGTCGAGGACCGTCGGAGACGGCGTCGCGATCCAGATCTACCGGCGCGCGGAGAAGGGCTAACGACGGCATTGAGGGGGATGCCCGCGGCGCCCGAGCCGGGGTGGCTCGAGTTATGCACCCTGGAGGGGGGAAAGTCGACCCACCCACCCCGAGGGGCAAAGTCGATCCACCCACCCGGCGGTGCCCTAGCCCTCAGTGACCGTCGTTGCCGAGGCCGATCAGACGGCCGGCGCTGCCTCGCGGGCGGCTCGCTGGCGATCGAGCGCGAATTCCTCGATCGCCTCGGCCGGCTCCTCGGGCGCGTCCGACATCGGCGTGTGCCCGATCCCGCGGATGTAACGGAGCTCCGCGCCCTGGGATCAGCCGCTCGAAGCGGCGGCCCTGGCGCGGAAGCAGCACGATGTCAAGCGCGCCCCACAGGATCAGCACCGGGCGTCGAGGGTGGTGAGCCCGCGCGGCTGGGCGTCGAACGTGTGCGGCAGGGTGGCGTCGAAGCCCGGGTTTGCTCGCGAACAGCTCGGTCTCCTCCCGCAGCAGCTCGGGATCCTTTCTCCACGCGCGCGCAGCTGGGTCCGGCGGCCAGCACGCGCCCGGCCGGGTGGTCGAGAAGGAACGCCGGCGGAGGCACGTTCCGCGCGACCCACCGCATCCCGCGCAGGCTCGCGACGCCCCAGTCGTGCTCGCGCGCGTGCTGGAGGCCGGCCGGCGAGATCGCGGTGACGGTCTGGGCTCGCCCGCGCCGGGCCGGCTCGAGCGCAAACCCAGCCCCCGAGCGAGTTGCCGGCGATGTGCGCACGGGCGCGCGAGCTCGTCCTCGACGGTGTCGGCGAGTGCCTCGGGCGTGGAGTCGACCGCCGCCGGCAGCGTCTCCGAGCGCCCGAATCCCGGCAGGTCGACCGCGAGCACGTCGAAGCGCCGCTCGAGCAGCGGCAGCATTGGCTGCCACCCGCGCCAGGTGTGGCCGATTCCGTGGATGAGGAGGAGCGGCTCGCCGAGCCGCGCCGGTGATGGTCCAGGCCCACAAACGGAGACCATGCCGCTGCTACCATCACGCGCCGCATGCCCAGCATCAACCAGCTCGTCCGCAAGGGCCGCACGAAGCCCCGCAAGAAGGTGTCGACCCCGGGCCTGAAGTCGGGTCAGGGCCGCAAGAAGCGCATCGCCGCCCCGCAGCGGCGCGGCGTTTGCACGCGCGTGTACACCGTCACGCCCAAGAAGCCGAACTCCGCGCTTCGCAAGGTGGCCCGCGTGCGGCTGACCAACGGGATGGAGGTCACCTCCTACATCCCGGGCGAGGGGCACAACCTCCAGGAGCACTCCGTGGTGCTCGTCCGTGGTGGCCGGGTGAAGGACCTCCCGGGCGTGCGCTACAAGGTCGTGCGCGGGACGCTCGACGCGGCCGGCGTGTCCGACCGCAAGAAGGCCCGCTCGCAGTACGGGGCGAAGGCCAGGTAGCGATGCCGCGCCGCGCCTCTCCAGGAGTTCGCCCGGTCGAGCCGGATCCGATGTACGGGTCGAAGCTCGTCCAGCAGGTGATCAACAAGGTCATGGTGGACGGAAAGAAGTCCACCGCCGAGAAGATCGTCTACGAGGCGCTCGATATCCTCGCCAGGCGCACGAGCCAGGACCCGGTCCCGGCCCTGGAGGAGTCGGTCAAGCAGATCACCCCGGTGCTCGAAGTGCGCTCCCGCCGCGTCGGCGGCGCGACCTACCAGGTGCCCGTCGAGGTGCCCCAGCGGCGCGCCCGGACGCTGGCCGTACGCTGGCTGATCGAGTTCGCACGCTCCCGGCGCGAGAAGTCGATGGCCGAGCGCCTGGCCGGCGAGCTCACGGACGCCCAGTCGCAGCAGGGCGGCGCCTACAAGCGGAAGGACGACATCTTCCGCATGGCGAAGGCGAACCAGGCCTTCGCGCACTATCGCTGGTAGGGCGCGAGCGCGCCGACACGGTGCCGATCTACGAGTTCGAGTGCGGGAAGTGCGCAAGGAGCGCGAGGCGCAGCGGCGGGGGCGCTAGGGGGCCGGGGCGGCGACCGGGTCGGCGATCGTCACCGGGATCGGCCTGAAGCGGTCCAGGGTCAGGCCGTCGAGCAGCGCGTAGTAGGCGAGCCGCTCCTTGCCCTCACGTGAGATGAGGCCGGAGTCCCAGCGCCCGTTGCCGTCGTACTGCCAGTTGTAGATGTAGAGCCGCTTCACGCGCGGGAGCCGTGAGACGAGCTTGAAAACGTGCCGGACGACGCGCTCGGCGCGGCTCTCGTCGTACTTGAAGTTCCGGTGGCGCACAATGCCCCCGGTTTCGGTGATCCAGATCTCGGCGTTCTTGACGTGCCGCAGGAAGTTCTTCGTGCGAATGCCGCGCAGGCGCGTCACGTCGGGGTAGTTGTGGAGCCCGAGGATGAGCCGGCCGCCGCCCGCTCGGTGGCGGAAGGCGCGGATCCAGCGGTACATGCGCCAGTTGGACGTCACCAGGAGCTCAACCGCCACGACCGTGCAGCCGCGGCAGTGCCGCTTGATCGCGCGGTAGAAGACGGCGGTCTGGCGCGGGTGCCTCCCCGTGGGCTGCTTGCTGCCGAGGTTCGCCTCGTTCCAGGTGGAGAACTCGCGCACCCACGGGTAGCGCGCGCGGAAGGCCTTGAACTGGGTCGTGAACGCGCGCACGGACGGCAGCCTGTGCTGGGTCCTCGGCGACATCGAGTGGCCGAACGACACGAGCGGCTCTATCCCGTCGCGCTGCGCGCGCGTGAGCCAGAGGTCCGCGGCCTGGAGCGGCCAGCCGCCCACCTTGATGAGGTCCCACGGCACCAGCAGGCGGGCGTTTCGGATCCCGGTCGAGTGGAAGCGCGGGTCCTGGAAGAGCTCCGGGCTCTGCTCGCCGATCCCGACGATCGTGTGAGGGCCGCGCGCGGCGGCCGGCTCCTGCGCGGAGGCGGCCTGGGCCGTGAGCGCGCCCAGGGCCAGTGCGATCGCAAGTGCGCTCTTCATCAGTCGTCCGGACGTATAACCCGAAGCAGGCCGGCTAATACCGCCAATGCTCCGCCGGCGACCTCGAACCAGAGCCCGATGCCGGCCGCCGCCGAGGCCTGGTCGTAGTCGCGCCCGATCAGGCCGGTGTCGTCGCTCGCCGGCAGATCGCGCAGGAAGGCGATGCCGAGCACGACCACGCCGATCCCGATCAGGGCCAGGGCGGCCGGCCGCGAGCGGCCGACGGCCGCACCCCAGCCCATCGCGAAGGTGAGCAGCCCGAGCAGGAGCAGCGCGGCCGAGCTGCGCTCGAAACCGGTCTGTGAGCAGTTGTCCGCGAGGCTCGGGTTCGAGTCGTAGATCACCTCGCAGCTGGTGTTCTTCAGGTCCACCGAGATCACTGTCGTCACCTCGGTCAGAAGCATGAGCACGCCGGCGGCCAGAGCGGCCATCGCGACCGCGATTGCAGTGGGTGAAAGCCCGATTGGCAGCGCCAATCGCCTGCTACCATCGTTCGTCGCTCTGCGGGCGGTTCCCAGCCGCTCGCGGCCTCGCTCAGCCACGCGAGGGCGGGCGGTAGCTCACGTCGATGGAGTCCTTTACGACATAGAACTCTTCCGGGCAAGCACCGTACGCAGCACAGGGCCCGCACCGGGCCTTTTTTCTGCTCGGAAACGGACTTGGACAACCAAAGGTCATGGCACGCACAGTCGCACTAGATAAGACGCGCAACATCGGGATCATGGCGCACATCGACGCCGGCAAGACGACGACGACTGAGCGCATCCTGTTCTACACCGGCCGCACCCACAAGATGGGTGAGGTCCACGAGGGCGCTGCCGTGATGGATTGGATGGAGCAGGAGCAGGAGCGCGGCATCACGATCACTTCCGCGGCGACCACCGCGTTCTGGCGCGATCACCGCATCAACATCATCGATACGCCGGGCCACGTGGACTTCACCGTGGAGGTGGAGCGCTCCCTGCGCGTGCTCGACGGCGCCGTGGCCGTCTTCGACTCGGTGGCCGGCGTCGAGCCGCAGTCCGAGACCGTCTGGCGCCAGGCCGACAAGTACCGCGTGCCGCGCATCGCCTTCATCAACAAGATGGACCGCATCGGAGCCAACTTCGAGGGCTCGGTCCAGACGATGATCGACCGCCTCGGCGCCCATCCGGTGCCGGTGCAGCTGCCGATCGGCGCGGAGGCCGAGTTCACGGGCGTGATCGACCTCGTGAACATGAAGGCGATCGTCTACAAGGACGACCTCGGCCAGGAGTGGGAGGTCACCGACATCCCCGAGGACATGGCCGAGGCGGCCCACGCGGCGCGCACCGAGCTCATCGAGGCCGTCGCCGAGTACGACGAGGAGCTCATGGAGGACTACCTGGAGGAGAAGCCGATCGGGCCCGATCGCCTCATCCAGGACATCCGCAAGGCGACGCTTGACATCTCCATGACGCCCGTCCTGGCGGGCTCCGCCTTCAAGAACAAGGGCGTGCAGCCGCTGCTCGACGCTGTCATCGACTACCTGCCGAGCCCGCTCGACGTGCCGGCGGTGGAGGGCATAGACGCCGACGAGAACCACGTCCCGCGCGAGGCCTCCGACGACGAGCCCTTCGCGGCGCTCGCCTTCAAGGTCATGGCCGACCCGTACGTCGGCAAGCTCACCTACTTCCGCGTCTACTCCGGCAAGCTGCAGGCAGGCGGCCGCGTGCTCAATTCGGTCACCGGCCGCACCGAGCGCGTCGGGCGCATCCTGATGATGCACGCGAACAGCCGCGAGGAGGTCGAGGAGGTCTACGCGGGCGACATCGCCGCCGGCGTCGGCATCAAGCAGACCTCGACGGGGGACACGCTGGCCGCGCCCGACGCTCCGGTGATCCTCGAGGCGATCACGTTCGACGACCCGGTCGTGCACCTCTCGATCGAGCCGAAGACCAAGGTCGACCAGGAGAAGCTGTCCGTGGCGCTCCAGCGTCTCGGCGAGGAGGACCCGACCTTCCAGGTGCGCACCGACGAGGAGACCGGCCAGACCGTGATCTCCGGCATGGGCGAGCTGCACCTCGAGGTGATCGTGGACCGGCTGAAGCGCGAGTTCAGGGTCGAGGCGGCCGTCGGCCGCCCGCAGGTGGCCTACCGCGAGACGATCCGCAACCCCGTCCAGAACGTCGAGGGGAAGTTCATCCGCCAGACCGGCGGCTCGGGCCAGTACGGCGTGGTCTACATCGACCTCGAGCCGGCGCCGGGCGAGGGCTTCGACTTCATCAACCGGATCAAGGGCGGCTCGGTGCCGTCCGAGTTCATCCCCGCGGTCGAGAAGGGGATCGAGGAGGCGCTCGAGTCAGGCGTCAAGGCCGGCTACCCGATGGTGGACGTTCGCGCGACCCTCGTCGACGGCAAGTACCACGACACAGATTCGTCTGAGGTGGCCTTCAAGATCGCCGGCTCGCTGGCCCTCAAGGACGCGGCCAAGCGCGCGAGGCCGGTGCTGCTGGAGCCCGTGATGGCCGTCGAGGTCGTCACCCCGCAGGACTTCATCGGCGACGTGATCGGCGACCTCTCCCGGCGCCGCGGCCACGTCCAGGGCCAGGAGCCGCGCGGAAACGCCGTCGCGGTCAAGGCGAGCGTGCCGCTCGCCGCTATGTTCGGGTACGCGACCGACCTGCGCTCCTCCACGCAGGGCCGGGCCACCTACACGATGCAGTTCGACCGGTACGAGGAAGTGCCGGGCAGCATCGCGGAGGAGATCGTCGAGACCCGCACCGGGGAGCCGGTCGGGGCCTCAGCTTAAGGAGTATGTTTCGCAAGTTCGGGCCTGGGCCCGCGAAGACTTTGAGAAAGGGGTAGTTCGGAGTGGCGAAGGAGAAGTTCGAGCGCAACAAGCCGCACGTGAACGTCGGCACGATCGGGCACATCGACCACGGCAAGACGACACTGACGGCGGCCATCACCAAGGTGCTGTCCGAGAAGTACGGCGGCCAGGCGCGCAGCTTCGAGGAGATCGACAACGCTCCTGAGGAGAAGGAGCGCGGTATCACGATCGCCACCTCGCACGTGGAGTACGAGACGGAGAACCGTCACTACGCCCACGTGGACTGCCCGGGGCACGCCGACTACATCAAGAACATGATCACGGGCGCCGCCCAGATGGACGGCGCGATCCTCGTGGTGTCCGCCGCTGACGGCCCGATGCCGCAGACCCGCGAGCACATCGTCCTGGCCCGCCAGGTGAACGTGCCGTACGTGATCGTATTCATGAACAAGGTCGACATGGTCGACGACGACGAGCTCCTCGAGCTCGTCGAGGTCGAGGTCCGCGACCTGCTCTCCGAGTACGACTTCCCGGGCGACGACGTGCCCGTGATCCAGGGCTCGGCGCTGAAGGCGCTCGAGGGCGACGCCGAACAGATAGAGAAGATCGTCGAGCTCGCCGAGGCTCTCGACAGCTACATCCCGCAGCCCGAGCGCGCGCTCGACCGCCCGTTCCTGATGCCGGTCGAGGACGTCTTCTCGATCACCGGCCGCGGCACGGTTGCGACCGGCCGTATCGAGCAGGGCGTGGTCCACACCGGCGACACGGTCGAGATCGTGGGCATCCACGAGCAGACGAAGTCGACGGTGGTGACCGGCGTCGAGATGTTCCGCAAGATCCTCGACGAGGGTCAGGCCGGCGACAACGTCGGCTGCCTCCTGCGAGGCGTCGGGCGTGAGGAGATCGAGCGCGGGCAGGTGCTCTGCAAGCCGGGCTCGATCACCCCGCACAAGAAGTTCAAGGCCCAGGTGTACTGCCTGAAGAAGGAGGAGGGTGGCCGTCACACCCCGTTCTTCAACGGCTACCGGCCGCAGTTCTACTTCCGGACGACCGACGTCACCGGGGTGGCGAACCTCCCCGAGGGCACCGAGATGGTCATGCCGGGCGACAACGTCGAGATGACGGTGGAGATGATCCAGCCCATCGCCATGGACGCGGGTCTCCGCTTCGCAATCCGCGAGGGCGGTCGCACAGTCGGCTCGGGGGTGGTGACCGAGGTCATCGAGTAGCACTCGAGACACAGGTTTCTAGGGGGCGGGCGGCAAGGTCAGCGCCCGCCCCCGAAGTCTGTTCAGGGAAGCCATGGCGACACTCACGCAGAACAAGATCCGCATCCGGCTCAAGGCCTACGACCACTCGGCGATCGAGACGGCGGCCAAGGAGATCGTCGAGACGGCCACCCGCACCGGAGCCTCGGTGTCCGGGCCCGTGCCCCTGCCCACCGAGAAGAACGTCTACTGCGTGATCCGCTCCCCCTTCAAGGACAAGGACTCGCGCGAGCACTTCGAGATCCGGACGCACAAGCGCCTGATCGACATCCTGCAGCCCACGCCGAAGACGGTCGACTCGCTCCAGCGGCTCGACCACCTGCCCGCCGGCGTGGACATCCAGATTCAGCTCATCTGACGCCATGGGTGGGCTGCTCGGAAGAAAGATCGGCATGACCCAGGTCTTCGACCCGGAGGACGGGCGCGTCGAGCGCGTGACCGTCATCGAGGCCGGCCCCTGCTTCGTGACCGCGATCCGGCGCGCCGAGCGCGACGGCTACGACGCCGTCCAGCTGGCGTTCGGCGAGGCGCGCGAGAAGTCGCTCACCAAGCCGAAGCTCGGGCACCTGAAGAAGGCCGGCGTGGGGAGCCTCAAGCACCTCGCCGAGTTCCGCGGCGAGCCAGGCGAGCTCGAGGTCGGCGCCGAGCTGAGCCCCGGCGCGATCTTCGAGAAGGGCCAGACCGTGAAGGTCTCCGGCACCTCGAAGGGCAAGGGCTTCGCCGGCACGATCAAGCGCCACAACTTCCACCGCGGCCCCGTGTCGCACGGCTCGCACAACGTGCGCGCCCCGGGCTCGATCGGCGCCTCCGCCGACCCCGCGCGAGTGTTCAAGGGAATCCGCGGCCCCGGCCAGATGGGCAACAAGCGCGTCACCCAGCGCGGCCTCGAGGTCGTGGACATCCGCGACAACCTGCTGCTGGTGCGCGGCTCCGTGCCGGGCCCGAAGGGCGGCGTGATCGAGATCAGGAGCGAGGCGTAATGGCGAGCTCGGCCAAGTACATCGGTGGCGGCACCGGCACGCTCGCCCTGGACGACGCCGTGTTCGGCGAGCGCTTTCACGGCCCGCTCGTGCACGAGACGGTGCGCGCGGAGCTCGCGGCGCAGCGTCGCGGCACGGCGTCGACCCAGACGCGGGGCGAGGTCAGCATGACCGGCGCGAAGGCATGGCGCCAGAAGGGCACCGGCCGCGCGCGTGTGGGTGCGCTGTCGTCGCCCACGCGCAAGGGCGGCGGCGTGGCCTTCGGCCCCAAGCCGCGCGGCTACACGGTCAAGGTGAACCGCAAGGCGCGCCGCCGTGCGCTGCGCGCGGCGCTGTCGATCCACGCGGAGCGGGGCTCGATCGCGGCGGTCGACCCGAGCAAGTTCGACACGCCCTCGACGAAGTCGGCCGCGGAGGCGATCGCCTCGCTCGACGGCGACGGCAGCGTGCTCGTGGTGCTCACGGACGGCGAGGAGACGGCGGTCAAGTCGTTCCGGAACCTCCGCGACGTCAGCGTGATGCACGTGGACGACGTGGGCGTGGCAGACGTGATCGGACACGCGCGGCTCGTCCTGTCCGAGGCCGCGGCCACGCGCCTGACGGAGAAGGCGGCCTCGAGGTGAACGCGCGCCAGGTGATCATCCGGCCGGTCATCTCGGAGAAGAGCTACGCCCTGCTCGCGGCCAACAAGTACACGTTTCGCGTCCACGAGCGCTCGAACAAGACGCAGGTACGTCAGGCGGTCGAGGAGATCTTCGGCGTGCGGGTCGACGGCGTGCGCACGGCCTGGGTGAAGCCCAAGCCGAAGCGCCGCGGGCTCACGAGCGGAAGCCGGCGCCGCTGGAAGAAGGCGGTCGTGACCCTCCATCCGGAGGACTCGATCGAGCTGTTCGAGGGTCAGGGGATCGAGTAATGGCCATCAAGAAGTACAAGCCGACGTCGCCGGGCCGCCGCTTCGCGACGTACCTCCGCCACGAGGCGGTCACGAAGGGGAACGAGCCTGAGAAGTCACTCACCGAGGGACTGACGAAGTCCGGCGGACGCAACGCGAAGGGCCGCGTGACGGCGCGCCACCGCGGCGGCGGCGCCAAGCGCAGGTACCGGAAGATCGACTTCAAGCGGATGAAGGACGGGATCCCGGCGAGGGTCGCCGCGATCGAGTACGACCCGAACCGCTCGGCGCACATCGCGCTGCTCCACTACGCCGACGGCGAGAAGCGCTACATCCTGGCGCCGGGACGGCTACGGGTCGGCGACACGGTGTCGTCGGGCCCGGGCGCGGACATCGCCCCCGGCTGCGCCCTGCCGCTCGCGAACATCCCGACCGGTGCGACCGTCCACAACGTCGAGCTGACCCCGGGCCGCGGCGGCCAGCTGGGCCGCTCGGCCGGCACCGCAATCCAGCTCGTGGCGAAGGAGGGCAAGTACGCGACGCTGCGGCTGCCCTCCGGCGAGATGCGGATGGTGCAGGTCGCCTGCCGTGCCACGATCGGCGTGCTCGGCAACGCGGAGCATGAGCTGGTGGACCTCGGCAAGGCCGGCCGCTCGCGCCACCGCGGCAAGCGCCCGCAGACGCGCGGCGTAGCCATGAACCCGGTCGACCACCCGCACGGCGGCGGCGAGGCGCATCACACCCCGGGCGGCCACCCGCGCACTCCATGGGGCGTGCCGACGCTCGGCTACCGCACGCGCAAGAAGAGGAAGACGTCCGACCGCTACATCGTCCGCGGCCGCCGTCGAGGCAAGAAAGGCCGGAGGTAGGTAGATGTCGCGCTCATCCAAGAAGGGACCGTTCGTCCAGGACCGCCTCATGACGCGGATCGAGCAGCTGAACGAGTCGGGCAACAAGACCATGGTCAAGACCTGGTCGCGCACCTCGACGATCTTTCCCGAGATGGTCGGCCACACCATCGCCGTTCACGACGGCCGGAAGCACGTGCCCGTGTTCATCTCCGAGTCGATGGTCGGCCACAAGCTCGGCGAGTTCGCCCCCACCCGGATGTTCCGCGGCCACGCGGGCAGCGACAAGGTGAGGATGCGGTGAGCGCCGAGCGGCGACAGGCACCGGAGGGCGGCTGGAGCGAGCTGACCGTCGACGAGCTCAAATCCGAGCTCGAGGCGCGCGGGCTGACGAAGTCGGGCAAGAAGGACGAGCTAATCGAGCGGCTGGAGGAGGACGACGCCTCGGGCGGCGCGCCTGCGGCTGCGCCGATCGAGGAGGCGACGGCCGAGGCCGCTGCCGAGGCGGCGGATGACGGGGACAGGCTTCAGCCTGTCCTCGCCGGCGAGGGCGAGACGCCCGAGCCGATCGCCGAGGACGAGACGCCCGAGCCGGATAGCCCCGACGCCCAGGAGGCGAGCGAGGACGCCGCCGCTGCTGCCGACGCCGACGAGGAGGCCGCCGGGAAGCAGCCGCGCCGCCGCGGGTCCGCGGAGACCTCGACCGGCGGTGCGGGCAGACAGCGCGCCGCGCGTCCCGAGACCGAGCTCGTCGCACGAGCGCGCGCGAAGTACGTGCGCAGCGCTCCGCGGAAGGCCCGGCTCGTCATGGACCACATTCGCGGAAAGCGGGTCGAGCAGGCTCAGGCGATCCTCGAGCACGCTCCGCGCGCCGTCGCGAGCGACATCCTCAAGCTGCTCAAGTCGGCCGTGGCGAACGCGGAGGACGCCTACGAGCTCGGCGCCGACGAGCTCACCGTGATGCGCGCGTACGTCGACGAGGGCCCGACCATCAAGCGCTACCGGCCGCGCGCGCTCGGTCGCGCCACGCGCATCAACAAGCGCACCAGCCACATGACCATCGAATTGACCGCCGAACGGAACGGGAGGTAGCCCATGGGCCAGAAGGTCCATCCCGAGTCGCTACGGGTCGGCTACATCCACGACTGGAAGTCGACCTGGTTCAACGAGCGCGATTTCTCCGACTACCTGTTGGAGGACATCCACATCCGCGAGCACATCGAGAACAAGCTCGCGCACGCGGGCCTGTCGACGATCACCATCAAGAAGAACAAGAACGAGGTCGAGGTCAACATCCACACGGCCCGGCCCGGCATCGTGATCGGCAAGTCCGGCAGCGAGGTGGACGCTCTC
>JBKPSR010000155.1:0-7047 GCA_046735115.1 Actinomycetota bacterium
ACCGCAAGGCCGCCACCCTGGCCGTGGAGCAACTTCAGTGGTGCGTCAGCTACCTCTACAGACTGCAACGCCCTAAGCTCGCCCAGTCGCTAGAGCGAAACCGGGCGCAGATCATCGAGCGCGCCGGGTTGTTTCACTAAGGGCTGCGTGTCGCGACGAGCGACTAAGTCCGAGCCTCCACGGCAGGCGGCTCAGGCAGCCTCGTCATCGAGCCTCGGCAGCGACGATGGCGGGCCGAGTTCGTCGAAAGCCTCAGTCTCAACCAGCCGGTGCCGGACGCGAGCGAGCAGCTCGTCGCACTCTGGCGACGGCACACGCGCCTCCAGCTGTCGGACGAGCCGCCGTAGCCGCATCAGTCGCTCGTCCTGCGGAAGCGCCATGGCGGGCGTTCTACCCCGGAAATCGTTTGGCACTCATCTCGGGGGCCAGTTGAGCGCAAGCCGCGTGGCTTCCTCTACGAGGCGGGCCTGCTCCGAGGGCAATAGCGGCCTGTCGACGTCTCCGTTCGCCCGCCGTGCTTTCGCGGACCGGTAGCCCTGCTCCCGAGCCCACACGAGCTTCGCTGCCAAGTCGTCCCACGTTCGGCAGACGAACGTGTGCGGGTGCGCTGGCAGCAGATAGCTCACGGCGGCACCCTAACTGCCGCCCCGTGGCTATCGCTTCGCATGGACAGCGAAGCGGAAGCCCGGGGGCCGGCGCTCGCCGCGATTGTCAGAAGACCGTCGCAGAGTGGGAGTATCCGGCGCACGCAACCGACAGGAGGTACGGCCTGATGGCTGATCCCAAGCGCGTCGTCGAAAGGCATGTCGAGGCGTTCAACGCACGGGACGCGGACGCCGAGCCGTGGAGCGAGGACGCCGACTTCGTCGCACCGAACGCGTCGATGCACGGCCGCGAGCAGGTTCTGGGCTTCCTCGGTGTGTTCTGGGACGCGTTCCCGGACGGGCGTCTTGAGACGTCGCGCCTTCTCGCCGAAGGATCAGTGGTCGCCGCCGAGGGCCGGTTCATAGGCACGCACACCGGTGTCATGCGTGCGCCGGCGGGCGACGTCGCGGCCACGGGACGGCACGTCCACTTCCGCTGGATGTCGAGTTATGACGTTCGCGGCGACGAGCTGGCCTCGGAACATCTCTACTTCGATCAGGCCGACCTGCTCGGCCAGCTCGGACTGATGCCGGCGACCTGAGCGCGCCCCTGCCTTGCACGAATTGCGAGCGTCGGCTTAGGCGGCGAGCGTGCAGCGAACTCAGCGAACCGAGCGCAACCCAGCGCCACTGACAGAGCCGAAAACCGCTCCGCGAGGCGGAGCACCGACGGACCCAGAAAACTCATAATCCGTCGTCCCTGGTTCGCATCCAGGCCGGCCCCATTTCAACTCCGAGGTGGACATTCAGCGTTGCGGTGGTGTACCTCTATCGAGAGTTTCGTCGTTCGGTCCCCTGGGAGGAAGGTCACATGACGCCACGACGCTTCGCCTGTCTCTTCTCGTTCGCATTTCTCCTCGCCGCGCTCCCCGCATCGGCCCAGGCCGGCGGTCGCGTCGCTTCGGCGACCGGCGTGAAGCATGTGAACGGCAAGACCCTCTACGTGGACGTCGTGGTGGCGGTGCCGCCGGGTCAGGCCGCCAGCCAGGCCACGGATGAGGCGCTGTCTCAGCAGGGCGCGAGGCGTGCGAAGCCGCCATGGGCCGGCGGCCCGAGCGGAGGCGGCGGTGGCGGCGGCGAGCGGTACTTCTACACCGGCCTCAAGTGGAGCCCGCCGACGGTGACCCAGAACTACAACCCAGCGGGCGCGCCGCTCGCCGCGCAGACGGCGCTGCAGAACACGTACTCCGACTGGAGCAACGTCTCGGGCTCCACCTACAGGATCTCGTCCGGCGGGACCACGAACCGCTGTCCGTCGCTGGTCCAGGAGTGCCCCGGCGCCCAGGCCAATGACGGGAGCAACGACGTCGGCTGGGCCGCGCTCGGCGGCACGACGCTGGGCGTTACCTGGTTCACCTCGTCCGTTCCGGAGGCGGACATGGCGCTCAACACGCGCTTCACCTGGAAGAGCACCTGCGGCAGCAGCGGCGGGAGCGGCTATGACGTCGAGACCGTCTTCCTGCACGAGAACGGCCACGTCGCCGGCCTCGATCACGCCAACAGGACCGACTCGGTGATGTACCCGAGCTACCAGGCCCCGCGCTGCACCCTGTTCGACTACGACCAGCGCTCGATCGCGAACCTTTACTAGCCGCCGGGATACTTCCGGGCGATGTCGACCGATCGGGTCGTTCGGAAGCGACTGCGCGTACGCGAGCGGCCGACTCGCGCGTGCGAACAGCGGCTGTTTGCGCGCATCCCGTGGCTTGCGGCTCCAGGACTTCGCTTCGTCGCGCGACTGGAGCCGACGTCGCGCCTGCGGCAGCGGCTTCTGCTCCGCGGCATCGTGCTGTCGCTCCAGGCGTTCAATCGTGGCGATCTCGACGCGATCGCCCCTACGCGGGACCCGGACTTCGAGTTCCATCCGCCGCGCGAGGCCGTGGAGGCCGGCTTCTTCGAGGCGTCCTATCGCGGTGCCGCCGGCTACCGGAAATACGTCGCCGAGCTCGCCGATGTCTGGGGGAGTGAGATGCGGGTCGAGACGGTCGAGGTAGTTGACCTTGGGGGCCGCATCGTCATGCTCCTTGACATCCCTCTGCGAGCCCAGGCCAGCCGCGTGCCGCTGACGGGCAAGCTTGCGAGCGTCGCGACGCTCGAGCACGGCAGGGTTGTTCGCCAGCAGGACTACTTCGACCATGCTGAGGCTCTGAGGGCGGTCGGACTGCCGGAGTAGAGAAACGCCCGCGACGCTGATCCGGTTGCGGATCCGCAATCGCCGCGGCCAACCGAGCCGTTTCCGGCTCACGCAACGGCCCGATCTGCCGATGAATAGAGCAGCTAGCGAGCACGGGAGGACCCAGAAATGTTGAAGACCATACGCACGATCGCGGCACTGGCCGTGGCGGCCGCCCTGGTGGTGGTCCCGGCGACCGCGGTCGCCGCCAAGGGCGGGCACGGCAAGGGCAAGGGCCACGCGAAGGCCCAGGGCAAGGCCAAGAGCTGCGCGAAGAGCGGAACACGCGGCTTCCAGCTCACCGGCACCCTGGTGAGCATGACCGCGGACGACCCGCTGACGACCGACAGCAGCGAGGCGACGGTGACGCTCACGGTGACCGCCGCCAATCGCCACGCCCGCAACTCGGGCGAGCTCGAGGACCAGAACGCCGATCGCAAGGGGATGCAGGTCGTCGGCGCCACGTACACGGTGCCGGCGGGCGACGCATTCCTCCTCATGCTGGGCGACGACGGCACACTGGTGCCGTCGGCGGGCGACCGCGTGAAGGTCAAGGGCCGGATCTCCTTCACGAAGAAGCGCTGCGCCCCGGAGGGCGCGAGCACGGCGGACCAGTACGGCGCGCCGGACGTGACCCGGGTCAAGATCTCGCACAGCGAGCCGGAGGCGACGGAGCCGACGGAGACCACCGAGCCGACCGAGACGTCTTAGGCCCGAGCAGGACACGACGCACATCGACGGCCGGCCCGTGCCCGCGGGCCGGCCGTCACACGTTCTAGCTGCTTCATCAGACCGTCGTTGTCGTGCTCGCCGTGCTCCTACGGCGGATCCCGCTCGCCCGGAGGCTGATGGGCATGCGCGCCGCTCCGCGCGCCGTCAGGCGCTAGCGGCCCGGCCGCGGCGGCGCTCCACGTAGCGCGCGTGCTTCATCTGGACCCCGCACTCGTCCATCGAGCACCACCGGCGACTGTGATTGCGGCTCTGGTCGAGGAAGACCCACCGGCAGTTGCCGCAGGTCTTCAGTCGATCGAGCGGGCCGGCGGTGAGCAGGTCGACCGCGGCGTGGGCGATCGGGCGCAGCGGGTCGGTGAGCTCCTTCGGCGCCGGCCAGGACCATTCCATGGCGTCGGCGCCGCCGGCGACGAGCCGTGCGTCCGAGAGCGCGGCGCGGTCTGAGTCACGCAGGCGGTCGAGCAGCTCCAGGGGCGGGTCCTTGCCCTCGGACAGCGTGCGGAAGATGGGGTAGAGGAGCTCGCGCAGCTCGATGACGCGCCGCAGCGCGCGCCGTGCCGCCCTCTCGTCCCTACGCGCCGCAGCTCGCAGAGACCCGGCCTCGCGCTCGCTGATCACACCGAGCCGCGCGCACCAGATCGCGAAGTCCTCGTAGGTGTCGAGCAGCTCGTCCTCGGGGTTCGGCGGCTCGTCGCGCATCCCGCCGACTGTGTTCACGAAGTCGAGCGCCAGATGCCCGCCCTCGAGCGGGACCGTCGAGACTGCTCTTCCCGATGTGTCCACTGTCACAGAGTTTACCGGACACAATCCGGGTATCATCCCTGTGACTCTCAAAACGATCTACGGAGGTCACACCAGCATGTTCGGAGTCATCGTCGACATCCCGGCAATCAGCGGCCGCTACGTCCGTTCGGCACTCCCTGACGCACCGGTTGTCGAGGCGCTCCGCTGGCGTCACGCGCGCGGTGGCCGCGCGCGGAGAAGGGCGCTAGGATCGCGGCGCGGTTGACGTGCCTCCGCCAGGGGGCGCGCCGTCGCTGACTCGGACGGAGCGTGGCACGGTGTTTCCATGGGCGTCGTGCTTGTTCTTCATCACGAGCGCGGAGGACAAGTGTTGTCGCAGTACAGCGGGCCGTTCACATGTGAAGTCACCCCGGAGCGAGACCGCGTCATCGTCGCCCCGCGCGGTGAGCTCGACATGGCGACCGTCGGCGCCGTCGACCAGGAGCTGCGCCGGCTGCGCGAGGCGGGCTTCCCCGGCATTCTCCTCGATCTCCGCGGCCTCACTTTCATGGACTCGTCGGGCCTTCACCTCGTCATGAGGTGGACGACAGAGGCCTCACAGAACGGCTTCGCGTTCGAGCTCGAGCCTGGCCCGCCGGTGGTACAGCGGGTGTTCGAGCTCGCCGCGCTCATCGACGAGCTGCCGTTCCGCAAGCCCTCGTAGCGGGGGCTCAGACCGGCCGCTGCAGCGCGTGCGCGGGCAGCGGCTCGAGGTCGTTCTCGAACCGCGGCTGAGCCTCGACTCGGCTGAGCCACCCCACGACCTGTTCGTAAGTGGCGAGGTCCACGCCTGCATCGTCCGCGCAGTGCACGTACGCGTACAGCGCGATGTCGGCGATCGAGTACTCGCCCGCGACGAAGTCGCGCCCGTCCGACAGGCCACGGTCCAATGCCGCGAGCGCGTCCGTCCCGCGCTCCAGCCGGTTGGCGAAGGCCTCCGGAATCTGCTCGGAGCGGCCGGACAGCTTCAGGAAGCGCGCGTAGGACAGCTCGGCCTCGATGCGGTTCTGCTCGAACAGCATCCACTGGAGCACGCGCGTGCGCGCCAGGCCGTCTTGCGGGAGATACGGTGTCCCCGCGGCGAGGTGGTGGAGGATCGCCCCGGACTCGGGGATCGTCTCGCCCGGGTCGAGCTCCAGGACCGGGATACGGCCGTCGGGGTTGCGTCCGAAATGCTCGGGGGTGCGCGTCTCGCCCGTGAACAGGTCGACGGTCACGCGCTCGAACGGGATCTCGAGCTGCCTGAGCAGGATCCGCGCCTTCATGCAGTTGCTCGACGCGGGGTGGTCGTACAGGATCACGCCGGCAACCTAGCCTGTCGGGGGTGCGCAGAGAAATGGCAGGACTCGCCACTCTTGTGGCGCTGGGCATGCCCGTCGCGGCCATCGCGGCGCCGGCAGGCGCGGGCGAGCGCCGTGCCCAGGCATCCCAGACCGTCGAGGTCGAGCCCGGCGTGGAGTGGACGGCCATCCTGCGGCAGCGCGGTCCCGAGCGGATCAACGTGCTGGCGGTCGACCCCGCTCGCGTCCGCGGCGTGCTCTCGAACGAGCGGATAGCGGGCCGCGAGCGCGTGAGCAGCATGGGGCGGCGGGTGCACGCGGTCGCCGGGGTGAACGGCACCCACTTCACGACGAGCGGCGACCCCGTCGGCGTGCTCGCGCTCGACGGCGAGCTCCTGAGCGAGCCGGTGGACGGCCGCTCGGCACTGATACTGCCGGCACCCGGTGAGGCGTCACCGCCCTCGATCGCCCGCGTCCGCTTCCGCGGCCGCGTGACCGTGAACGGAAGCTCGCGGGAGATCGACGGGGTCGACCGGACGAGGGGGCTGATCCCCGAGTGCGGGGGGCGCGGGGGAGACGTTCCGACGACGCGCCCGAACGCCGCGCTCACGTGCACGGATGGCAGCGAGCTCGTGCTGCTTACACCCCGCTACGGCGCCCGCCCGCCGCGCGAGGCCGGGGTGGAGGCGATCGTGCGTGACGGGCGCGTCGCGAGGGTCCGCCCGCCCGGCACCGGACCGGTGCCGCGAGACGGGCTGCTGCTCACTGGAACCGACGACGCCGCCCGCTTCCTGCGGAACGCGGCGCTGCCCCGCAGCCGTGCGGAGATCGCGCTGACCCTGATCGCGGGAAGAAAGCGGATCCCCGTGGTGCCGGACGACGGCGCGTCGGCGGAGGGCGCCCCAGGCGGCGCCGCTCCGCGCCCCGGGGCGCCCACAGTTGTCCTCGGCCCCGGGCCGCGGCTCCTCCGGGCCGGCCGGATCGCGGTGTCCGCGACCGCCGAGGGCTTCGATCCGCCCCAGGCGCCGAATTTCTTCCGGAGCTTCGTCGCCGGCCGCAACCCGCGAACGCTCGCCGGCGTGCGGCCGGACGGCACGCTGCTGCTCGTCACGGTCGACGGCCGGCGCCCGGGGTGGAGCGCCGGCATGACGCTCACGGAGGCTGCCCGCCTCATGCGCTCCCTCGGCGCGGCCGATGCGCTGAATCTCGACGGCGGCAGCTCGTCCACGATGTTTGTCCGCGGCGAGGTGGTGAATCGCCCCTCCGACGGGGTAGGTGAACGCCCCGTGAGCAACGGGTTGTTCGTGCTGCCATGAGGGCGCTCCGCGGAACCCTGGTCGTCGTACTGGCAGCGGCCGCCGCCGTGTCGCTGTGGGTCGCGTCGGCGGCCCGCACCGCCGAGGCCGGGCCCGGCGCCGCGCAGGCCTCTCCCGAC
>JBKPSR010000156.1:0-23213 GCA_046735115.1 Actinomycetota bacterium
CATCATGGTCCTCTCGGTGGTCGTGATCGGCGGGCTGGTGGGCTCGGGCGCGCTCGGCGACCAGGTCGCCCGCGGGCTCCAGCGCAACGAGTTCGGCGAGGGCGTCGTGGCGTCGATCGCCATCCTCGCGCTCGGAATCGCACTCGACCGGGTCACCCAGGGACAGCGAGCGACGCGAGAGCCGCGCACTGGCCGCAGGCGCGGAAGCGGCTGGAGCTTACGGAGGAGACAAACGCAAACAGGAGGAGGGGCAGCTTGAGATCCCACAGAACCCTGTGGGCGGTGGTGATGGCGCTGGCGCTGGCGCTGTTCGTCGCGGCCTGCGGAGAGAGCAAGGACGACGACGACTCGGGCGGCAGCAGCGCCCAGAGCGCATCGGGCAAGGACTGCGGCAAGGTAGTACTGAACGAGCAGGCCTGGGCCGGCTCGACGGCAAACACCTACATCGCCAAGAACGTCCTCGAGGACAAGCTCGGCTGCGAGGTCGAGATCACGAAGATCACCGAGATCCCGGCATTCCAGGCGATGGCCGACGGCAAGACGGACGCCGTGCTCGAGGACTGGCAGCACACGGATCAGTACGCGCAGTACATCGACAAGGCCGGCACGGTCGTGCAGGGCGGTCCGCTGGGCGTCAAGGGCCACATCGGCTGGTTCATCCCGAAGTACCTGATGGACGAGCATCCCGAGTTCAAGTCCTGGGAGGGTCTGAAGGGCAAGGAGGACCTCTTCAAGACGCCCGAGTCGGGCGACCAGGGCATGTTCCTCGGCGGCGACCCGTCGTATGTCCAGAAGGACAAGGAGCTGATCGAGGCGCTCGGCCTCAACTTCAAGTTCGTGACCGCGGGCGCGGAGCCCGCCCAGGTCGCGCGCTGGAGTCAGCTGTACAAGCAGAAGCAGCCGGTCCTCTTCTACTGGTACACGCCGCAGTACCTGAACCAGGAATACGACCTGGCCGAGGTGAAGCTGCCGCCGCGCTTCAAGGGATGCAAGGACGACGCGAAGGAAGGCGGCGATCCCGCGCAGTACAAGTGCGCGTACGACGTGACCATCATCAACAAGCTGTTCTCGAAGAAGTTCGCGGACAGCGGGTCGCCGGCGTACGACGTCCTCAAGAAGATGAAGCTCACGAACGAGGACCAGGAGCTGGTCGCGAAGGCGATCGCCGGGGACAAGCAGGACCCGGACGAGGCCGGAGCGGACTGGGTGAAGGACAACCCGGACAAGGTCAACGCCTGGTTGCAGTAGCCGGCTCGCCACACCGGCTGTAGTTGCGGAGAGCCCCGCCCCCGGCGGGGCTCTTTCGTGCGGGCGCTAGCGGCGCACGGTGCGCCGGAACAGCAGCACGCAGACCACTGCGATGATCGCGGCGATGAACGGGATGCCGAAGCCGATCACGTCGAAGAGCGCGAGCACGAAGCCGACGACGGCGACCGTGCCCGCCGCGCTGCCCGCGAGCACGAACTGGTAGGCGCGGCGCTCGCGGTCCCTCCGCGAGGGCGGCCCCCCGGATGATGGTGTGAGTCCCACGCGCCGAACGCTACCCGAGCAGACGCCGGTCGAAGCCCGCGGGCGCGTGGATGTTGAGCACGCGCGTGGGCCGGTCGAGCCCGTTGCGGAAGGTGTGGTTGACACCCGGCGGCACCAGGACGAACGTGCCCGCCGGCGCCGCCAGCTCGCCCTCGTCCAGTAGGAACGTGAGCTCGCCGTCCAGGATGTAGAAGGCGTCGTCCTCGTCGGCGTGCACGTGTGTCTCCGGCCCCATGGCGTTCGGCGCCATGGTGATCACGCTGACGTTGAACCGCGGGGAGTGCTCGCTCAGGCCGAGGAACTCGACGTTGCCCGTCCGGACGCCCTCCCCGGGTCGTATGACCACCGCAGCGCTCACGCGTCAACGGAGCATCAAGACTGCGGGCGCGCGCGTCAAGAGCGCGTCAGGGTTTCCCGGATCGCCGGGCCCGCGCCCTTGAATCGAGGCCATGGCCTCGAACGCGAGCGTGGTGTCGCGCCTGCTGGTCGGCAGGCCGCTTCGCACGGATCGCCTCGGGGAGACACTGCTCCCGAAGCGCCTGGCGCTGCCGGTCTTCTGCTCCGACCCGCTCTCATCCGTCGCCTATGCAACCGAGCAGATCGTGCTGGTGCTCGGGCTCGGTGGCCTCGCCCTGCTGCAGCTCACGCCGTGGGTTGGCGCGGCCGTCGTGCTCCTGCTCGTGGTCGTCGTCGCCTCCTACAGGCAGACCTGCTACGCCTATCCGAACGGCGGCGGCGCCTACGCCGTGAGCCGAGACAACCTCGGCGAGGACGCCTCACTCGTGGCGGCGACCAGCCTGCTGATCGACTACGTGCTCACGGTCGCGGTCTCGGTCGTCGCCGGCGTCGCGGCGATCACGAGCGCGATCCCCGCGCTCGCGCCGCACGCGGTGCCGCTGTCGCTCGGCTGCGTCGCAGTCCTCACGACCGTGAACCTGCGCGGCGTGAAGGAATCCGGCCGCGCCTTCGCGGTCCCGACCTACGGGTTCGTGCTGGCCGTGTACGCGATGCTCGCCGTGGCCTTCATCAAGATCGGCTTCGGCGACGGGATCACCGCGGAGAGCGCCAAGTATGAGCTGCGCCAGACGGCGGATACCGGCGGGCTGCTCGCCGTGTTCCTCGTCCTGCGGGCCTTCGCCTCGGGCTGCACGGCGCTCACCGGTGTGGAGGCGGTGTCGAACGGGATCCCGGGGTTCAGGCCGCCGAAGAGCCGCAATGCGGCCACCACCCTGCTGATCATGGGGGTGCTGGCGATCACGATGTTCGCCGGGATCACGGCACTCGCGATCGCCTCGCACGTCCACATGGCCGAGGACACGTCGGCGCTCGTGGGATTCCACGGCGACTCGCAGCGCACCGCGCTGAGCCAGATCGGACTCGCCACCTTCGGCGACGGGGCCATGTTCTTCCTGCTGCAGGGCTTCACCGCCGCGATCCTCGTGCTCGCGGCGAACACGGCGTTCAACGGCTTCCCGGTGCTCTCGTCGCTCCTCGGCCGCGACGGCTATCTGCCGCACCAGCTCGCTCACCGCGGCGACCGGCTCGTGTTCTCGAACGGGATCCTGGTGCTCTCGAGCCTCTCGGCGGCGCTCATCGTGGCGTTCAACGCGCAGGTCACCCGCCTGATCCAGCTCTACATCCTGGGCGTGTTCCTCTCGTTCACGCTGAGCCAGTCCGGCATGGTGCGCCACTGGGCGCGGGAGCTCGAGGGGAAGGCCGGCGGCGAGCGGCGCGCGCTTCGCCGCAAGCAGCTCATCAACGGGACCGGCGCGGTCGTGACCGGCGTCGTCTTCGTGATCGTCCTGATCACCAAGTTCGCCGCGGGGGCGTGGATCGTCGTGCTGGCCGGGCCGATCCTGTTCATGGTGATGAAGGCGATCGCGGTGCACTACCGCGAGGTCAAAGACGACCTACAGGCCCGCCCGGCCGGTGTCGCGCTGCCCGCGCGCGTCCACGCCGTCGTACTGGTGTCGAACCTGCTGGCGCCGACTCTGCGTGCGCTCGCCTTCGCGGACGCCACGGCACCGGCGACCATCCGCGCGGTGATGGTCGCCGTCGAGGGCGCCGACGTCCCGCTCGAGGCCGAGTGGAGGCAGCGTGGCGTTCCCGTCGCGCTGGTTGTGATCGAGTCGCCCTACCGCGAGACGGTCCGGCCCGTTCAGCTCTACGTGAGGCAGCTGCGGCGCGACTATCCAGGCGACGTGATCTCGATCATCATTCCCGAGTACGTAGTTGGCCACTGGTGGCACAACCTGCTTCACAACCAGACCGCACTGCGGCTCAAGGCCCGGCTGCTCTTCGAGCCGTGGGTCACCGTCACGAGCGTTCCGTGGGTGATCGGGGCCGCCGAGCCGTGAGCGAGAGCGACGGCAAGGTGACCCACGTCCGCGCGGAGGACCTGCTCGCGGACCCGATCGAGCCGCCCCCGCCGGTCGGCGGGCTGGGACGCCGCCGGCACCTCACGGGCGCACTCGTCGCGCTGGTGGGGCTCCCGCTGCTTACGCTCCTGCTGAACCACGCGCGCGGCACGTTCTCGCTCGAGGGCCAGGTGCTGCTGTACCTGCTGGCGGTGGTGGTCGCGGCCGTGATCGGAGGCGTGGCGGTCGGCGTCGCGAGCGCCATCGGGGCCGCGTTCCTCATCAACTACTACTTCGTCAAGCCGGAGCACACGCTCGAGGTGGACCAGGGCGAGCAGGCGCTTGCGCTACTGGTCTTCGTCGTCGTCGCGGTCGTGGTGAGCGTCGCGGTCGAGGCCGCCGCGCGGCGAGCGCGCGCGGCGGAGGCAGCCGCGCGGCAGGCCGAGACGCTCTCGGCGCTGGCGCGCAGCGACCTCGAGGAGCGCGACACGCTGCGCCACGTCCTCGAACGCGCGCGGAGCACGTTCGGCATGGAGTCGGTCACGCTCAGCGCCCGCGAGCACCCCTCGGGCGACTGGGTCGAAGTGGAGAACGCCGGCTGGGGCCGGCCCGGCGAGGAGGCGCCGCTCCGCTTCGACGTGCCGATCGGCACGGAGCTCAGGTTGATGGGCCGCGGGCCGGCTCTGTTCGCCGAGGATCAGCGCGTGCTCGAGGCCTTCGCCGCGGCCGCTCAGACTGCGTACGAGGGCAGGCAGCTCTCGGAGCGCGCGGGCGAGGCGCGCGAGCTCGCCGCCGCCGACCGCCAGCGCACCGCGCTGCTCGCTGCCGTGGGGCACGACCTGCGCACGCCGCTCGCCGGGATCAAGGCGTCGGTCAGCACGCTGAGGCAGACGGACGTGGACTGGACGGCCGAGCAGCGCCGCGAGCTGCTCGCCGCGATCGAGGAGTCGACCGACCGGCTCGACACGATCGTCGCGAACCTACTCGACGCGAGCCGCCTGGAGGCGGGCGCCCTGAGCGTCCAGCCCGTCCCGGTCGCACTCGACGAGGTGATCTCCGCGGCTCTCCTGGCGGTGCCGGGCGCCCGTGAGGCGGTCACGATCGACGTGCCCGAGGACCTGCCGCTCGTCCGTGCCGATCCCGGGCTCCTCGAGCGGGTCATGGCGAATCTGCTCGAGAACGCGGTCCGGCATGGGGGCGGCGGCCCCGTGGAGGTCATGGCGACGGCCGGCGAGATGAGCGCCCGGATCAAGATCGTCGATCACGGGCCCGGTGTGCCCGAGGAGCAGCGCGAGCGGCTGTTCCAGCCGTTCGAGCGGCTCGGCGGCGGGACGCCCCAGGGCGCCGGCCTCGGCCTCAGCGTCGCGCGGGGGTTCACCGAGGCGATGGACGGCGTGCTGATCGCGGACGGGTCGGAGGGCGGCGGCCTCACCATGCGCCTTCGGCTGCCGCTCGCAAGGTGACCCACGTCCTCGTCGTCGATGACGAGCGCGCGCTGCGCCAGGCGCTCTCGATCAATCTGCGGGCGCGCGACTACGACGTGACGGCCGTCGGCGACGGGGCCGCCGCGCTCGCCGCCGCGGCAAGCCGCCCTCCGGATGTCGTGATCCTCGACCTCGGCCTGCCGGACATGGACGGAAACGACGTCATCGAGGGCCTTCGCGGCTGGACCAACGCGCCGATCATCGTGCTGTCGGCCCGCACGGCCCAGGGCGACAAGGTCGTGGCGCTCGACATCGGCGCGGACGACTACATCACGAAGCCGTTCGGGATGGACGAGCTGCTGGCGCGGCTGCGCGCGGCGCTGAGGCGCAGCGGGAGCGATCCCGACGCGCCCGTCTTGGAGACCGGAAGCTTCACGGTCGACTTCGCCTCGAAGCAGGCTTCGACGCCGGCCGGACCCGTACGGCTCACACCGACGGAGTGGCACCTGTTGGAGGTGCTGGTACGCCACGAGGGGAAGCTCGTCTCCCAGCGCGACCTGCTCCACGAGGTCTGGGGCCCTCGGTACGAGACCGAGACGAACTACCTGCGCGTGTACATGGCTCAGCTGCGGCGCAAGCTTGAGCCAGACCCCTCCCACCCCCGCCACCTGATCACGGAGCCGGGCCTCGGCTACCGCTTCGAGCGCGACAGCGCGCGCTAGTAGGTCAGCGTCGAGTCGGCCCAGGTAGCCAGCTCGACGAGCTTCGCCGGCGGTGCCATCTCGGCGCCCTCCGCCACCGCATCGGGCTCGAGGCCGCGCGCGTTGCTCGACATGCTGGAGAGGAAGATCGGCACGCCGGCGGACGTGAGCGCCTCCCAGTGCTCGCCGAAGCTGCCGGTGCCCACGCCCTGGACGGTCGCGGCGGTCGCGGGGCGGGCGTAGTGGACGCCGTCGCCGGCGAGGAAGACCTGGACGTCGTGGCCCTCGTCCACGGCGGTTCGCGCCACCAGCAGCGCGAGCGCTCCGCGGGTCGGGTTCTCCGGTCCGGTCGCAAGGTGGATCAGGAGCTTTGCCATGGGCTAATCCTTACCGAGGCCGGGGTGCACGCCGCGCAGGTGGGTCTGGCTCTCCTGGAGCTTTTGAAGAAGGTCGATCAGCTGCTCGCGCTCCTCGCGATTAATTCCGGCGCAGAGCCGGGTCTCATAGTCGATGGCGATCTTGCTGGCACGCTCCAACGCCGAGCGACCCTTCCTGGTGAGGTGCAGCCCGCGTACGCGCCGGTCCTCGGGATCGGCCCGCCTCTCAACGAAGCCTGCCTCCTCGAGGTGGTCCACCAGGGCGACCATCCGGCTTGGGGGCACGCCGAGCCGCTCGGCGAGCGCCTGCTGCGATTGGCCCTCCGAGGCGGCGACGAAGCGCATCAGCAGGAAGTCCCGCGGCCCGATGCCGATCGGCGCAAGCGCGTCCATGAACGCCTTTGAGGAGAGGAAGCCGAGCTGCGACAGAAGGAACCCGACGCTGCGCGGCGGTGTATCCGCCGCCGGCGGCTCGATCCGTAGATCGTCGCTCGGCTCTGTCACAGATCGTCGTTCCGCTGGGTCATCAGGGAAAGGCCGCCGTCATTAAGGAAAGATTACACCCGAAACCTATTCCTGCTATAAACCGTTTCCCTTTGTAATGATCTTGACTCGCAAGCAACCAGGCCGGAGGTAGTTCAGTTGTCCTCGCTCACCCGCTGGGTCCTCGCACACAAGCGCACCGTCGTGCTCGCCTGGGTCGCTCTGACCATCGCGGGCGTCATGGCCGCCGGGCCGGCGACCGACGCGCTCGACCCCGAGTTCTCCGTTCCCAACAAGGAGGGCTGGGAGACCAACGTCGACATCGCGAAGCACTACCGCGGCACCGGCGGCGACACCTCGCCGCTCGTCCCGGTCGTGACCCTGCCTCAGGGAACGAGGGTGGACTCGCCCGCGGTCAAGGCCGACCTCGCCAGGGTCGACCGCGCGCTGGAGAGAGCCCTGCCGAACTCGCGGCTCGCCTCGTACGCCTCCACCGGCGACAGGACGTTCCTGTCGAAGGACGGGCGCACGACATTCGCGATCGTGTATCCGCAGCCCGACCCCGACTCGGCGTTCGGGGAGAACCCGAGGGCCGAGAAGGCGGCTAGCGCCGCGCTCAGGGGCACGACGGTGGCCGGGCAGCCCGTGCACCTGACCGGGTTCGACGCCCTGGCCGAGGACAGCGGCGCGGACAGCGACGGCCCCGGCCTGCTGCTCGAGGCGACGCTCGGGGCACTCGGCGCCCTCGCGGTGCTGCTGTTCGTATTCGCCTCGGCTCTGGCGATCGTGCCGATCCTCATGGCGGTCGTGTCGATCATGACCACCTTCCTGCTGCTTCTCGGCCTCACGGAGCTCACCTCGGTGTCGCCGATCGTGCAGTTCCTGATCGCACTGCTCGGCCTGGGCGTGGCGATCGACTACTCGCTCATCGTCGTCTCGCGCTGGCGCGAGGAGCGCTCGCACGGGCGCAGCGGCGACGAGGCCGTCCAGAAGGCGATGGAGACCGCCGGGCGAGCCGTCGTGTTCAGCGGCATCACCGTGGCCATCGGCCTGCTGGCGCTGATCGCACTACCGCTGCCGTTCCTGCGCTCGATGGGCTACGGCGGGATGCTGATCCCGCTCGTCTCGGTGCTCGTGGCTATCACCCTGCTGCCGGTGGTACTGGCGAAGGCCGGCTCGCGGCTCGACTGGCCGCACCGGCGCACCGACGACAAGGCGAGTCGCGCATGGACGCGCTGGGCGACATTGGTTGCCCGCCGCCGCTGGATTGCGGCCGCAGCCGGGATGGCGGTGGTGCTGGCTCTGGTCGCGGCCGCCACGGACCTCCAGCTCGGCACCTCGGATGCCAACACGATGGCGAAGTCGGGCGACGCGAAGACCGGCCTCGTCGCGCTCGAGAAGGCGGGCATCGGCGAGGGCGCCCTGCTGCCCCACGAGATCATGGTGGAGCAGGGCGCCACGGACCCCGCCGAGGTCGCGAACGCGGTCGCCGGCGTGGACGGCATCCACGGCGCAGTCGCCCCGGACAACCAGCAGTGGCGCCGCGACGGCACCGCCCTCGTGGAGGCGATCCCCGTGCCCGACAGCGGCTCGAGCGAGGGCGAGGCGACGCTCGACGGCGTCCGAGACGCGGCGCACGCCTTGGGGCCGGACGTTCGCGTCGGCGGCCAGCCCGCCTCGAACGCCGACTTCATCGACGCGGTCTACGGCAGCTTCCCGCTGATGATCGCCTTGATCACGATCACGACCTTCATCCTGCTCGCGCGGGCATTCCGATCGCTGCTCCTGCCGGCGAAGGCGATCCTGCTCAACATCCTCAGCGTCGCCGCCGCCTGGGGCGTGCTCGTGCTGGTCTGGCAGAAGGGCTACGGGTCGGAGCTGATCTGGGACATCCAGGCGACGGGCTCGATCCCGTCCTGGATGCCGCTGATGATCTTCGCGTTCCTGTTCGGGCTGTCGATGGACTACGAGGTCTTCATCCTGGCCCGGATGCGCGAGGAGTTCGACCGCACCGGCTCCACCGAGCAGGCGGTGATCACCGGTATCGGCCGTACTGGCCGGCTGGTGACGAGCGCCGCGCTCATCCTGTTCCTCACGTTCGTCGCGATGGCCTCGAGCCCAGGGACCGATCTGAAGATGTTCGCCACCGGTCTCGGGGCGGGGATCCTGCTCGACGCCACGGTGATCCGAGCGCTGATCGTGCCCGCGGTGATCGCGCTGATGGGGCGCTGGAACTGGTGGCTGCCCAGCTGGCCGGCACGGGTGCTCCGCGTGGAGCCGTCGCTGCCGCGGCGCGTGGCGACCGCCGATAGGGAGGGTTAGGCTCGCGCCCGTGGAGGGCGCTCCGGATCCGATGGTGCTCCACCCGGTCGCAGGTCAGGACCGGGTGGTGTTCCTTCGGCCGCTCGTGACGGACCCGCGGATCGAGGTCGGCGAGTACACGTACTACGACGACCCGGACGACCCGCTCGAGTTCGAGCGCGACGCGTTCCTGTACGCATACGGCCCCGAGCGTCTCATCATCGGCCGCTACTGTGCGATCGCGTCCGGCGTCCGCTTCGTGATGCCGGGCGCGAACCACGCCGACCTCGGCCCGTCGACATTCCCCTTCGGGATCTTCGGCGAGCCCTGGGCGGAGCGGACGATGGACCTCGTCATGGGCGCTCCGAGCCGCGGCGACACGGTGGTGGGCAACGACGTCTGGCTCGGCTACCGGGCGCTGGTCCTGCCCGGCGTGACGATCGGCCACGGAGCGGTCGTGGCCGCGGCGAGCGTGGTGTCCTCGGACGTTTCCCCCTACGCGATCGTCGGGGGCAACCCGGCCCGCGTGATCCGGCGGCGCTACGAGGACGAGGACGTGGAGCACCTGCTCCGAGCGGCCTGGTGGGACTGGCCGGTCGAGCTCGTCACGGAGCACGCGAGGACGATCATGGCGGGGACGCCCGGGGAGCTGGAGCGGATCAGCCGCTCGATCGGCGGACGACCCCATTGAGGAACCGCACAATCCTGGATTAGCCACCCGTTCGGTGGCTAATCCAGGACGTCGACCTCCTCAGTGCCGTCGTTCGGCAACCGCGGCCGCCCGCTCGTACGCCAGCCGGAACACCTCCACCGCGCCGCTCAGGTCGGCGGCCGTCCGGACCGGAACCGTGAGCCAGCCGGAGTTCGGCATCGCCGAGTGCGGGCGGGCCCGGCCGGCGTCGATCAGCTCGTCTCTTAGCGCGCGCGGCAGGGGGATGTCGGCGAACGCGCCGCGCTCGCCCGCGTCGTGAACGTGTCCCAGCTGGCGGCGGCCGAGCTGGAACATCGGGCCGCCGAAGCGCGGCTCGGCCGCGACCTCGACCCCCTCCCAGTTGCCGACCTCGCCCACCAGGGCGTCCACCGCGACGCTGCCGCTGAGCCTCGCGTTCTCGAGTGCTTGAACGGTCATGACGCCAATGATGCATCTTCAAGTGCACTTGAAGTCAAGACCGTTCTGTGCTTGCATCGACGGCGTGTCCGAGATGCTGACCATCGGCGAGGTGGCGGAGCGCAGCGGCGTCGCCACCTCGGCGCTTCGCTTCTACGAGGAGCGCGGCCTGATTCGATCGGAGCGGGCGTCGTCGGGGCACCGCCGCTTCAACCGCCCGGTGATCCGGCGGGTTGCGTTCATCGTCTTCGCCCAGCGTGTGGGGCTCAGCCTGGACGAGATCGGCGACGAGCTCTCGAAGCTCCCCGCGGACCGCGTGCCCACGCGCACGGACTGGGCGAAGCTGTCCGCGTCCTGGACCAGCCGCATCGACGAGCGGATCGCCGAGCTCGAGCGCCTCAAGGAGGGCCTCACCGAGTGCATCGGCTGCGGCTGCCTGTCCCTCGGCCGCTGCCAGCTCGCAAACCCGGGCGACCATATCGCCGCGCGCGGGCCGGGGCCGCGCTACTGGATCGGCGACCCGCGCGAGTAGCCTCAGGACCGGGGATGACCGACACCACCTGCCCGCAGTGCGATGCGCCCGCTCCGGCGGGGGCACGCGCTTGCTCGCGCTGCGGCTACCGGTTCCTAGAGGGCGGTGAGGCGCGGCGCACGCCGCGCCCGGGCCCGCGGGCGATCGTCTTCTGCGCCGCGGCGCTGATCGGCGTGGTGGCGGTCGCGGGGGTGCTCGTGCTCGGCCGCGACAGCGAGCAGCCGGCCGCCGGCGAGCCGGTGGCGACGCATCTGGAGGTGCTGTCCCCGCATCCCATCGGGACCCACGCGGCCGAGCGCCTGCTCGAGGACCGCTACTTCACGGTTCCCAACGACGACGAGAGCGACGTTCACTGCTCGGGCCGCATCCCGAAGCCGGCGCACTCGGTGCGCCGCTGCGAGCTCCGCTACCCGGGCGGGACGGTCCGCACGGTGGTGCTCCTCACGACGGCCAACGGCGCCGAGGTCCTGAGCAAGCCCTGACGTGGAGCACATCGAGCTCGTAGTCCTATTCCTTTTGGTCACGGTCGCGGCGCTCACCGCGCTCGCCCGTGTGCTCGGCGTGCCCTACCCGATCCTGCTGGTGATCGGAGGAAGCCTCGTCGGGTTCGCCCCCGGGGTGCCGGACGTGCAGCTGGAGCCGGACCTCGTGCTCTTGATCTTCCTGCCGCCGCTGCTGTTCAACGCGGCGTACTTCACGTCCGTCCGCGACCTGCGCGCCCATCTGCGCCCGATCACGCTGACGGCGATCGGCCTGGTGCTCCTCACCATGTGCTCCGTCGCGCTTGTGGCCCATGCAGCGATCGACGGCCTGCCGTGGGCCGCTGCCTTCGCGCTGGGCGCGATCGTGTCGCCCACCGACCCGCTCGCCGCCATGACCATCGCCACTCGGCTCGGCGTACCGCGCCGGCTGGTTTCGGTGATCGAGGGCGAGAGCCTTGTGAACGACGGCACCGCTCTCGTCGCGTACCGCACCGCCGTGAGCGCGGCGGTGGGAGGCAGCTTCGACCTGCTCGACGCGACCGGCGACTTCATCGTGAACGTCGCAGGCGGGATCGCGATCGGGTTCGTCGCCGCCCTTCTGGTCGTCCAGGCGCTGAAGAAGCTGCTCGGCGACGACGTCGTGGGCGTGGTCATCTCGCTGGCCGCCGGCTACGTCGCCTACATCCCAGCCGAGGAGATCGGCGTGTCCGGTGTGCTCGCGGCCGTCACGATCGGCCTAATCGTGGGCTACAAGTCGCCGGCGCTGTCGACGCCGGCCTCCCGCCTGCGCGGCTACGGCTTCTGGGAGGTGCTGGTCTTCCTGCTGAACGCGGTGCTGTTCGTGCTGGTCGGCCTACAGCTGCCCGCGATCCTCTCCGAGCAGACCCGCTCGGCCGTCGAGCTGATCGGCCTCGCGGTGCTGGTCTCCGCGGTCGTCATCGGGACTCGGCTCCTGTGGGTCAACACGACCCCGTACGTCATCCGCGCGCTCGACCGCCGCCCCGCCCAGGTGGCCCGCCGCGTGGGCTGGCGACCCCGCCTGATCGCTGGGTGGAGCGGACTGCGCGGGTCGGTCTCGCTCGCCGCGGCGCTGGCGCTGCCGCACGGCTTTCCCGAGCGCGACCTGCTCATCTTCCTGACGCTCGCTGTGATTTTCGCCACGCTGGTCGGGCAGGGCCTGACGCTGCCGGTCCTGATCCGCCGGCTGGGAATCGAGGACGACGGCGTCGCCGCGCGGGAGGAACTGCACGCGCGCCGCGAGGCGACCCTGGCCGCGATCGCGCAGCTCCAGCTGCTGGGCGACGAGGGCTGGACGCGTGATGAGACCGTGGACCGAATGCTCAGGCTGTACCAGTTCCGCAACCGGAGGCTGAGCCAACGCGCCGGCGACCTCGACGGGGACGATGATGAGAACCTGGACGAGCGCTCGGTCACCTACCAGCGGATGGTTCGCGAGGTGCTGGACGCGCAGCGCCGCCGGGTCATCGAGCTCCGCAACGAGGGCGCGATCTCCGACGACGTGCTGCACCTGCTGGAGCGCGAGCTGGACCTGGAGGACCAGCGCCTGGAGATCTAAGTCCCCCCGACTTAAGGGGTCTGACCCCTTGCGTCGTGCGGACTTAAGGGGTCTGACCCCTTGGGTCGTGCGGACTTAGGGGGTCTGACCCCTTGGGTCGCGGGCGCTTAGGGGGTCTGACCCTCTGTTGGGATGTCGACGCGCATCACGGTGCCGCGGCCGGCCGGGCTCCTGACGCTTAGGGTGCCGTCGACGGCGGCTACCCGGTCGGCGATCCCGCCGAGGCCGGAGCCGAGCAGGTCGGCGCCGCCGCGGCCGTCGTCCGTGATCATGATCCGGAGCCTGCCGTCCTGCTGGGCCGCCCTCACCTCGACAGAGCTCGCCTCCGAGTAGCGCGCGGCGTTCGTGAGCGCCTCGGCCACGGCGAAGTACGCCGCCGCCTCGACCGGGGCCGCGAAGCGCCCGTCCGGCACGTCCACCAGCTTCGCCGGGATGCTGCAGCGCTCCACGAGCGCCTGGAGGGCGGGCCGCAGCCCTCCCTCGGTGAGCACCACCGGATGGATGCCGCGGGCCAGCTCGCGCAGCTCGGCCGTGGCGTCGGCAAGCGACTGGACGGCCACGTCCAGGAACTCGGCCGCCTGCGCCGGGTCGCTGTCGAGCTTGGCGCGCACCATGCGCAGGTCCAGGGCCAGCTCCACGAGCCGCTGCTGCGCGCCGTCGTGCAGATCGCGCTCCAGTTTGCGACGGGCCGCGTCCGCGGCCTCGACGATCCGCGCCCGCGAGGCGCGTAGCTCGGCCTCCGCCTCCTTCCGGTCGGTGATGTCGCGCAGGTAGCCCGCGAAGCCGGGCTGCTCGGGCAGGTCGATGCGGGTGATGGTCAGCTCCACCGGGAAGGTCGAGCCGTCGGAGCGCATGCCGGTCAGCTCCAGGCGGCGATCGAGGATCTTCGCAACGCCCGTCTCGAGATAGCGGGCGAAACCCTCGCGATGGCGCGCGCGCAGCTCGGGCGGGACGATCAGCTCCGCGAGGTCGCGCCCGACCGCCTCGGCCGCGGTGTAGCCGAAGGTCCGCTCGGCCGCGGGGTTGAACTCGACCACGCGCCCGCGGTCGTCGATGCTGACCACGCAGTCGAGTGCCACGTCCAGCATCGCCTGGTGGCGGGTCCGCTCGGCGCGAAGGTGCTCCGCGTCGCGCCGGCGCTCCACGGCCTGTCCGATCTGGTCGCCGAGGGTCGCCATCGTCGCGAGCAGCTCCGAGTCGAGCTCGCGCGCCTCGCCCGTGAAGAACTCGACGACCCCCAGGACGCCGCGCGCGCTCCGAAGCGGGAAGCAGAACGCCGCTCGGAGGCCCGCGCGGCGCGCCGCGCCGGCGCGGGGAAAGTTCGCGTCCTGCTGCACGTCCGGTATCCAGGCCGCCTCGCCGCTCACCCATACGCGCCCCGGCAGTCCCTCGACAGCACTGAGCGTGATGCTCCGGGACAGCGCCACGAACTCGTCGGCGTCGATGCCGGGCGCACACCAGGTCTCGACGCAGACGAGCTCGTCCGGGTTGCCTGGCGGCGGCTCCCAGGCCGCGCCGAGACGCCACCCGAGACCCTCGCCGATCGCCTCGAGGGCGCGCGCGAGCGCCTCGTCCGGGTCGAGCGTCTCCGCGAGGCTGCGGGCCACGCGGTGCTCCGTCCTCGGCAGGGTGGCCATGGCCCAATGATGCCCCCACGGGACAGCGGATGCGAGGGGGCGGCGGTGCAGCCCCGGCCCATATCCTGAGGCAATGGCCGACTCGCCCCGGATCATCCTCTTCGACATCGACGGCACGCTGGTCTCGACGGGGGGCGCGGGGGCGGTGGCCTGGAAGCGCGCCTTCGACGAGCTGTACGGGATTCCAGCCGACATCGGCGAGTTCACGGACGCCGGCATGACCGACCCCGACGTGGGCGCGAAGACCTTCGAGGCCGTGCTGCACCGCGAGCCCACCGCCCGCGAGCTCGCCCAGCTGGTCCAGCGCCGGCTCGAGCACCTGCCCGAGGCGATTGCCGAGAGCAAGGGCTACCGGGTGCTGCCGGGCGTCCCGGAGCGGCTGCGGCAGCTGAGCCGCGACGGCCACCTCCTCGGGCTGATCACGGGCAACGGCGACGGCGCGGCCGCCGTGAAGCTCGCGCGCGGCGACCTCAACCGCTGGTTCACCTTCGGCGCGTACGCGACAGCCGGCGTCGACCGCCCCGGCATCGTGCGCCGGGCAGTGGAGCGCGGCGAGGCCATGCTGGGCATGAACGTGCCAAACCACGACATCTTCGTAGTGGGCGACACGCCGCTCGACGTCCAGGCGGCGCACGCGGTCGACTGCACAGCGGTGGCGGTGGCCACCGGCCACTACGACGCGGCGGCGCTCCGCGAGGCAGGCGCCGAGCATGTGCTCGACACACTCGAGGAAGAGCTGCCGCTGGGCGCGGGATAACTCTTAGGTGCGTAACTAATACCCTGCTAACCTTTCTCGCGTGGCACCACGCGGGACGACGCACGCCCCTTCCTCCTCTCACCAGGAGCTGACCGAGGCCCTCTACGAGTTCTTCCTGGCCGCGCGGCGCGCGCGCGGGCGCGCGGCGGGGCAGACCCTGCCGGGCGAGCTGTCGTTGGCGCAGTACCACCTGCTGGAGCCGCTTGCCACGGGCCCGCGGACGAATCGCGAGCTCGCCGAGCTGGCGGGCATCGCGGCGCCCACCGCGACCCGCATCGTCGACGGACTGCTCCAGCGAGGCCTCCTCTCGCGCGTGGAGGACCCCACCGACAGGCGCGCCGTCGTGATCTCGCTGACTCCGGAGGGGCGCTCGGCACTCGGCAAGAAGCAGCGCGAGTACGCGGCCCGGCGCAACCGCGTCGCCGAGGCTCTCGAGCCCCACGAACAGGAGGTCGCGACCGAGCTGCTGCGCCGGCTCGCCGCGGTGATCGAAGAGCTGTGACCGAGCCGCGGCCGGGGTATCTGTTGTCGCCGCGGGCGACGATCCTGGCACTCTCGGGCGTGCTGCTCGGCATGCTGCTGGCCGCGCTCAACCAGACGATCGTGGCCACCGCCCTCCCCCGCATCACGGAGGACCTCGGCGGCCTGGAGCACTACTCCTGGGTGTTCTCCGCCTACATGCTCGCCTCGACCGTGACGGTCCCGATCTACGGCAGGCTCTCGGACCTCCACGGTCGCCGCGTCTTCTTCGCGATCGGCATCGTGGTCTTCATGGCCGGCGCGGTCGTCGGCGGCATGGCCACATCGATGACCCAGCTGATCGCCGCGCGTGCGATCCAGGGTCTCGGCGCCGGCGGGCTGATCCCGCTGGCGATGGCGGTGATCGGCGACCTGATCCCGCCCTCCGACCGCGGGCGCTGGCAGGGCCTCACCGGTGCCGTCTTCGGCCTCGCGTCGGTACTCGGCCCGCTCACCGGCGGCTGGATCGCGGACCACACGGACTGGCGCTGGGTCTTCTTCGTCTCGCTGCCGCTCGGCGTGCTGGCGCTCGTGGTGGTGCTCGCCACGCTCCGGATCCCGCCGCACCCCAACCGGCGCGGCGGAGTCGACTACACGGGGGCTGGACTCCTCGCCGCGGGCGTGGCGTGCATCCTGCTGGGCACCGTCCGGCTCGGCGACGGCAGCGGCGGCGCAACCGAGGTGGTGGCCCTGTTCGGGATCGGCCTCGCCACGCTTGTCGTGTTGGCCTGGCACGAACGCCGCGCGGAGAGCCCGATCGTGCCGGTGCCGCTCTTCCGGCTCAGGACCTTCAGTGCCGCAGCCGGAGCGTCGTTCGCGGTCGGGATGGGCATGTTCGGCGCGATCATGTTCGTGCCGCTGTTCGTGCAGGGCGTGCTCGGAGGATCGGCGACCAACGCTGGCCTCGTGCTCACGCCCCTTATGCTCGGCCTCGTGGGCGCAAGCGTCGGAAGCGGTCAGCTGATCGCCCGCACCGGGCGCTACCGCTGGGCGATCGTCTCCGGGCCACTCGTCATGGCCGCGGGCTTCGCGCTCCTTGCCGGGCTCGACACCGGCTCCACGCGCGGCGCCGCGACGCTGGCCATGGTGGTGCTGGGACTGGGTATCGGCCTCGTGATGCAGAACCTCCTCCTGGTCGTGCAGAACACGGTGCCGAGCAACGAGCTAGGCACGGCGACGAGCGCGACGCAGTTCTTCCGCACCACCGGCGGCACGATCGGGGTCAGCGTCATGGGGGCGCTGATGACCGCCGGCCTCCCGGCCGGTACGGCGTCCTCGGCGCCGCCCCAGGCGCTCGCCCACGCGATCCACCCCGTGTTCGTCATCGGCGTGCCGCTGATGGCGCTCGCCTTCGTCCTGGTCCTGCTGATCCCGGAGACCCCGCTGCGGCGGAGCGTCCGGGAGGCCGAGCCGACTCCCACGCCCGCGTGACCACCTCCGCTCCGCGCCAGCACTACGGCGTGACGCTCGGGGTGCTCGCCGTCGCGGCGCTCGCCTACGCGCTGCTGCAGACGATGGTGGCGCCGGCGCTGCCCGAGATCCAGCACGAGCTCGGCGCCTCGCCGAGCACGGTCACGTGGGTCCTGACCGTGTACCTGCTGAGCGCTTCCGTGACCACGCCCATCCTCGGCCGGCTCGGCGACATGTTCGGCAAGGAGCGGACGCTCGTAGCGGTTCTGGCGCTGTTCGCACTCGGCTCGCTGATCGCGGCGCTCTCGAACAGCCTCGGCCTACTCGTGGCGGGGCGCGCCGTCCAGGGCGCAGGCGGCGCCGTCTTCCCGCTCGCGTTCGGGATCATCCGCGACGAGTTCCCCCGCGACCGCGTGGCCACCGGGATCGGCCTGATCTCCGCGACGTTCGGGATCGGCGGCGGCGCCGGCCTCGTGCTCAGCGGGCTCATCGTGGACCACCTCTCCTACCGGTGGATCTTCTGGTTCGGCCTCGTCGTGGTGCTGATTGCGATGGTGGCGGCGCACCTGTTCGTCCCGGAGTCGCCCGTGAAGTCGCCTGCCCGTATCGACTTCGGCGGCGCCGCGCTCCTGTCCGCCGGACTGACGTCCATGCTGCTCGCCGTCAGCGAGGGCAATCGCTGGGGCTGGGGCTCCGCGCCAATCCTGGGGCTGTTCACGGCCGCGGCCGTGATCCTGTTCGTCTGGGTCCTCTACGAGCGGAGGGCCCCGGAGCCGCTGGTCGACATCGAGCTGCTGCGAGTTCGCGGCGTCTGGACCACCAACCTGACGGCCTGCCTGATCGGCTTCGGGATGTTCGGCTCGTTCATCCTCATCCCCCAGCTCGTCCAGACTCCGGAGTCCCAGGGCTACGGGTTCGGCGTGGGCGTCACCGGCGCGGGACTGTTCATGCTGCCCTCCGCCGCGGTGATGCTCGTGGCCGGGCCTTTGGCTGGACTGCTCGGCTCGCGGGTGGGTTCCAAGGTTCCCCTCCTGATCGGCACGAGCTCCGCCGCCGTGAGCTTCCTGCTGCTTGCCGTGGCTCACTCGGAGGCCTGGCAGATCGTGGTCGCGGTCACCCTGCTCGGGTTCGGGATCGGCATGTCGTTCGCCTCGATGGCGAACCTGATCGTCGAGGCCGTGCCCCAGCACCAGACGGGCGAGGCCACCGGAATGAACACGATCATGCGCACGATCGGCGGCGCTTTCGGCGCGCAGATCGCCGCCGCGATCGTCACCGATCACATCGCCCCGGGCGCGCGCTACGCCGCCGAGTCCGGCTTCACGACGGCGTTCCTCATGGGAGCGATCACGGTGGCGATCGCGACGGGAGCGGCTGCGCTGATCCCCGGCCGCCGGCGCCGCTCGGAGGAGAGCGACAGGCTGCGGCCCGCCGGCAAGGAGTGGGTCGAGATCGGCACCTCGGCATAGTAGGCCCAACTAGGCCGTGGGCAGCGGCGCGAGATCCGGTTCGACGAACGAGGCGCGGGCCCGCTCGCTGAAGAGCAGGCCCTCGCTGTAGTGCGCGCTGAGCAGATCGCGCCGCAGCAGCTCGGGGTGGGCCTCGACAAATCAGCGAACGGCAGGGGCGCGCTCTCGACGGCGAGTCGGCCCACGACGCGCGCCCACGCGACGGTCATCGTCTCGTGGTACTCGCGGAAGGCGCCGCGCGCCTACTAGATAACTAATGCAAAACGCGAATCAGCGTTCGGCCAGCTCGTCCAGTGCACGCATGGTTTCGAAGAAGCCCTTGGCCGAGCGCTCTGAGACCGCGGCCAGTGCGCTCCGGTCCAGCTCGCGGAAGCTCCGCCTCACCCGTCCCGCGACCTGGCGTCCGTCATCGGTGAGCTTGATCGTGAACGAGCGCCGGTCGGGCGGGTTCGTCCGGCGGTCGACCAGGCCGCGGCGCTCGAGCCGGTTGATCACGCCCGTGAGCGTCGACGCCCGCTGCCCGGTCGCGGCCTGCAGCTTGGCCACCGAGCAGCCGGCCCTGGGTTCGAGCTGCGCCAGTGCATTCACCTCCCCCGGGCTGAGCCCGAGATCCTCGAGGTCGGCGGCGAGGCGGTCGAGCACGCGGTGGACGGTGCGCTCGAGGGGCCGCCACCACACTCGGGTCGGCGCTCATCGCCCGTCTAAGCCGGCAACCGCCTCACGCGTGTCCACCACTCGCCCGAACTCGGGGTCGAGGTTGGCCGCCGTCACGCGAGCGAGCTCGTCCGCGGTGATCGTGCCGCCGTCGTGCGCGGGCAGCCCGAACGTGTAGGTGGCGTCGAGGACGAGGGTGGTGTCGAAGTCCAGGTTCGCGGCGACCCTGGCGGTGGTCTCGCAGCACATGTTCGTCTGGATGCCGCAGACCGCCACCCGCTCGATTCCCTCGCCGCGCAGCCAGGCGGCGAGGTCGGGCTCCCCGTGGAAGGAGGAGTTGACGCTCTTCGTCACCAGCAGGTCCGGCTCGCCGGTGAGGACGTCCTGGAAGTCGTTCCCACGCTGCCCCGGCGTGAACGGCGAGCCCGGCTCGGCGGAGTCGTGCCTCACATAGACGATCGGCTGCCCATGGGCGCGCCAGGCCTCGATCAGGGCGGCGATGTTCTCCTCGGCGGCCGGGTTGTTCCGCTCTCCCCAGATGGGATCGCCGAAGCCCTCCTGGACATCCACGACGATCAGCGCCACGCGCTCCACGTCAGGCGACCGACGACTTGGCCTGCTCGACGAAGCCGCGCACGTCGGCCGCCGGCTCGCTGTAGGCCTCGCCGAGCGCCTGCTCGACCGCGGCCATGTAGTCCTCGGCCCACGCCGGGAAGTCGTAGTCCACAGCGCGCAGGAACTCGAGCGTCGCGGCCAGCCGGATGTCGGCGATCGACGGGTGATCGCCGCCGATGAACTTCCTCCCGTCCAGGAAGAAAAGCCTGTAGGCCTCGAGCGGCTCGGCCAGCGCCTCCTCCGCGTCCTTCTGGGCCTTCGCCTTCATGGAATCGTCGGCCTCGGAGGTCGCGACCTCGCCGGGATACTGCGGGAACCCGAGCGTCGGGTAGGTGGCCCGCGCGACGAGCGGATAGAGCGTCCCGATCAGGTAGAACATCGCGCTGTCGACCATCGCCCGTTCGGCCGGGTCCGGCGGATAGAGGCTGTCGAGCCCGTGCTTGTTGCAGAGGTACTGCATGATCGCGCAGCTCTCCCAGAGCGCTCCGCGCGTCAGCCCCTCCTCCTCCAGCAGCGGCGTGAGGTGCGCGGGGTCTTTCGCGAGGAACTCGGGCGTCCTCGTCTGGCCCCAGACGTCCACCTCGTCGAAGTCCAGACCCGCCGCGCGCACGAAGATGCGCGCGGTGAGGTTGTTGACGCTCGGCGTCAGGACGTTGAGGGTGTTCTCGGCCATCTCCATCCTCCTGATCGAATCTGTTCAGAGCATCGTATTTCGAACCCCAATGCAAATCAGGGTGCAGGTCAGGGGTTCTCCCCGATGCCACGACCGCTGCCGTGGCGGATGATGGCGTCATGTCCGCTATCGAGATGCAAACCCACCTCCAGCAGCTCGAGGCAGAGCGCGCCCAGGCCCTGATGGAAGGTCTAGGGGACAGCGCCGCGTACATGGCTGACCTCACCGAGGAGATCGAGGTGACCCGCCACGCCTACGTCGCAACCGCGGTGACCGAGATCGCCGTCCTCCGCGGCGAGCTCTCAGGGACGCTCGAGGGATAGGCAAGGAGCATCCGGTGTTTCCGCGCACTTGGACAGTCACGATCGGCGACCACACGCTGAAGATCGTGGCCGGCACCCGCGAGGCGGCCGAGAAGATCGCCGCCCGGCGCGTCGCCCGGATGGCCGCCTAGGCGCTGAGCGCCGGCGGCAGCCCCAGCGTGGCGAACACGCCGGGGCCAAACGTATACCGCTTGACGAGGGCCTGCTCCCCGCTTGTCGGATTCGACTCCGGCGCCCAGTCGAGCCTGCGCACCGGCAGGCGCCGCTTGAGGGTGGCCCTAGCGCTGGAGCGCGCTGTTCACCGAGGCAACCCTCGTCTCGAGCAACGACGCCGTGTCCTCCGCCGACCAGCCGAGCACGTCGCGGAGGATCAGGACGGCCCGCTGCTTGGGCGACAGATGCTGGATGGCGACCAGGAAGGCGAGCTCGATGGTCTCCTTGGAGACGACGACGTCGTCCGGTCCGGCGTCCGTGGCGCGGACCTCGTCCAGCAGCTCGTCCGGGTACGGCTGTAGCCACGGGACCTCCGACTGCGGCAGCACGCGCCGCGGGCGCCTCGCCAGGGCGTCCAGGCAGGCGTTCGTCGCGATCCGGTACAGCCACGCGCGGAACGTGGACCTCCCCTTGAAGCCCCTGCGCTTCCGCCAGGCGCGCTGGAAAGTCTCCTGCGTCAGGTCCTCCGAGGCCTCGAACGAGCCGAGCATCCGGTAGCAGTGCACCTGGAGCTCGGGGCGGTAGCTCTCGACGAGGCCGGAGAACGCTGCCTCGTCCCCGGCCTGGGCGGCGGCGACGGCCTCGTCCATCTGATCTGCGTGCTGCATTCTCGAAACCATGGTGCATACGACGGCCGCGCGGCCGAAAACCAATCGGGTCCGGCGCCGTCTCTTGATAGTTTCGATGCATGAGTCAAGCATCTGCGCGGCGCGCGAACCTGCTCGGCAGCCTCGGACTGGCGGTCGCGGATCGAGTTCGTGCGGCCGGTGAGGACGAGCTCGGGCTCGGCGGCTCCGCCCCGGCGGCGATCGTGGCGCTGTCGACCTATCTCGCCGAGCAGCCGCTCGACGCGATCGGCCAGGCGTTCGGGATCACGGCGTCCGCGGTCGTGCGCCTGGTCGACCGCCTCGAGGCCGAGGGGCTCGCCGAGCGGCTGCCGGGCGCGGACGGGCGGCGCGTCTCGGTCAGGCTGACCGCGAAGGGCGAGCGGAGGGCGAAGGCGATCCTCGCCCAGCGCGAGCGCGCGTTGGGCGACGTGCTCGGCGCGCTCAGCACTGCCGAGCAGGACCAGCTCACCCGGCTGCACGAGAAGCTCCTCGCGCAGCTCCCGGAGGACGTGCCCGCGGCGGCCCGCGTATGCCGCCTGTGCGATGTCCACGCCTGCGGCCACTACGACGGGCGCTGCCCCGTCACGCAGGGGATCGACGCGCGCGGCCTGCGCACCTGATCGCTCAGCCGCCGCACACTCGCGGCACCGGAACGGGAGTCCCTGCCCTCACGGCGAGCTCGCCAGGCCGGCCACGCACCTTGCAGAACGCGTAGCGACCGCTCTTGAAGTCGATCCGCATCCTGTAGGGCTGCCCGAGGACTCCGCTCCGGTTGCCCGAGGTGGGCGGAATCTCGCTCGTCACGGCGATGCACCCATAGCGGCCGATGCGCCTCGAGGGCACGGCGTCCGGCGGCGGCCGGCCCGTGCCGGGCGGATAGCCCGCGCACTCCACGCGCATGATCGGCCCGTGGAACTCGCCGGCCGCGGCGCGCCTGTTGGCATCGGTCCGGACCGACGTCTCCGCCGCGACGAGAAGCTGCCCGCGCGCCGTGACGTCCCCGCCCGCCGGCGCTCCGCGGGCGAAGCGCGGCCGCTGCTCGCGGCGCGTCTGCTCGAGCTCCGCCTGCCGGATCCGGGCGAGCTCGGCCGCATCCTTGCGCGCGTGCTCCTCCCTCGAATGCTGGATCGACGGCCAGAGGACGATCGCGAGCAGGACCGCACCGAGCGCTGCCGCTCCCAGCGCCACTCGCGCGGCGAGCGGAAGGCGACGCCAGACGAAGCCAGGCAGCTCCAGCAGCCCCGGCAGCGGCTCGTAGCGGTCGTCGACTTGGCCTTGCACCGCGACATACGATACATGCATGAGGAAGTCAAGAAACCGTCCGCCGTGGAACCAGGCGATTCCCGACGGTGTAACCACGGCATGCCGCGCAGGGACGACTCCGATCGCGGTCTGAGCCGGCGGCAGCTGCTGGCGCGCGGCGGCATCGCCGGCGCGACCACGGTCGCGGCGGCGGGCGGCTAC
>JBKPSR010000157.1:0-20658 GCA_046735115.1 Actinomycetota bacterium
CGGCTTCCCAAGCCGAAGGTCGCGGGTTCGAAGCCCGTCGTCCGCTTCGTCAGTATCGCCTTGCCTAAGGGAAGACCGGGTCGTTGCGCGGGTCGGCGGCGGCGGAGGAGCAGCTATCCGAGCCGTTAATTGCGTGGCGCAAACCCGTTGACGATCCACGCTGCGCCGTGCGGGTCCGGCGCCCAGTCCAACGTAGATCATCGTCGTCTCGATGTTCGAGTGTTGAACATCGAGCCAAGTGCACCCTGGCCGTATGAGGCACGAAGACGTGCTTGAGCGACCCGATACCTAGACCGATGCCGACCGCGGTACCCGCCTCGAGCCTCGGCGTAGATCGAGGCGCCGGCCAGGCGATCCCCTGCGCGGGATACTGGGCGGGCGATGTCGCAGGAGAACGTGGAGCTTGTGATGGCGCTGCAGCGCGCCCCCGACGACGACTTCGTTCAGCTGATCCGCGACGATGAGAGGTGGGCGCAGTTGGTCGACGCGGTCGCTCCCTTCGTGCACGCGCGTGCTGAGACAGCCCGCCCCGGGCTGCCCGGCGGGAAGACTTACACGGGCCTGGCTGGCTTCAGGGAGTCTTGGCTGGACTGGCTGGCTCCGTACGCCGAATACCGAACGGAGGTCGAGGAGGCAATCGACTGCGGAGAGCGGGTCCTTCTGCTGCAGAACTCCTCCGGTCGCTTGGCGGGCAGCACGAAGGAGGTCAAGCTCGCGCCCGCCGTCGTCTATACCGTCCGCGACGGCAAGATCGCCCGCTTCGAGCCCTATGCCGACCGGGCCGACGCGCTCGAAGCCGTGGGGCTGCGGGAGTAGCACCCGGGGCGCTCACACCCGCCCCTCGCGCCATGCATCTTCCAATGGTGCCGCAGGATCTCGGGATGCTCAGGCAGGAAACCCAATCGAGCTCGTGGAACGGGTCACCGGAGCATGCGGATACCAGCCCTCCGGCATCGGCCGGACCTCCCGTTTGGGCCGCTCCCGGCCAAGCCGCGCCAACGTCCGGATCGCTGAAGCCTTAGCCGCCGCCTCACGGCCGCTCCTCGGCCTGGAATGCGCAGGCGCCGCAACTCGACGATCGACTGGCGGTCGAGATCACTGTCGGCGTCCTCAACGCGTGCGGTCACCTGGGGTCGAAGGGTCGTTGACCGCGACCGGCGGAGGCGGGATAGTCGCTTTCATGCGCAATCGCGTCGACAGGCACGGAATGGTGGGTCCGTATGGGGTCCGGTACTCCTGGGTGTATTGGGCGGTGACCGTGGCGACGTTCGCGTTGCTGATCGTCGACATCTTCGACGACGGCGCCATATGGAACTACGGCGTGATCGTGTGCATCATCATCGCCATCGCGGTGCGCCCGGGCGGCGTCCGGGGACCGCGCGCCGCGGCGGCTGCGGACGAACCTGCGCCGCGCGCCACGTAGCTGAATGGCAAACCGGCGGGAAGGTGGCCTCGCGGGATTAGAGGAGCGGAGCGGGCGCCACCGCATTGAGGCAGAAGCGAGAGCGCCGGGGCCGACGGACCCGGCTATCGAGTTGGACGAAAAGCAGCAGCCGTGCCGAGACGGCCGGTGGGCACCCAATCCAGCAGTTCCAGCGGTTTCCCAAATGAGGCTCGGGGGAGGGGGTCGCCCGTTCCCATCGCCCGTCGCCGATGGAATCGACTACGCGTTTTGTGGGGGATATGCCCGTGGTCTTGAACGGCTCGCCACCGTTGTCGAGTTCGATGGACTTGCGTACGCCGTCGACCAAATAGTGCAAGCTCGCGGTCCATTCGACGTAGTGCCGTTCGGCCGTGGCGTAGAGCCGGAAGAGCTCGATGTCGCCCGGCGCGAGTTTGAACGTGAAGCTCTCGCGGGAAGCAGAGGTGACAGGATCGGCCAAACGTTGCAACCTTGACGCGATCGGCGCGTTAGAGCATGTAAGGAGGCGCGCATGCTGCGCTTGATCAACTTCGAGGAGGAGTGCATGACCCGCCGTTTCGCTGTGGCCGCCGTCGCGTCGGTCGCCGCCATCTGCATCGCCAGCGTGGCATCCGCCGCCAGCGGTCAGTCCGCCAAGCCCTACAAGGCCTCGCTGACGGCCGTCAATCCCGACGCCACCACAGCCGGTCTTGCGGACGTCGTGGGCAAGGCCCAACTGGTCGACGGCAAGAAGAACAACAAGGTCAGCCTGCACATGCGGAATCTCGCAGCCGACACGGTCTATCTGTGGCACGTGCACGAGGGCAGCTGCGCCGCTACGGGCCTGCCCGTCCCCGGCTGGACCTACCGCACGCAGGTTGGCATGAACGGGACGCTGACCTCGAACGAAGCGGGGAACGGGAACACAAGGGGCAAGTCGGCGACGTTCAACGCCGATCCGGCCAAGAGCTACTCGGTGAACGTGCACGTATCGACGCTCACGAACGGCTTGGCTGCCGGCACCATCATCGCCTGCGGCGACCTGAAGGCCAGCAAGAAGCCACACCCGTCACAAGCCAAGGGCCCAAAGTCCTAGCACCCGACGGCAACACCTGAGGCCCGGCTGGAGCGCAGCCGGGCCTCTTGCCATTCCAGGCGGAGCTGTCGGTAGCGCGACAAGCGCGCAGGGAATACCGGTTTCCCGGAGATACGAGAGCGGAAGTGCGCGGGCCGGTGCCCCAGCGCCGGCCTGGCCGTAGCGGGGTGCGCGAACAATCCGCAATCCAACGTGCGCGAGGGAGGCGGGGTATCTGGCCGTGAGGAACCGCCTCCGCTCGCGCAGCGACCCCGATACCCGGTCGGCTGACGGCGCAATCCGGGTAGCGGCCAGCTGTACCCGACATCGCCTGCTCCTGCGGCCCACGGCTTCGAGCGTCGGGGTCGGCTTCGGAACGATCGTCGTCGCCTAGTTGAAGACGACGTAGAACGCGAACCAAGTTCCGTCGCCCGGCCGGGTGGCGAGTCCGGCGTCCGTGATAACGACCGATGCTTGCTCGGTCCCTGGACAGTTTTCTGGCCAGTACGGTCCGGGGATCATCTCCCCGGTCTGGGGGTCGAACCGGTCGGCGCCCGAATCGAAGAGATCCGGACGCGCTCTAGTCGAGGCGACGAGGTCGTCTACGGCGCCCGTGCTTCCGTGCGCTTCGACGGTCGCCGTCACGCTCGAAACTACGAAATTCAGACCGCTAAAGCAGTAGACACCGTCGCTGGGGTGGCTGACGTTCGCGCTAGTGAGCCCGCGCGAGCTGGCCGCATCGACGGATCCCTGGCGGTCGACCAGCGCGTAGGCACGCGGGCCGAAGTCGGAGGCGTCCTTGCCATCGAGCATCTCTGCGTTGTGTGCCGTCACGGCCGCCGGCACCCGGCCGAGCAGGGACTCCTTGATATCCGCGCCCGTGAGCGAGTTAGCGCGGACGTCGACACCGCGCACGCCATTGTCGCGGAGGTCGAGCGACCGCACGGTGTTGTCGCGCAAGTCGACAGAGCGCACGCTGTCGTCGCGGATCTGACCGCTCCCAATCCGGAGCGCCGCGTAGGAGCTCCCTCCAAGCGCGACGAACAACGCCAGCACCGATACGACGTTGGCGAACGTCAGATGCCCACGCAGTCTGAGAACGAGGGCGGCCAAAGCGTCCCTCCTAGAACGCTGCGCAGACAACCCTGGGCGTACCTTCGATGGCATCACGAGTCCTTTCTGGCGAACGCCTCTGCCGCCAACCGTACCCCCAGAAGGGGGATACGCGCCACGGCTCGTCCCCGCACGCTAGAAATGCGGATTACGCCGGCGTTACGCACGGTTCGGACGCGCCCCAAACCAGCCGTGGCGGGCGCTAGGGCGGCTCACGATCTCATTCGGCGGTGAACGTTCTCCACGTCTCCTGCGACTTCGCCTACTCCCGCAGCCCGGCGGCGTCGATGGCTTCAGCCCTTGGCGGGAACACCGCTAGTGGCATGGGACGTTCAGGCACTGAAGCGGGTTTCCGTTGCCGCTAGCGAGGTTGCCGCCACCGTCGATCACGCCGAACACCGCCTCTATGCCGAGGTCGCCGTTGCGCCGCGCCCGGTTGCCGCTCAACGTGGTTGTACTGCTGTCCACGTCGAAGCCGTCGTCTCCCGCCCCCTTCGCGATGTTGCCCGACAGAAGGCTGTGGGTGTCTTTCTTCACGACTACGAACCCGTCCACGCCGCTGTCCCTGACGAGATTCCGGCGCACAACGTTGTGTGCACCGCCGATGAACGGGTCGTGGATGCCGAGCGTGATGCCGACGTGCCGAGTCCGAACGACGAGGTTGGCCGCGACCAGGTTGTCGTGTCCCTTCTCGACCCGAATGCCGTCGCTGCCTCCCACGATGCGGTTATGGGCGACGACGCTTCGGTTGCTCGGGCCGAGCGTGATCCCGCCGCCGTTGCGCACGAAACGGTTTCGCGTCAGGCGAAAGCGAGCGCCGCCTTCGACGAGGATTCCCTCATCGCCGTTGCGCGAGAACACGTTCCCCTTGATCAAGCTGCGGCTCGATTCCCCGGTGTTGATGCCGTTATGGGGGTTGTGCCGGAACGAACTGTTCAAAATCCGGACGCGACGCGAATCGCCCAAGCCCAGCCCGACCCCGTCGTGGTCGAGCGACCCATTTCCCGAGCTGTTTCGGACGAGCCCCCGGACCTGGGAAAAGATCCCAAGGCCGAGGAACTGGTTCCTGGTCGCCGAAACGCCGAGCACGCGGTTGTCTCGTGCTCTCCCGCTGGCGGTGCCGAACAACACGCCGACCGCGAACTCGCGGACGGAGCCGTGCATCACGGTGACCCCATCATGGCCGTCGTTGAACACCCCGAAGTCACACGGCTCTTTTCGTTGGTCGCAGTCGGCAGCCGGGGTGCCGTCGCCGTCGACGGAGTGGCCGTTCAGGTCGAGCGTGATGCCGTCGGCAGCGATCACGATGCCGTGGTTCGGGCAGTTGACGAGGTCCTGCTGGAGGGTCGTGTCCGCGGTGATCCTCTCGCCGCAGCTCACCTGGCTCGCCACCGCGCCACCGCCGCTCGCGGCAGTGGCGCCGACCACCGCAAAGGCGACCAGCACCGCCAGGGAGATAAGCGTCGCCGCGGCGGCGTATGGCCGAAGGTTGGCGGGCATGATGGTCCCCTTTCGCTTTTACACTCGGGATGACGCGACGCTATGGGCAGGTTGGCGCCCGGACATCAGGGCCACCTCTAGCAAGGGACTCGTGCTAACCCCAGTATTTGTGACGCCCGTGGTTCAAGCGATGACCGCCACCTGGTGAGGAGCGCCGATCAGGAGGTCGCAAGCGGTTTCGGCGGCGCCGTGCGTGGAGGCCGCTTAGACCAGGTCGGCGATGAGCCAGCCTGCAAGCACCACTAGCGCGGCGACCCAGATCAATGTCGCGACGCCCGCAACTGCGATCATCAGTGCGACAGCGCCACGGGAGCGCGCCTCGGGGGCGACTTCGCTGTTAGAAGTGCGGTCGGTCGTATGCATGGAGAGACATCGGTCGTTCGTCCGGCGGCCCGCCACGGATCAGGACCGGCGCGCTCGGAGAGAGTCACGGAGTTACGTCATCGGCACCTGGCGTCGGCGCTTGAGCCCGCCGCGGGACCTGAACCGTCGTCGGCTACACCATTCTTTGCTGGGCGACCTGCAGGGTCGCGAGTTCCAGGAGGCGCTGCTCGACGCCCGGCAGCTTCGAAGACCTGCCCGGGAAGGGGCAGGCAGCCCACCGATCTTGTTCATCGCCGGGCGGCTACCGAGGGCCGCCGCCGTCGTTGCTCGGTGACTTGCCGAAGTTCGGGCGCTCCTTACCCGGCCCTAGTGGCGCCTCCTTGACGCGCTTCTCGCAGTTTCGGAGCAGATCGCCGGAGTCGGCGTTCACCTTGTCTCGACCGCGGCCACAGTCGACTCGTTCGCGTTTGTGGTTGCGTGACAGCACGAAGTCGTCGCCCGGGCCGGCGTCATATGTGCTCTTACCCTCGGCGAACAGGTCGTCATTTCCACCCCGGCCCTTGAGGACGTTCTTGCCCGCGCCACCTGAGAGGACATCGCCGTCGGGACTGCCGGTCAACGCGTCGTCTCCACCCGCGCCGATCAGGTAATCCCGAGAGGATCCGTTCGAGCCGCTCGAGTCGCGAATCTGGTCATTGCCCTGGCCGCCGGTCAGGAAGTCGAGATCCGGGCCACCGACCACGACGTCGCTGCCAACGCCGCCGAAGAGTCTGCTTGGGTACCCCTGGGAGCCGGGACCGCTATAGAGCGTGTCATTGCCTACGCCAAGCGCGTTGTTGACCGTACCGCCCAGGCAGGACCACGCGGAGAACTCCTGGCCGTCGCCGATTAGCTGATCGATTCCAGCACCGCCAGCGATCGTGTCGTCGCCATCGAGCCCGCAGATGCCGTCGTCGCCTTCCGTGCCCGTCAGGTTGTCAGGACCATTGGTGCCATACGACCACAGCAGTAGGCCCGGCCCTTGGCTGTGTGCAACCGTCGAGCAGGCGAAGCCGAAAGCGCACGCAAGCGCCACCGCGAAGAAAACCCGTAAAGCCCCGCGCATCTCGCGACGTTAGGTGCGGCGTCGACCTTCGTCAAACTACGCTTCCAGCAGTCAGCCAATTTTCATCCATGTTCACGGAGTACCTCGTGCGCGCACCGGTCACAGCGGAGAGGTGCGGAGGTGGAAAGAAGTACTAGAACCGCCAAGGTGCGCGGGCACTCTGAGCTCCGCACGATGACGGTGCGGGGACCGGCCGTGACGGCGCTTCACCTCGAGGCTTCCCAAGCCCAAGGTCGCGGGTTCGAGGCCCGTCGTCCGCTTTCTCGAAAACCCGCTCAAGCGGCGGGTTCCTCGTTTCTGACCCAACTCGTGACAGTCGCCTCCATCCGGCCTAGCGGCTTCCATCCTTCACATGGACCGGACCGACTTCGGCCGGATCGTCGCGTTCACGGACGGCGTGATGGCCGTCGCCATCACGCTCCTCGTCCTCAACCTGGAGGTCCCCGAGGTCCGTCCGGACGAGCTTGATGAGGCGCTGCGCGACCTCGACGGCTCGTTCCTCGCCTACGTGCTCACCTTCGCACTCGTCGGTCGCTTCTGGGTGATCCACCACAACCTGTTCGAGACCCTTGAGCGCTTCGATGGCCGGATGATGGTGCTGAACCTGCTCTTCCTGATGCTGATCGCGCTGATGCCGTTCGGCATGGATCTCGTCGACAGCTATCCGGACACCTCGATCGCGGTCGCGACGTTCGCCGTGATTCTGAGCCTGACCGCCTTCACGCACTGGACGATGACGACGCACGCCCTACGGAGCGACTTCGTCCACGCTCAGCGAGTGCGCGACACTCGGCGGCGGAGCGTCGTCTCCCTCGGCGTCCCCGCCGTGTTTCTGATGAGCGTCCCCGTCGCGTTCGTGAGCCCGGTGGCGGCGCAGCTCATGTGGGCGGCCACGATCGTGCTGCGCGGCCCGCTGCGCGGGCTGGTCGCACGGCTCTCGGGCTGATCAGCGCGCGAGTCATCAGGCTCGCGATGGCGTGCCCGGCGCTGGGGGGCACAGGACCAATGCTCACCGGCCGCTGTCGCGGTCCGGCAGGATGTGCTCATGCCGAACGGCGGACACGGCGACCTCTTCCGCACTCGACCGGCCCCCAATGGGCCGGGACTTGAGATCGTCTTTCGCGACGTCCGGACCCTCGAGGAGCGTGCCCTAGGCGTGGTTGATGACCATGGGCAGGCGCAGCTGTTCATCGCCGGCGCGATAGCCGCGATCGAGGCGTCCGGCTCGTACGCGCGCGGTTATGAGGCCGGGCTGGCGCTTAGGCGAGAGTGGCCGGGGTAGAGGCTCGCGCGCGGGTGGACCACGCGGAGGTCAGCGTCTGAACTCGGAAGGCGGCCAGTCTTCGGGACGCATCGAGCCGACCATGCGGAAGCTCGGCTTGCGGTTGACGTTGCGCCACGCCGGCCTGGATTCCGCGCCGAACAGCGGGCCGGCGATCACGACGAACAACAGCACCCCACCGAGGACGATCGCCACCGTCTCATCGGACTCGACAGCGTGCCGCGAATGGTGGGAGCTGTGCGGCTCGGGGAAGGTCATACGAGGGGCGCCTGGGTCGGCTGCCGCCGGGGTGGCGGGGACCGCGAGGGCGGCAACTGCAACTACGGCGCTGATGCGCTTCATGGCGGCTCCGTCGACTTGACCGTTGCGCTGGTCCGGCTTTGCAAAGTATGGGCTACCTGACGGTGATCTCCAAGGCGCCCAAAGCAGGCCCCGGCTACCGCAGGACTACAAGCGAACTCCCTCCTCCTGTCGGCTCCCAGCCAGGCTCCGCATGCCCGCGCCCCCCGTACGCTGCTTGTACATGGGCACCTCACTGAACGACGAGATCCGCAGGCTGCTCGACGGCCGCCATTTTGCCGTGCTTGCCACGATCAATCCGGACGGCGGGCCGCAGACGTCGGCGATGTGGGTCGCCCGCGACGGCGACGACGTGCTGTTTTCCACGGTGGCGGGGCGGCGCAAGCACCGGAACCTAGAGCGTGACCCGCGCGCCAGTGTCACGGTGATCGACTCGGAGGACCCATATAACTACGTCGAGTTACGCGGCCGCGTCACGTCGATGGATGTAGACGTCGGCCGCGTGTTCGACACCGGGCTGTCGTGGAAATACGACGGCCGCGATCCCGATCCGGACCGGCCGGGCGCGGTCAGGCTCATCCTCCGGATGTCCGTCGAGAAGGCGACCGGCTACGCCGCCTGACGCGCCGACGGTGGGACCAGTCACAAACGCCGTCTGTGCTGCGTCTTCCTTGTAAACGCAAGCACGGTCTCGCTCAGCTCAACCCTGAGCGAGCGGCAAACCACAAGGAGGCACCATGCACGCACGGAACCAGGCACCCTCTCCGCCGGCGGTCGCAACGGAGGTGAACGGTCTCCTTGTGGGCCTCGGAATCATCACGATGGCCCTCTCGCCATTCGCGCTTCCAGGGCTGGTGCTTGCCCTGCCGCTCTTAATCCCGCTCGTACCGCTCGCGCTGGTCGCGGGAGCGCTCTGGCTGCTGGCCCGCCTCGTTGTCCTGCCGGTCCGCCTGTTAGCCGCGACGCGTCCGCAGACGTACGATTCGCCCCGCGATAGCCATTCGGAAAGGGGGCGTCATGAAGCGTCTATTGGCAGTGGCAACGGCGACCGTGGTGGTGCTGGCCGCCGCCGTCCCGGCGTCCGCCGCGCAGGGGGCGGGGCTCTGGGACGTCTATAGGAACGGCCTGGCCGGGGCTAAGTACATCGACCTCACCCATAGGCTCACGCCGCACATCCCGGTGTGGTCGGGGTTCGGGCCGTCGGCGTTCTCGCCGACCCTGAACCCCAGCACGGGCGAGCCGTACACCTACGCGAAGGAGGGCTTCGAGGCCACCTCGTACAGCCTCTCCACGGACCAGTTCGGCACGCAACTCGACCCGCCCGCCCACTGGGCGCCCGAATACGCCGCGATCGACGAGCTGCCGGCGACGTTCGCGGTGCGTCCGCTCGTCGTGATCTCGATCGTGCGCCAGGTGAAGAAGAACTTCAACTACGCCCTGCAAGTGAGGGACATCCGTCGCTTCGAGCGCCGGCACGGGCGCATCCCGCGCGGCAGCGTCGTCTTCGTGCGCTCGGACTGGTCGAAGCGTTGGCCGGACCCGAACCTCGCACGGCTCACGGAGTTCCCCGGCGTCGGGCTCGCCGCCCTGAAGTTCCTCCACCTGAAGCGGCACATCCTCTTCCACGGGCACGAGCCGCTCGACACCGACTCCACGCCGACTCTCGAGGGCGAGGACTGGCTGATGCACCACGGGTACGCTCAGGCGGAGGGTGTGGCCAGCCTGGTGGGCGTGCCGGCCACCGGCTGCTTGGTCGATATCGGGTTCCCTCGCTTCGGAGGCGGTCTGGGCGGCTACGCCCGCTTCGTCGCGATCTGCCCGCCCGGCACCAAGCGCGGCGTGCGGATCGGCGCGGTGCCGGAGGCGCCGCTCAAGAAGTACGGCTCGGCCCTGCACTGGGATGCCGACCTGGGGATGAGGGTGCGCTGAGCGCGCCCGCGACAACCGACTGGCAGGAGCGCCAGGTTTCGGCACGCGAGGCCGTCTCGCTCGTGCGGCCGGGGGACAGGGTGTTCGTCGGCAGCGCGTGCGCGACTCCGCGGACGCTGGTGGGCGCGCTGGAGGAGCTGAGCCGGCCGGGGGTGGTGCTCGTGCATTTCCTCACCGACCGCGTCGGCAGCGGCGACCCGCCGGAGACGGCCTATCGGCACCGCGTCTTCTACGTGGGCGCCGACGTGCGCGAGCTGGCCGGGCCCTCACGGATGGTGCAGTACCTCCCGCTGTCGCTCCCCGACGTGCCTCGCCTGTTCGAGGGCCGGTTGCTCCCGCTCGACGTCGCCATGGTGCAGGTGACACCACCCGATGACGACGGGACCTGCAGTCTCGGGATATCGGTCGACGTCACGAAGGCCGCGGTGCTGACGGCGCCGACCGTGATCGCCGAGGTCAACCCTCACATGCCTCGCACCTCCGGCGACAGCAGAGTGCCAGTCGATCGGATTGCGGCCTTCGTGCCGGTGGACGCGCCCGTCGTCGAGTACCTGCACGAGCCCGCCGGCGAGGTGGCGGAGCAGATCGCGCGCTACGTCGCCCGGTTGATCGAGGACCGGTCGACTCTTCAGGTCGGCCTGGGCCGGGTGCCCAATCAGATGCTCGCCCACCTGACGAACCGGCGCGACCTGGCGATTCACTCGGATGTGATCTGCGAGCCCATCGTCGACCTGGTCGCGTCCGGCGTCGTGACCGGTCCCGTCGCGACCAGCTGGGCGATGGGCACGAGGCGCCTCTACGACCTGGTCGATGGCGATCCCCGCTTCAGCTTCCATCCCATCGACCACATCTGCGACCCGGCGGTGATCCGGAGCCACGAGCGGATGGTCTCCGTGACTCAGGCGCACACGATCGATCTGACGGGCCAGGTCTCGACCGAGACACTGGACGGCGAGCTCTACGGGGGAGTGTCCACGGGGCCCGCGTTCCACCGGGGCGCGCTCGCGTCCCCGGCCGGCACGGCGATCGTCTGTCTGGCTTCCATGACGCCGGCAGGCGGTTCGGCGATCCGCGCCGAGCTCGGTCCGGAAGAGGCGGTCGCGATTCCGCGCGCGGACGTGCACTGGGTGATCACCGAGTACGGCACCGCGTACCTGTTCGGGCGCTCGCTGGCGGAGCGGGCGGTCGCCCTGATCGACATCGCCCATCCGGACCGTCGCGACGAGCTGCTGGACGCGGCCAAGGCGAGCGGCCTCGTCGGGCGGAGGCAGGAGCTGCGCAGCCGCACCGCGTATCCGGTCGACGAGGTCCGGGCGGTGCGACTGCGCGACGGTCGCGAGGTGATGATCCGGCCGACTCGCACGAGCGATGCCGCCTCGATGCAGGAGCTCTTCTATCGGCTTGGCGAGGAGGACGTCCAGACCCGTTTCTTCCAGCAGCTGACCTCGCTCACCGACACCGCTGCCCAGCATCTGTCCAGCGTCGACTACGAGGAGGAGATGGCCTTCGCGGCCGTGGTGGGCCCGTCGGAGCGCGAGAGGGTCATCGCCACCAGCTCCTACTTCCTCAATCCCGCCACCGGCCTGGCCGAGGTCGCATATCTGGTGGACCCGGAGTGGCAGGGCGCCGGCCTGGGCGCGACCCTTCATGCGATCCTCGTCTCCTACGCCCGCGAGCACGGCGCACGCGGTCTCCGGGCGGACGTGCTGCGCCGCAACTCGAAGATGGTGCATGTCTTCGAGCGCGGCGATCACTCGCTCAGCGTGAAGAGCGAGGGCGGTGTGCTCGAGCTGACGATGCTCTTCGAGTGACATGTCGGGCCCGCCAGTTCAACCCTCGGATGAGCCGCGCCTTCCGCTGCTGGAAAGCTTCGTAGAGGAGCGCCTCGGCGCGGGTCAGCGCTTCGACGTGACGGCGGCCCTCCTGATGCAGCACCAGCTTCCGACGATCGTTCCGATGACCCGGGCGTTGATCTCGCTCGGGATCGATCCCGAGCGGCTGCACTGGGTCGACATCCCCTACACCGCCGACCCCGGGGTACAGGCCCGGCTCGCCGAGCTCGGCATCCCCGAAAGCAACTTCGCGCCGAGCGACTACGGGCTCACCACGCCGTACGAGCCCTACCAGCGCCGCCGGGTCACGGAGAAGATCGCCGCGTTGCGGTCCGAGCTCGGTCGCGACGCGCGGTTGCTCGTGCTAGACGACGGTGGCTATTTCGCGGACGCCGCCGCGTGCTTCGCAGACGACCTGCCGCGCGTCTGCCTGGTGGAGCAGACGCGCCGCGGCATCATGAAGGTGCTCGCTAGCGCCGCCTCGCGGCGCTACGCCGAGAGCACCCGCTTCGTGAACGTCGCCGAGGCGCGCCCGAAGCTGACCATCGAGCCGCCGCTGATCGCCGACACGGTGGTCGAGGCTTTGCTCGAGACGCTCGCCGCTCGGTGGGAGGAGATCGGCGCGGGCCCGACGCTGATCCTGGGCTACGGCGCCATCGGACGCGCGGTCGCACGCGCCCTGGTCGACGGCGGCCCCGCTGCGTCGAGGTCCACGCTGCACGTCTACGACCCGGATCCGGCTGCCGCGGACGCGGCGGGACGCGACGGCTTCGACGTCTGGGACCGCAGCCCGTTCTCCTCGGTTCAGTATCGGCTGGTGATCGGCTCCTCCGGCACGGCGTCCTTCGGCGTGAGCGACCGCCCGTTCCTGGCCGACGGCGCGATCCTGGTGAGCACCTCCTCGGGCGCGGCCGAACTCTCGCGTGAGCAGTTCATCGAGCTTGCGGACACCCACCCGGCCGACGAGATCTGGGTGCACGACCGGGACACGCTGTCGACGCGGGACATCCACAGCACGATCCGGATCCAGCTCGTGGACCGCTGCGCGCACTTTTTGAACGGAGGCTTTCCCGTCAACTTCAACGGCACGACCGACTGCGATCCGCCCGAGCGCATACAGCTGACGCGGACCATGATGCTCGCCGGCGCCGTGCAGGCGGTCGAGGCGAGCGAACCCGGCATTCAGCCGCTGCGCGAGGACATGTGTGACTGGCTCGAGGAGCGCTTCAGGGAAATCGTGGGTCACGACCCGCCGACGCAGGAGCTTCCCGGCCGGCTGCTCTGATCAGCCCCTGGGCGAGCGTCGCGGTGTGCGGCGGGCTGCGCCTCGAGCCGAAGAGCCTGTAGATCACGCGGTCCGCGGCTCGCGCGGCCTGGAACGGGAGCCCGCCAGGTTCGGCGAGCGGCCAGACCTCGCAGCGCTCAGCGTCTGAGCCGGACGCGGCGAGGATGGCGTTCACGGCTCTCCGGGCCGCCTCGTTGGCGCCCTCCATGGTCGCCAGGTCCGTGAACGTGCGGACGTAGTCCGACGCGAGGAAGAGGTTCTCGACCTCCGGCAGCGCGGCCTCGGGCCGCGCTGCCCACGAACCCGCGGTGTTCACGAGCAGCGGCTCCAGGTTCATCGCCTCGGTGGGGTTCGGGGGGACGATGGCGGGGTCGAGGAACCAGTCGGCCAGGTTCGAGTCGGCCAGCACCTCGGTCCGGTCGTTGAGCGCGGCCTTCAGCTGCTCCCATACCTCGGCCGCGACTTCCCGCGGCGTGCACGTGCGCGCCGTCTTCCCGCGCGCCGAGTGAGCGCCGGGCGTGTCCCAGTCCGAGATGTCCACGGAGAGGACCCCGCCCACGCCGCCGTCGCCCAGCGAGCGCAGGTTCACGCGGGGCCAGAACTGGCGCTGGGAAATCGACGTCAGGGCCCACGGGGAGTCGATGTAGATCGTGTGCCCGTGGACCAGCGGGACGTCCTGCTTCAGGTAGAACATGATCCCGTTCATCCAGCGGACGACGAGCCGCTCGAGCGCCGCCAGCGCCGGGCTCGCACGCGTGAGCTCGTCCATCGCGATCTCGTCGCGGAGCACCTCGACGGGCACGGCAGCGAGGTAGTAGTCGGCCTCGTCCTCGAACGCCGCGCCTGGCTCGCCGGACGCGGTCTGCTGGTGGCCCGAGATCCCGGTGACATGCCCGCCGCGGCTCGCGATCGCCTCGACCCGGTGGGAGAGGCGGTAGTCGACGCCGAGCCGCTGGAGCTCCTGGAGCCACGGATCGATCCACATTTCGTTTGTCGGGCCCTTCAGCACCCGGTCGACCTGGCCGCGCGGCTTCGCCATGTCCTGAAGGAGCTGGAGCAGGATGTAGCCGCCCGTGCGCGCGCTCATCTCGCGGGCGCGCGCGGCCACGAGCGAGCGCGTGAGGCCGTCGGCGAGGAACTTGCGGTAGCCCGCGGAACGGTGCTCGGCGCCGGAGAGCTCCCACCAGCTCTGGTTCTCGTACTGCTCGAAGCGCCGCTCCTCGCACGCCGACATGAGGTCGCTCAGCAGGTCGATGAAGTAGACCTGCTCCGCGACCGGGATCCCGACGTTGAATGCGTACTCGGTGGCGAAGCGCAGCGTGGCCCGCCAGTCGCTCTCCGTGACCGGGAAGTGAGCCGGGGTGACCAGCTCGTTCTTCCCGCCCTCGCGGGCGATCTGGACCTCGGTGGCGGTGACCAGGTTGTCGAGCACGCCCGCGGCCTGCCCCGCGAACGGAATCCGGCTCATCGTCTCCGTGACGTGGCGATAGAAGCCCGGGAAGAAGCGGAACCCGTGCTCGCCGGGCAGCGGCCCGCGGGCGCCCGTTCCCGGCTTCGCGGGCATGCTGCGCGCCTTGCCGCCCGGAATCGCGCGCAGTTCGTAGACGACGACGTCGAAGTCGCCGCGCGCAGCGAGCTCGTGGGCGGCGCTCATCCCCGCCACACCGCCCCCGATGACGATCACCTTGCGGCGCACTGGGCTTGCCCATTATCGGGTTACGATCGCCTGAATGCGCCGGCGGCCGCCGTCTACTGTCGCCTACCGCGGCTTGCTCAGTGCCCGATCTTCTTGCCGGCGGGCGAGACGACGTACCAGGAGGCGCCGAACTGATTCAGGTCCTGGCCGTTCGTATCGCCGGCCTTCTGGTCTCCGGCGTAGTAGTAGAGCGGGTGCCCGTTGTAGGTCACCTCGGGGTTGCCGTCGGAGCGCGTGGTGGTTCCGAGCAGCGCGGCCTTCACCCCGGTGCCCGCATTCGGCTTCCCGCTCGTCCGGAACGGCGGCCAGGCGCTCGCGCACGCGCTGAAGCAGGTGCTCTTCGGCCCGGTGTCCTTCTCGAAGAGGTACAGGCTGCGGCCCCGGGAGTCCACCAGGATCTTGCCGAGGCTGGTGCTCCTGACATTGACCGTGGCGGCGCCGCCGGAGCCGCTCGACTGCTTCGTCGTCGTCGTGGACGGGCTGGCGCTGGCGTTGCCGGAGCCTCCGCCGCAGCCGGCGATCGCCACCGCGATCAACGACAGGGCCAGTGCGGGGGCCAGGATGATGTTGGGTCGGCGAGTCATGCCCGCACGGTCGCGGTCGAACCTGAATGCAGGGTGAACGGACTCATCGAGCGCTCATCACCCGGCGGTCGACTGTTCAGTGATGGCACTGGCGCTCTGGATCGTCCTCGGCCTAATCGGTGCGGGCACCGTGATGGCCGGCCACGCGTTCGCCGCCGATCTCGCGGGCGGCGCGCTCGCGATCGGCGCGCTGGTGGCGATCATCCGCACGGTCATCAGGCGCGCGGGGGACGCGGGCGCGCCCGCGGACACGTTCGTCAGCCGCTGAGCGGGATGCTCACGCTGACCGATGTACCGCCGCCGGCCGGGCTCTCGATCTCGATCGCTCCGCCGAGTGCCGCGACGCGGTCCTTTAGGCCCAGGAGCCCGGAGCCCTGTCCCGGCGCCGCGCCGCCGACGCCGTCGTCACGTATCGAGAGCCGGACGGCGGCGTCGCCGGTGTCCACGTCGACCCATACGGCGGACGCGTTCGAGTGCTTGACCGCGTTCGTGAGCGCCTCCGAGACGACGTAGTACGCGGCCGCCTCGACTGGCTGCGGCGGGCGGCCGCTCCCGCGGATGTCGAGCTCGACCGGAATGACCGAGCGGCGGGCAAGCGTCTTGAGCGCCGGCCCGAGGCCGCCCTTCGACAGGATCGCCGGGTGGATGCCGCGTGATATCTCCTGCAGCTCCTCCACGGCGCCGGCGAGGCCCTCCGCGGTTTGCGACAGCTGCGATCTGAGCTCATCCAGATCCGGCGGGACCATCGCCTCGGCGGAGCGGAGCTCCAACCCGAGCGAGACGAGCCGCTGCTGCGTGCCGTCGTGGAGGTCGCGCTCGATGCGGCGGCGCGTCTCGTCGCTCGCCGCGACGACCCGCGCACGCGACTCGGTGAGGTCGGCGTGACTGGCCTGGAGCGAGCTCCCCATGCGGTTGAACGCGTGCTCGAGCTCGCCGATCTCAGCGGGTCCGGTCTCGGGCATCCGCACGCTGAGGTCACCCCCGGCGAGGCGCCCAGCCATGGCGGCGGCGCGGCGAACGGGCAGGACGATCGCGCGCGTCAAGTAGCCCGAGAAGAGCAGGATGAGGACGACCGAGCCCGCGAGGCCCGCGCTCGCCGCGATCACGGCCGTCCGGGCGTCGTCGTCGGCGTCCTCGCGGCGCGCGGCCACGAGCGCGCGCTCCGTATCGACGAAGTCGTCGAAGCGGCCCCGGATGGCGTCGAGACGCTGCTTTCCCTCCGCCGTGGCCTCGACGCTGCTCGCGTACGGAGCGCCGCGTCGCGCGGCCGCGACGTACGGGATCGAGTAGTCGTCGAGGTATGACTTCACGGCGGCCGCGATCTCCCTCGCCCGCCGCCTCTGCGCCGGGTTGTCCGTGAGCCGGACGAGCCGCCTCGAGTCGCCCGGAATCGCTCGCCGCGCGGCCTCCCACGGCCCCAGGAAGCGCTCCCGGTGGGTGATCACGAATCCGCGCGCGCCCGACTCCAGGTCGACCACGCGGCGCTCGAGCGCGTTCGCCGCCGTCAGCTCCGTCTGCGAGTGCTCGGCCTGGTTCGCGGAGTCGCGCATCCCATCGATGGCCAGGAGCAGCACGGCGAACGCCGCGGCCACGATCACGAGCAGTCCGCCGCACGACAGGACGACCCGGCGAGTCAGCCCTCCGCTCACGTCGGGATCGCCGGGCGCACGTCCCGCATAATCGTCTCGATTCGATGGAGTCGCGGACGACCCGCATAGCGCTCGCGGACGACGACGTCCTGCTGCGCGAGGGCCTCGCCCGCCTGCTGGAGGGGTCGGGCTTCGAGGTCGTCGGCCAGGCCGGGGACGCGACCGGCCTGCTCGAGCTCGTCCGCCGGCACGCGCCCGACCTCGTGATCGTCGACATACGGATGCCGCCCGCACAGGAGACTGAGGGGCTCGAGGCCGCGCGCGTGATCCGCGAGGAGTTCCCGGAGGCCGGGATACTCGTCCTGTCGGCGCACGTCGAGGTCGAGGAGGCCGTGGAGCTGCTCGAGCGCGGGCAGCGCGTCGGCTACATGCTGAAGAGCCGCGTGACGGACGTCGGCGACTTCGTCGAGACGGTCGAGCGGATCGCGAGGGGAGGGTCGGTCGTCGACCCGGGCCTTGTCCAGGAGCTGGTCGCCGCCCGTCGCCGGGACGACCCGCTCGGCGAGCTCACGCCGCGAGAGCGAGAGGTCCTCGCGCTCATGGCCGAGGGGCGCTCCAACGCGGGGATCGCGAGGCGCCTCGTCGTCACCGAGGGCACCGTGGAGAAACACGTCCACAGTATCCTCGGCAAGCTCCGGCTGCCGGAAACGGACGACGACCACCGCCGCGTGCTGGCGGTCATCGCGTTCCTCGACGAGCGCTAGCCCGCGGCCCTGCTCCGGTCGCCCGCGCGATGCAGCACCGCGTGGATGTTGGCGGCCGACACGTCGGACTTCGAGAGGAACCCGACCGCTGAGCTGCCGGCGATGAGGTCGGCGAAGTCGCCCTCGGGGTATGCCGAGATCAGCACCACGCGCGAGGTCGCCGGGGTGCCCGGCTCGGCCAGCAGCTCCGCCACGTCGAATCCGCTCTCATCCCCGAGGTCGATGTCGACCAGCGCCACGTCCGGCCGCAGCTCGCCGGCGAGCTGAACGGCCTCCGCCCCCGAGGACGCGATGCCCACCACCGCGATCCCCTCGCGCTCCAGCAGCCTGCGCGCGGCGGCGAGGAAGTGCGCGTTGTCGTCGACTATCAGCGACCGTAGTGCCATCGGCGTGACTGGAGGATCGCACCGGCACGCCCGCTGCACATTGCAGCCAGCATGAAGATCAAGATTGGCGCTGGCGCCGAAGACAGCGCGCCCCGCGGCCGCAATCGTTTCTCCCATGCGAGTTCTGGTGGTTGAGGATGAGGTCCGGCTCGCGAGCCTGATGCGCAAGGGACTACGCGAGGAGGGCCTCCTGGCCGACGTCGCAATCAAGGGCGAGGACGCGCTCTGGATGGCCGCCTCGAGCGGATACGACGTCGTCGTCCTCGACGTGGTGCTCCCGGGCATCGACGGCATCGAGGTCTGCCGCCGCCTGCGCGCCGACCGCGTGGCCACGCCGATCCTGATGCTCACCGCGCGGGACGCCGTGCAGGACCGTATCGCGGGCCTCGACGCGGGCGCTGACGACTACCTCGTCAAGCCGTTCGACTTCGGCGAGCTCCTGGCGCGCCTGCGCGCACTGGGGCGGCGGGGCACGGCCGAGAAGGGCACCGTGCTCCGCGTCGGCGACCTCGAGCTGGATCCGGCCACTCGCCGAGTGCTACGGGGCGGGCGCGAGATCGCGCTCACCACGAAGGAGTTCCAGGTGCTCGAGGTCTTCATGAGGCACCCCGACCACGTGCTTACCCGCTACCAGCTGCTCGAAGGGGCCTGGGACGCCGGCTACGAGCACCACTCGAACATCATCGAGGTGTACGTCCGGTGCCTGCGCGAGAAGCTCGACCGCCCGTTCGGCGTGGAGAGCATCCAGACTGTTCGCGGTGCCGGCTACCGGCTGCGGGCGGCATGAGCGACGACCTCTACATGCGGCCGGAGGAGATCCGCGCGCACCTCCTCGCGCTGGCGGAGGAGCGCCGGAGCGCCGAGGTGCTTGGCATGCGTGCCGACGGCGCCTACATGACTGACTTGGAACAGGAGATCGCCGCCTATCGGCACGCGCTCGTGGGCGCCTCGGTCACGGAGATCGCGGTGCTGCGAGGCGTGTTGTTCGGCCGCGATCAAGGCTAAGGAGACACCGCGTGACAACCCAATCTCAGACCTGGCACCGCTATCTGCTCCCGGCAGCCGCGGCCGTGGCGGCGCTGCTCGCGATCGCATCCTTCGTGATCTCGCTGGGCAAGTCGGACGCCCACGGCACCCGCGTCGTCGAGCACACGCGCGTGGTTCGGTCCGCAACTACGGGCAACGGCCTGGACACGCGGGCGATCTACGCCAAGGACGCCCCGGGCGTCGCGTTCATCCAGTCGTCGGGAATCACGACGAACACGCCGTTCGGGAGCGAAAGCGGGGTCGCCACGGGGTCCGGCTTCGTGCTCGACGAGCAGGGAGACATCCTCACGAACGCCCACGTGGTGGATGGGGCTCGCAAGGTCACCGTCCGCTTCGGCGGCACCGGCAGCGAGGTCCCCGCGCAGGTGGTCGGTACCGACAACTCCAATGATCTCGCCGTGTTGCGCGTCGACCCGGGTCAGGTCACGCTGCACCCGCTTCAGCTCGGCGGCCCGTCGAGCGTGCACGTGGGCGACCCGGTGGCCGCGATCGGCAACCCATTCGGGTTCGACCGCACCATCACCGCCGGAATCGTCTCCGCGCTCCAGCGTCAGATCACCGCACCCGACGGCTTCACGATCGACCACGTAATCCAGACGGACGCGGCGATCAATCCGGGGAACTCGGGCGGCCCGCTGATCGACGCGCAGGGTCACGTGATCGGCATCAACTCCCAGATCGCGACCGGCGGCAACGGGGACGCGAACGTCGGGATCGGCTTCGCCATCCCGATCGCGACCGCGAAGCAGGAGCTGCCCAAGCTCGAGCGCGGCGGCACCGTCCAGCACGCGTTCCTCGGCGTGGCCACGGTGCCGGGCAAGGGCGGCGTGCTCGTCAAGCGGGTGAGCGGCGGCAGCCCGGCGGCTCACGCGGGCATCCGCGCGGGCGACGTGATCGTCTCGCTCGCCGGCCGGCGCGTGAGCGACCCGTCCGCCCTCGCGACCGCAGTCGGTACGCACAGGCCGGGTGAGAGGGTCACCTTGGCCTTCGTTCGGCACGGGGCGCACCGAACTGTGACCCTGACGCTCGCCAAGCACCCCACTGCGGTGCTTCCGTCGTCGGGGCTGGGCGGCTAGCCCCGGCACGATGCAGCTCGCCTTCCGCCGGCTGCCGATTCGCCTCCGCCTCACGGTCGCGTTCGCGGGGGTGCTCACATCGGTGCTGGCGGTTGGCGGGCTCGTGCTGTTCACGGAGTTCCGCGGCGACTTCGACAGGGTGATCGACGAGAACCTGAACAGCAGGGCAGCCGATGCGGCCGCCCTGGTGTCCGTCGACGAGCCGGACGCCGCGTTGACGCAGAGCCGGGAGAAGCTCGCCCAGGTGTACGACTCGCGCGGCGCTCTGGTGGCCACCACGCCGGCGCTCGGGCGCGCGCGGCTGCTGACCGCGGCGGAGGCACGGCGCGCCGCGCGCGGGCACCTCCGGCTGCGGCGCGTAGACACGCC
>JBKPSR010000158.1:0-20595 GCA_046735115.1 Actinomycetota bacterium
CTCACCGTTCGCCCCGGGCACGAAGGAGTCATGCGGAACGAGCACCGAGGAGCATCGCTCTGCGAGCGCCAGTGCACGCGCCAACGAGTCCGGCTCCGCCTGCGAGGCGTCCTCGTGCACTCGCCAGAGCAACGCAGGCCCGCGCGGCGCCCGCCCGCGCGCCGCAGCCGGAGCGGCGCTGGCTTCCAGCCCCGCGGCGAGCCCGAGGGCGGCGTCGTGTAACACGATGGCGTCGTAGTCGTCACGCAGGGAGCCGGCCGTTTGTTCGCAGGCCTCGAGGTACTCGGCCCAGGCCGCGTCGTCGATGCCCGACTCACCGCCGCGGAGCCCGGACTGGAGCGCCGCCGCGGTCGCGCGCAGCTCGTGGGTACCGAACAGCACCCGCCACTCCACCTCCAGGCCGGTCCCGGCTGCCAGCGGCAGTAGGCCGCCGAGCAGCTCCGGGACCCGTCCCTCGGCGCCCGCGACACTCACGTGAAGCACCCGCGCGCCGCGCAGCGGCTCGGCTGCCTCCTGCAGCCGCTCGACCGCACGAACGCCGGCGGCCGGCGCGTACTCGCCCGGCGCGCGCGGGGCGACGACCATCGGCTGGAGGTCGGCGGCAGCCATGGGCGCGTGGGAGCGTAGCCGCGGGGGGAGTCAGGGGCGAACTACGGGATTGAGGGGGCGCCCCGGGCTTCCGTCGCTGCCGATCGGGGACCTCCCTCAATGCCCATCGTTCGACCCGCCGCGCGCCGCCGCCGGCTCGATCCGGCCGCGCACCTCGCCCAGCGGCTCGCCGCGCAGCACGACCTCATCGCCGTCCTCCAGGAACGTCCGGGTGGAGCCGTCCGGCAGCTCGATCGGCTCCTCGCCGTTCCAGCTCAGCTCGATGAGGCTGCCGCGCTCCTCGCGATCCGGCCCGGAGATCGTGCCCGTGGCGAGGAGGTCGCCCGTGCGGAGGCTCGCGCCGTTCACCGTCAGGTGCGCGATCTGCTGGGCGACCGACCAGTAAAGGTGGCGCGTGTTCGTGCGCGCGACCACGGCGCCGTTCAGCTCCACCTCCAGCGGGATGTCGAACGCCCACGGGTCCTCCGCCAGGTAGGGGAGCGGCGGCGGGTCCTGGGGCTCGCCCGGCACGCGGCGCTCCAACAGCTCGCCGATCGGGACGATCCAGCGGCTCACGGAGGTCGCGAACGACTTGCCGAGGAACGGCCCCAGCGGCTGGTACTCCCAGGCCTGGATGTCGCGCGCGGACCAGTCGTTCACAAGCACCATGCCGAACACGTGGTCGAGCGCCCGCTCGATCGGCACCGGGTCGCCCATCGTCCTCGGCGCGCCGATCACGAAGCCCGCCTCGAGCTCGATGTCGAGACGCCGGCTCGGCCCGAACTCGGGGCCCGGCCGCTGACCGGCGGGCCGCCGCACCGGCGTTCCACTCGGCACCACCGTGCCCGCCCGGCCGTGGTAGCCGACCGGCAGGTGCCGCCAGTTCGGGAGCAGCGGCTCCGCGTCGGGGCGGAACATGCGCCCGAGGTTCGTCGCGTGGTGGAGCGACGAGTAGAAGTCCACGTAGTCGGCGACCTCGAACGGCATGCCGAGCTCGGGCTCGTCGAGCTCGCGGCCCTCCCCCACGCGCTCGCGAGCCTGCTCCCACACGCCCGGCCCGGCCCCCATCAATGCATTCAGTGAGGGCGCATCGAATACCGGGTCCACACCTCGCAAGTCGACCACCCGCCCGTCCACGCGCGCGCACACGCCGCCGTCGCGCAGCACGCCATACGCGAGCGTCATGCGAGCCCGAGCTCGACCAGGTCGTCCACCGGCTCCCTCCAGCTGCAGCTGCCGAACCCAACGAACAGCTCACGGTCGGCGCCGGCGAGCGAGAGCTTGGCCGGATCCTCCTCGGCGAGCACCGCCTCGAGCCGTCCGGCGGGCGCTGTCGTGGCGGCGAGGATGTTGAGGAAGCCGTGCTCGTCCCCGTGCCGCACGGCATGGTGGAGCCCGGCTGTGCACTTGAAGGGCACCCGCGCCTCTCGGCACGAAGCGATCACCAGCGCGACCTGCTCCAACGTCGGCGTGAACTCGCCGCCGCAGCGCAGCTTGACGCGCGCGCCGAGCGCCGCGATCGAGCCGATCGCCGCCGGCACGCTGTCGCGCCAGTTGTCGTCGAAGACGAGCTCGTAATAGGCCTCGACGCCCAGCGGGTCGAGGGCCTGACAGGACGCGATCAGGTCGGTCGGCCGTGGTCGCGGACCGTCGAGGCGCTGTTCGACTGCTTCCACTCCGGACGCGTGACGCACGAGGTCGATGTCGCCCTTCCGAAGGACGACGCTCAGCCCCGGCCGCTCCTCTGGGAGATCGGGGAGGCGGTCGGAGGGCACGACGAAACGCCCGATTACCGCCGCGTGCGGGCTCTCGCGCGCGCGGCGGTCCTCCGCCAGGGCGTCGTCCAGCGACATGCTCGCGGGCGGGAACAGCGCGGCGTGGTCGATGAGGCGCTCGAGCACTACGCCCGTTCTACGCGGCTGCCGGGCACGATGTCGTCACGCCCGTCCGGCCAGCGCACCCAGGCCTTGTGGCCGCCGTCGTAGTCCGGCGCCCAGAGCACGAGCGTCGCCTCGTCGCCCTCCACCGTGCAGCCCTCGGTGCCCTCCTCGTCGAGCCCGCGCCAGAGGCGCACGAACGCGTTCGTCTCCCACTCGTCGCCGATGGTGGTCGGGTCGGTGTGGCCCGGGTGCACGCGTGTCTCGTGCGGCAGCTCCATCAGTACGTCCATGATCGAGTGCCTCAGGTCGGCGAAGCTGGTGGAGCCGGGCGCCCGCACGCCGCCGACCGAGCCCTTGAAGAGCGTGTCGCCGGTGAACACGTCGGTGCCGTTGACGATGAAGTTGAGCATCCCCGCCGTGTGCCCCGGCGTATGGAGCGTCTCGATCGTCAGGCCGCCCACCTCGACCCTCTCCCCCGGCTCGATCGTCCGGTCCACTCCGCCGAGCAGCTCGGCCTCGATCGGGTGGGCCACTATCTCCACGCCGTGCCGCTCCTTCCAGACCGAGTTCTCGGCGACGTGGTCCCAGTGATGGTGTGTCAGCAGGAGAAGCTCGACGTTGAGCCCGTGGCGGTCAACGGCCTCGAGCAGCGGACCCGACGGTCCGCCGGAGTCGATCACAACCGCCTTCCCGTTCTCCTCGTCCCCGACGACGTAGGCGTTCGACAGCCAGTCCTCCTGCATGGAGCGCTCGATGATCATGGTCGGCGGAGCCTAGTATCCGGCGACCGTGGAGGAGCTGCGAGCCGAGTTTCCCGTCCTCGAGCGGGTCGCCTACCTGAACGCCGGCACGAACGGGCCGGTGCCCCGGCGCGGGTTCCAGGCCGCCGAGGCGGCGCTCCGCGAGCAGCTCGAGAGGGGTCGCAGCAGCAAGGCGTGGTTCGAGCGCCAGGTGGAGCGGATCGACCTGCTGCGCGAGCGAGCGGCGAGCCTGCTCGGCGCCACCCAGGCGGACGTCGCGCTCACCGGCTCGACGACCGACGGCATCAACGCGGTGCTGCACGCCATCGACCTCGGCCGCGGCAACGAGATCCTCACGAGCGACGAGGAGCATCCGGGCGTGCTCGGTCCGATCGCGACCGCGCGCGACACGCGCGGGGTGAGCGTGCGGGTGGTGCCCTTCAAGGAGCTGCCTGATGAGATCAGGCCCGAGACGCGCGTGGTGGTGACCTCGCACGTCTCGTGGGCCACCGGGCAGGTGATGGACACCGCGCCGCTGGCGGCGTCCGGCGCACTGCTCGTGCTCGACGGTGCGCAGGGCCTCGGAGCCGTGCCCGTCGACATCCGTGCGCTCGGCTGCGACTTCTACGCGGCATCGGGGCAGAAGTGGCTGTGCGGCCCGGGCGGCATGGGCTACCTCTACGCCAACCCGGAGCTCGTGCCTAGCCTCCCGGCGCCGTGGAGCGGCTACCACGCGATGGAGTGGTCAGAGCAGGCGCTCGTGCCCGCGCTTCAGCCCGACGCCCGCCGCCTGACCACCGGCTTCCCGGTTCCCCAACATGTGGAGTGGTCGCACGCGTCCCTCAACGTGCTGGAGGAGGCGGGCTTCGACGCGGTGTTCGAGCGCGCCATAGCTCAGGCGGCGCACCTCGTCGGGCTTCTGCGCGAGCGCGGAGTCGAGGTCGCGCCTCGCGGAGCCTCAACGCTCGTCTCGTTCGAGGTGCCCGACCCAGAGGCATTCGCCCAGCGCGCCGCCGCGGATGGCGTCGTCATTCGCTTCCTCCCCGGCCGGCCTTGGGCGCGCGCGTCGGTGGGCGCATGGAACATCGAGGACGAGCTGGTGCGCCTGGCCGATCTCGCGGCGAGCGTCGGCAGCCCCAGCTAGCCGATCAGGATCACTATCCCGAACACGACCGCGCCGACGACGATCGCGAGCCCGCCCACGCCGACCACGCCGTAGATCGCCGCCTCACCCGCGCGGCCTTCGCGGCCGTACTCGAGTGCTCGCGTCACGCCCAGGAGCGCGAAGGCCCATGCGGCGGTCACACCGACGCCGGAGAGGAGCGAGACCCAGATCACCTGGAGAATCGCGTCCCAGTCGACGACGGTCGCGATCACGACGACGAGCTCCCCGTCGCCGGCACCACACCCGGCGCCGCACCCTCACGCGACCTGCGGGCGAACAGCACCGACCCGCCGACGACGATCGCAGTCGAGACGACTATTGGCCCGAGGGCGCCGGTCCCGAATGCGCGCGTGACCAGGAAGGTGAACCCGCCGATGGCGGCGGACGCGGGCAGGGTCAGCACCCACGCGAGCACGATATTGCCCGCCACCCCCCAGCGCACCGCGGACACCCTCTTGGCGGCGCCGGACCCGATGACCGCGCCGGAGATCGTCTGCGTCGTCGAGAGCGGGTAGCCCACGTGCGACGCCGCCATGATGACGGTCGCCCCCGCGCCCTGGGCCGCGAACCCCTGAGCGGCATCCATCTTGTGGATACGGCTGCCCATCGTCTTGATGATCCGCCAGCCGCCGACATAGGTGCCGAGCGCGATCGCGGTCGCCGACGTGACCACAACCCAGTCCGGCACGTGGAAGTGAGCCTCCGAGACCGTCCCATTCGCGACCAGCGCGAGGGTGATGACGCCCATCGTCTTCTGCGCGTCGTTGGTCCCATGCGCGAGCGCGAGCAGCCCGCCCGAGATCACCTGGCCGAGCCGGAAACCACCGGTGACGGGGCCGGGCCGCAGCCGTCCGACGATCGAGTAGATGAAGACGATCGCGAGCCCACCGACGACGAACGCCAGCACCGGCGCCACGATCCCGGGAACGATCACCTTGCCGAGGATGCCTTCGGCGAAGAACACGTTGTCGGCGCCCTCCGCCACGAACACGGCGCCGACCATCCCGCCGATCAACGCGTGCGACGAGCTCGACGGCAACCCGAAGTACCAGGTGATCAGGTTCCAGGCGATCGCGCCGACGAGCCCGGCGAACACGGCCAGCAGCCCGACCGAGTTGGCCTGCACCGACACGACGTCCTTCGCGACCGTCGCCGCCACCTCGAGCGAGATGAACGCGCCCACGAAGTTCAGGATCGATGCGTATCCCACCGCCACACGCGGCGGCATCGCCCGCGTGGAGATGGAGGTGGCGACCACGTTCGCCGTGTCGTGAAAGCCGTTCGTGAAGTCGAAGATGAGCGCCGTCGCGACCACGATCACGACGATGATCTCGCTGCCCATTGCTTGGCCTATGCCCGCCTAGGAGTTCTTGATGACGATTCCCTGGAGGATGTTGGCGACGTGCTCGGTCGCGTCGATCGCCTCCTCGAGGCGCTCGAAGATGTCCTTCCAGCGGATCACCACCATCGGGTCGATCCCGGTGTCGAAGAGCGAGGCGATCGCCTCGCGGACGATGCGGTCGCCGTCGTTCTCGAGCCTGTTCAGCTCGACGGTGTAGTGGGAGATGTCGCGGAAGCCGCGCAGCCGCGGCATCGCCTCGGCTATCTGCCGCGCCGCCGAGTTGAGGACGCGTGCGAGCTCCTGCGCCTGCTCCATCGGCGCCTCGATCTTGTAGAGCCCGAGGTAGTCCGCGACCTCCTCGGTGTAGTCGACGACGTCGTCGAGCGCCGACGCGAGCTCGTAGATGTCCTCGCGGTCGATCGGCGTCACGAACGTCTGGTTGAGGCGCTGGATGATGTCGTGGGTGATCCGGTCGCCCTCCTGCTCGCAGATCAGGATCTCCCTTGCCAGCTCGTTGCGCTCGGGGTACTCGCTCAGCAGCTCCTCGAGGAGGCCGGCGGCCCTCTTGATGTTCCCGCCCGCTTCCTCGAACAGGTCGAAGAACTCGCGATCGCGCGGGGCTAGGACGTTCGCCAAGCGCACCGGCGGCACGCTAGCACTAGTCCACGTCGAACCGGGCCAGCTCGATCCGGCGGGCCGGCAGCTCGCCAACCCGCTCCCTGGCCGCCGCCGCGGACGCCTCCCAGTCGTACTCGACCCGCCTGTGCTCGACCCGGTCGCGGTCGAGCACGGCATACGAGGCACGGTGGTCGCCGTCCCACGGCATTCCGACGCTCCCCGGGTTGACGAGCTCGATGCCGCCCGGGCCCGTCCTTTGGAACGCGATGTGCGTGTGGCCGAACACGACCCGCGGGGCCGCCACTCCCAGGAGCAGCTCGGCGTCGAGGTCGTCCGACTGCGGCAGGAAGCTCTCCATGTCGCTCTGCGGGGATGCGTGGCAGTAGAGCGTGCCGTCGACGGTCGTCGATTCCGGCAGGCCGGCCAGCTCCCGGACGAGCTCCTCGCCCAGGCACTCTCCGCAGCGCGCCGCGATCTCCTCCATGACAGCCGGAGCGTCGTGCCGGTCGACCAGCCAGCGGTCGGCGTTCCCTCGTATCCAGGTCGCGCTCGGGAGCTCCCTCAGGCGCTCGACCGTCTCCCTGGGCCAAGCGCCGGCCGTCGCGTAGTCGCCGCCGAGGACGAACCCGTCGGCGTCGCCTAGGTCCGCGAGCACCGCCTCGAGCGCCGGCAGGTTCCCGTGGATGTCATAGAGGAGCGCGGGCAAGCGCGCCGATACTGTCAGCTACGGAGCGCGCGGTGAACGCTCACGGCGACCGCGCCACCGACGACGACAGCCGTCAGGGACGCGCTGAAGGGGCCCGGCCGTCCGCCGCCGAGTCGCTCGCCGACGGTCTTCGCGATCTTGCCCTTCATGTCACTCAGCCCCTTGTGAACAGATCCTTGAGGTGGCCCTTCTTCTTCCGAGCCTTGCCCTTCGCCTGCTTGCCCTGGCCGCGTGCCTTGCGGCCCTCGTTGCCGGTGAGCGCTCCGCCGGCCTCCTTGACTCGGCCGGCGATCTTGTCGAGCGTGCCGCCGCTCTTGTCGCGGGCGCTGCTCCTAGCCATGTGATTTCCCTCCCTGGAGTTGCACTGTTCAACGGCATACCCATCGCTGGGACGTTTAGCCCCCGTTCAAAGCGGAACGCTCAAATATGATGACTCGAACTCCGAGGGAGGCTTCGGAACCCATGCAGAAGGACGCGGCGCGTCGCGACAACCCGCAGGCGCAGGATCGCCTGGAGCGCCACGAGGACCTGCCAACTTGGCGAAAGACCCGCCCGCGAGCGAATCCCGAGATTCACCGCGGCGATCTCGAGCGGAGCACCGAACGGCTCGAGATGCTGCTAGGTCACTGACGGCCGATCCGGGACGTGCCGTTTTCGAAAGCCTCGCGTCCGGCGGGGCTTTCTCGTGTGGTCAGCCGTGTGTCCGGACGGGCGTGTCGCCGAGCTCCGTGATCGCGGCCACGGCGACCATCTCCGGCGTGATCTCGACCGGGAGCCTCGCTGCGGCGACGGCCTCGAGAAGCGCGGACGCGGCGGAGTGCAGGCGGCGGCCGGTCTCGAGGTGCGCGCGCTCGAGGAGGTCCTCGCGCGCGTCCTCCGAGAGGCTGCTCAGGTGCGCCTCGGCCATGGCCGCGCCGCCGTCGGGCGACTCGTCGATCCCGTCGAGCAGGGCGTCGTCCGCCCTTGGTGCGAGGTCATTCAGAGCGAGGCGGCGCACCATGAACTCGCCGAAGGCCTCGGACGCGTCCGAGTCGATCACGCGGCCCATCAGCTCCTTCAGCTCGGTCCCACGCGGCTTGCTGCTCTCACTCACGCATGTCCAGCATCTCACGCGGGATACTCGCGTGCCAGTGTCCGAGGCGAACGTAGAGACTCTCGAGCGGATCCTCCAGCAGCTCTTCGGGAGCCGGCGCGTCGACCCCGCGCTGCTGGCCGAGGAGGTCGAGTGGGTGAACCCGCGCGAGGCGGTCGAGCCCGGGACGCGCCGGGGCGCCGACGAGTTCAACAGGGCGGTCGCGAACGTGTTCGCCGCGTGGGACGACGTGCACTTCGACATGAACCGCCTGATCGACCACGGCGACCACGTGCTCGCCCTCGGGCGCCTCCGCGGCCACATCCACGGGCCCGGAATGGCGGTCGAGAGCCCCCACGGCCAGCTCTGGAGCTTCAGCGACGGCCGCGCGATCCGCATGGAGTGGTTCAACACCCACCAGGAGGCCATGCGAGCCGCCGGCGTGCGGGAGTGAGCGATGTCCGATGAGAACGTCGAGATCGTCCGCCGGCTGACCGACGCCATCAACTTCGGCACGGTGCCGCGCGAGCCGGTGACCGAAGCCCCCGTCGACCTTCGCCGGGCGACCGTATTCTGGGGCCGCCGGGTCGCGTGCGCGGTCGGCTACAACACGCGCCGAGCCGCCCTCCAGGCCGTCGGGCTGTCGGAGTAAGCCGATGTCGCAGCAGGAGGTCGAGCTCGTCCGTCGTCTCTACGAGGAGGATGGGCCCTTCGCGCTGCCGTTGAGCGCCGACGAGGAGCGCGTGCTCCTCGATCGCATGTTCAGCGAGTACTACGTCGAGCAGGTCGAGGTGCGGATGCCTCCCGACTACCCCGAGGGCGAGCAGCTGCTGTACGGGAGGCAGGGAATGTCACGGCTGCTGGCGATGCTTCGCGACAGCTGGACGGTGTTCCGGTTCGAGACCGAGCGGTTCATCGACGCGGGCGACCGCGTGGCGGTGTTCATCCGAGTGGTCGCCGAGGGTGGCGTCAGCGGCCTGCCGACCGAGCGGAGGACGGCACACATCTGGACCGTGCGCGACGGCCGGCTGGCCTCGATTCAGATCTACAGGGACCAGGACGAGGCGCTGGAAGCCCTCGGCCTCACCGACAGCTGAGCCGAGCGGCAGGACTCAGGAAGGCGGCCAGTCCTCGCGTCGCATGGAGCTGACCATCGGGCGCGGCTTGCGATTCACGTTCTTCCACCCCGGACGGGAATCGGCCCCGAACAGCGGGCCGAAGATGACCACGAACAGCAACACCGCGGAAAGGATGATTGCCATGGTCTGATCCATTGGGCAATCATACTCCTCTGGTAAGGGAATTGCGAGCGATCCGGTCGCACGAGCGGCTGGTCCCCCAAGCACGGCGGCTTCGACGGCCTCGGTCAGCGGGACGTCTGTGGCGCGTCAGCGGCTCGTGATCGGCTTTACGCGTGGCATTTCCCCGCTCCGATGCCCAGCACGCCTCCGGCTCCGCTGGTTGTACGGCTTGGGTGCGGGGGCGTCTCGCGTCGTCCGCGCGCGCCCTGGCGGCGACGGCGCGATGCCCTGATCTGCTGCGCGCCCAGCTGTCGTTTGGGGCCACGTGGACGGGTGAGGCCGCCTTCACCGCGGCCATCGGGGTGGTCGCGTTTCACGATGGCGGTGCCGCGGCAGTCGGCGTCGTGGCGTTCGCGCGGCTGGCTCCCACCGCCCTGTTCACCCCGTTCGGAGCGGCCTTCGCGGACCGGTTCCCGCGCGACCGGGTGCTCGTGCTCTCGGCGCTCGTCCGGGCTGTTGCGGGTGTTGGGATTGCCGCGATCCTCGTCGCCGGCGGTCCGCATCTGGCCGTCTACGGGCTGGCGGTGATCTCGACTATGGCGTTCCGGCTGTTCCGTCCGACCCACTCCGCGCTGCTGCCGGCGCTGTGCCGCACCCCCTTCGAGTTCAGCACCGCGAACGTGGTCCGCGGCATGCTCGACTCCGTCAGTACGCTGCTCGGCCCGCTCGCCGCTGCCTTCCTGCTGTATGCCGCCAGCCCGACCGCGGTCTTCGCGACCAGCGCCGCCCTGTCGCTCGCCTCCGGCGCGCTGCTCTTCCGGCTCTCGTACGAGGCACCGCCGCGCAAGCGCCCCGAGCCGCTGCGACGGATCGCGCGAGAGACCGTCGAGGGCTTTCAGGCACTTACGCGCTATCGCGACGCGGGCCTCTTGATCGGGTTGTCCCTCGCACAGAGCCTGACGCAGGGCTTCCTCAGCGTCTTCATGGTCGTCCTCGCCTTCGAGGAGCTCGGCATGGGAGCGCCGGGAGTCGGCTTCCTTAACGCCGCGGTCGGCGCGGGCGCCGTAGCGGGCTCCTTCGGGGCGTCCATGTTCGTCACCGGCCGCCGGCTCGCCGTCCTCGAGGGCGTCGGCGTCCTCCTCTGGGGCGTGCCGCTCAGCCTGTGCGGCGTTCTACCGCTCACCCCGGTGGTGCTCGGCATGATGTGCCTGAATGGCATCGGCATGGCCCTTGTGGACATCGGCCTGCACACGCTGCCCGCCCGGCTCGTGCCGGAAAACCTGCTGGCGCGGGTGTTCGGCGTCAAGGGGAGCCTGACGGCGCTGGCGGGGGCCGCGGGCGCGGTCGTAACGCCGCTCGCCATCGACGTGCTCGGGATAGAGGCCGCGATGGTCGCGCTCGGGCTGATCGCGCCGGCGCTCACGGCGCTCGTCTGGCGACGCCTGCGGACGATCGACGCAATGATCGAGCAGCGCGATGCGGAGATCGCGGTCCTGAACCATGTTCCGATGTTCTGCCCGCTGCCGATACCCGCGATCGACGGCCTCGCGCTGCACGTCGAGCAGGTCCGCTTCGAGGCCGGCCAGGTCGTCTGCAGTCAGGGCGAGGACGCCGACCGTTTCTACCTGATCGAAGCTGGCGCGGCCGAGGTGATCGGCGACGGCCGCCTGGTTCGTACCCTGAACTCCGGCGACGGCTTCGGCGAGATCGCGCTGCTCGGCGAGACGTCACGCACGGCGAGCGTCCGCGCCCGGACGGAGCTGCGGCTGTACGCCGTGGACGGGCATCAGTTCCGCTCCACCGTCAGCGGCTATCAGTCGAGCCGGCGCGAGGCGGACGCCGTGGTGCGCGACCGGCTGAGTGAATTCGCGCCGGACGACGGCGAGGCTACTTCACCGCCGCGGCGATGAGGCCCGCGGCCTGCTCGCGCGTCAGAGCATCGGTGTTGATGACCATGTCGAAGTGCGTGGGGAGCTCCCGCTCGACCCCGTAGAAGCGCTTGAGGTAATCGGCACGCGCGCCGTCCTCCGTCCTGATTTGTCTTGCCGCCTCGCGCTCGTCGGTGCCGGAGGTCTCCGAGACGCGCCTTGAGCGTGTCTCCTCCGACGCCGTGACGAGCACGCGCAGGACCTCGCCCCCGGCGAGCGCGAAGGAGGCAGCATGCGACACGATCACGACCGAGCCAGTGTCGGCGAATGACCGGAGTACATCTGTGATGAGGGCTCGCAGATCGGCGTCGGTGGGTGCCGTCCTCGCCCACTGCCCCGACGGGAGGCGCTGGGCCGGGCCGCCCTCGGTCATGTGGCCAAGGAGGCGAGCCACGAGCGGCTTCCGCCGTTCCGCGTCCGCGACGAGCGCCGGATCGAGCTCAGCCCACTCGGCAGCCTCCGCGATGACCTCCTCGTCGACGTAGCGGAACCCAAGGCGCTCCGCGACGGCACGGCCCACGGCGGCACCGTCGGCGCCGGTTGCGTGTGAGATGCAGACGGCCCGGTGAGTCATGTCCTCTCGGACGCGCGATCCTACGCGTTGCGGCCGCTGCGGGCGAGCTCCGGCGTCGCCCTACTCCGGAAGCCCACGTTCTCCCGCGACATCGCCTGCTGCCCCAGGCCCACGGCTTCGACGGCCTCCGCGCGGTCGCTGAACTCGCCCACGCGCAGGACGCTGCCGCTGCGCCACGCGTAGACCTCATACAGCCGCTCTGCGACGCTGACGCCGCTTCCCCGACGCCCGCCCTGGAAACAGGCGATCACGAGCACGTGGTCGCCGGTGCCGACGAGTTCCTCAACGGTTGTCTCGGCCCCTCTTCCCAAGCCTCCATCCAGCGCGCGTAATTCGCCCGAACGGCATCGGAGCCATACAACGGCCCCTCCTCCAAGGAGACCAACACGACGGACGGGTCACTGAGCGCAATGACGCGATCAAAGTCGCCACGCGAGTACGCGTCCCAAAGTTCGCGGACAACCTCGACGTTCACCTGCGACATCGCCCGCCCAGTATCCACCGCCGCCGGCTGGTGCGGGTTGGCTTCGGGCCGGTGGGGTAGCAGGCCTCCAGGCCGTGACGCGCGCCCGGGCAGATTCCTGGACGCGCCGGGGTCTTCCCGATTGGGACGGACGGCGGCTTCAGGCGGCGCCTGGACCTTGGCCCCCCCCCCCCGGAAATCCGTTCCGCGTGACTGCCGAGGATGGCGGCGCTGCGGCGCCGGCTGAGCGCCTAGCGGCGCTGGAAGAATCCGTCCTTCGTGCCCTGTGGCGGAGAGAGCCAGTCGGTGGCGAAGCGCGCGTACATGAGCGCACGCTCGGGCCACCATGAGCCCACGGGGAGCGGGCCGCCGTTGCAGGCGCCGGCCGAGTAGCCGGGCCGGCCGATCCACATGAACGCGTCCACCAGCGGGTGCGCCGTGGCGGTCGTGGGCCGTGGGCCGAGCCCGCGCCGCGGTGGGTTGCACCACACGTTGCGCGTGCGACCGCCGTGGATGTGAATCGGGCCGCGGCCGTTGACCGAGGTGTTGATGATGAAATGCTTGCCGCCCACGCGCCGGGAGATGGCGAGCCCGTGCCGGATGTTCGCGCTCGTCCAGTCGTGGTGCGTCACGTTCAGCATGAAGCCGCGCACCTTGGCTATGCCGATGTAACGCAGCTGCTTCGCGGTGCGTGCGGCGGGCTCCCAGTCGGAGGCGCCGCCCTCGAGGTAGATCGTGGCGTTCGGCAGGCGCGACAGCACGTCCACCCCGTAAGCGAGGGTGTCGAGCCGGGCGGTGCGCCGCTCCGGTGCAAGGCACTCGAGCGTGCCGAGCGAATCGGGCTCGAAGCCGAGCACGACACGAGCGTCGCCGACTGCGGCCGCGAACTCGTCATACCAGGCGCGCGTAGCGGCGTCCTCGGCCGCACCGCCGGCCGTGTAGTTGGAGGAGCAGTCGCGCCCCTGGTGGCGCATCACCACGATCAGCGGGACGGCGCCGGGCTGTACGGCAGACACACAGCGCAGGTAGGTGCCGACGTTCGATCGCAAATCCGGGCCGGTCCAGCGGCCGAACCAGCGGAAGCGGGGCTCGCGCGCCACCCGCCACATCAGGGCGGCCCTCGCCCGCTCGCCTCGGCGCGTGTAGCCCACGTAGGAGCGCCAGGCGGGCTCGCGCGGGTCGACGTACCAGCGCTGGCCGCGAAGCGGGTTCGGAGCGAGCGGATCGACGGCACGCGGATCGCTCGCCGGGAGCGCAGCGGGGCGAGTGCCTCCCGTGCAGTCGTCTCCCGGCGGCGGCGTCCGGCTCTGCCCGGGGATCGCCCGCAGGTCCGGCACGGGACCGAGCGCCGGCCGGGGCGGATTGGCCGGCACCGCGTCCGGATACACGTCGGGGAGCTGCTGCGCGAGCGCATGGCCGGGCACTGCGCACAGCAACAGTGCGCACACCATCGCACTCGCCGGCAGCGAGATCACTCGCGTAAAGCGCAAGGCTGTCTGGGTTCCGTCCTGCTTGGGTTCCCGCCCGAAGGGCATTCTCTTTCGAACGCCTACGGGGTTAGCTGACGGGCTCGCGCTGAAAGAGCTCGCGCGCCTTCCCTTGGGAAGGTTCGCCCCAGTGGCCGTGGCCACCTTGGTTCCCCCGTTCCGCGTTGCCGCGGATTCGGCGTGGCGAGGAAGCTACCAGATGTGTCGGCGTACGAAACCCGTGAAACCCAACTTGCAAGTTCCGCGCTTCTCCGAGGTGATTGGCGCTACCGACCGGAACGCTGACGAGCTAAGCCCATTCAGCGGCTGCCCTCCGTCGGTCCGCGAATAACCCCGTAGGTAGCTCCCTCCCCGTCGGGTGCATGGCTGAACAGTCGCCGGGCATCCGGGTTCGGCACCGGCCGCAACTCGTCAGTGTGCGCCCACCGGAGGCCTCACGGGTTCCCCTCCTCGGAGAACGCTGCGCGAGGCCGGCCGGTGCTTACACGACCTCTCGAACGCGGCCACCTGCGGCGGTTTTCGCTTCGAGCGCCCGGGTCGGCTCGGCGAACCCTCAGTCCCCGATACCCGGAGCTCCGGCCGGTTCTGTGCCGCTGCCAGGATCGCCGCCCACCTCCCAGGCAGGTCTTCGAAACTGTCCGCGGCGAGCAGCTCCTCCTGAAACTCGCGCCGCTGCTGCTCGCCCATCTCGCATAGCGGCGGGTAGCCGACGACCTGCTCGACGCGTCGGCTTAGGCTCGCGCTCGGCGTCGGCAGCGCGTGGACGGCCGGCACGGTGAAGTATTGGGGGCGAGGCAGCTGTTTGCCCCGACCGCACACCGGGCGTACGCTCGGCTCGTGCTCCGCCGCCCGCGAGCGAAGTCGTTCCTGGTCCGCGTTGGCGCCGCTGCTCCTGTGGCGCTGCGATGCGCCGTCCTGATGCTGCTGGTCTCGCCTGCCGCAGCGGTGGCCGCGAGCGTCAGTCTCGAGGACGATTTGCTGCGCTTCGAGGCCGCTCCGGGCGAGCAGAACACGGTGCTGGTCACGGTCTCGCCGGCGGATCCCGCATGGTTGCGGGTGAATGCGACCCCGCAGCCGCTTCCCGGGCCTGGCTGCCAGTTGCATTCGTTCGAGGATCCCCAGGGCCCCGGGTACGAGCTGGTCGAGTGCCGACTTGAACACGCCGTGCGTCGAACGCGCGCAGCGATCACGCTAGGTGATCGCAATGACCTTGGTCAGCTCGATGCGCCGCTCGACGGCACGATCACCGGCGGCTCGGGACGGGACGGAGTGTTCGCGACCGGCACGCACGACAGCTCGGTGCGGCTGTACGGCGACAGCGGCGACGACCACCTGTCCGCGGGCAGGAGCCGCAAGACGGTTGCCCGCGGCGGTCGTGGCGACGACGAGTTGTCTGGGAGCGGCCGGCTCTACGGCGGCCCCGGTGACGACAGCTTCTCCTCGTACGATGCCCAGTCGGTGATGGTGCTGGGGCCCGGGCAGGATCGTGTCGTCAGCGCGGTTGCCGACGGCAGACGCGACATTATCCGCGCTCGCGACGGCGGGTTCGACACGATTGACTGTGTGCCGGGCGACAGGCTCGACCGGCTGTTCGTCGACGCGCTGGACTGGAGTCGCGGCTGCACTCCGCACCAGATCGCACGCTCGGCCGCCCCGCGTGCGCTTCCGCTTCGCTTCTCGGCCGACCCGAGGATTCGGCAAGGGCCCGGCCTGTTCGTAACCGTGGGGTGTCCGGTTGATGCGGCTAGGCGGTGCCGCGGCTCTCTCGCCGCACGCGCGGCCGGGAACAGCCGCGGCTCACGCAGCTTCGCGATTGCGAAGGGCGAGACGCGGGTCGTCAGGGTGGGCCGAATGCCTTACTGCGCTGTGCGCGCGCTCGAGGCGGCGCGGCTCGCGGTGCACACGGCCCCCGGCGGCTTGTTAGCGGCGCGCTCGCTCGCCCTGAGCCGACACGATCCGCCATCACCAGTAGATCGGCTGCGCCTGCCGGACGGCAAACGGCTGCTACTCACGCTCCAGCCCGTGCCGGACCAGGAGACGACCATGGCAGTCATCAGGCGTTACGCCGGCTGCAAGCTCGATGCGGCCTTCGGAGCCCATGGGGTGATCGGTCTCCTATGGCGCGAGACGATCATCCCACCGCAGCCGAACACAATGTATCCACCTGGATGGGGCCGGTTCGTGCGCCTCATCCGCCTCCCTGGCGGTCGGGTCGTCCTCGGCGGGACCCACCTCGACTACGCGGTCCACCTCTTGTGCTGTCCCTCCAGCTTCGGCCTCGCGGCGATCACCCCGGACGGCGCTGTCGACCACGACTTCGGCGACAACGGCTTTGCGGAGGCGAGGTTCCCGGAACAGGCAACTGGCGGTTGGGTGGACGCCAACGCGTTCTATACGGAGCAGGATCCAAGCGGCCGCACTACGCTCGTCATGGAGGGCACGCTTCGGGGGCCCGAGTCCCCGCGGGCGGCCTATGCGCGCTTTACCGCAAACGGCGAGCTGATCGATGCTCGCCTGGACTCGCCACGCTGACCTGTTCTGGGCGAGGGCAGGCGTGTGTCACAGCTAGCGTGGGCGCACGGTCTGCCGCGGGCGAACAATGGCGCGGACGATGGCTGGCTTCTCGGCGCATGCTCGTTGGACCCGTCCTGCGCGCCGGGGTACTGGGTGGGCGATCTCGTAGTCGGGTGCGCGTCGAGCGGCTCGCGGACCGGGTCGATCGCCTCGAGAGCCAGGTCGGCGAGGCGGCGTCGGAGGGCGGTGTGGCGGCGATCCGCAATCAGCAGGGGGGTCCTCCAGCGGCGAGTACACGTGCTCGGGGCGAGGGTCGAGGAGTCCCGGGCGGCGGCCAAGAACGTCTAGGAAATCGCCAGCGTGATCGAGGCGCTCCAGAACAGTGTGGAGGGCCCTCGAGCAAAGTCTGGAGGCCGTCGAGCCGCAGCAGCGCTGAGGCCGACGCGAGCGCGCCCTCGAAGCGGCCGGGCTGCGGGAGGGGGCGATCGTCCAGCCGGCGGGCTGTCCCGAACAGTGGGGTAAGGGTGAGCTCCTCCACACCGGGTACTCGCATTCTTGACGTCGTCGCGGAGACGCCTTGGCGGCCCGCGGGACCCGGTTAACGGGGACTGCGGGCCGTCGTATAGCCTTCCGCCGCGAGGAATGGACTACGCAACCGCAGGCGCATGACCGAGGTCAGCGGGCGTCTCGCAACAGCGATCGTGCAGCGGTACCGTGACCGGTTTGGGCGCGGGCCGACCGAATCCCGGGCCCACGTCGGCGACACGTACGCGCTGGTGATACTCCGCAATGCGCAGACCGAGGTGGAGCGGTCACTCGTTCGTGACGGGGAAGTTGACTCGGTGGAACTCCTACGCCGCAAAGTACGCCAGATGGCCGCCGACGAGTTTTGCGCGGTGACCGAAGAGATCGTCGGTAGGAAGGTCGTGGCCATGCTCGGCGACCACAACGCCTTTGCAAACACCACCGTGCTGGTCTTCCTGCTGGAACGCCCGCAGCAGTAGCTCGCGCGGCTGCTCTCGCAGCGCTCACGGCCGTAACTCAACGCCACCTGCTGGATTCGCCGCGAACCCGGCGGGCTCCCTGCCGTCTCTCGCGCCGCGCTCTCGCCTCCGGTACCCGGAGTACGTGTACTCGAAGGGGGTACCGGCGGCGCAGAGGTCACCTATGCCTGTTATCGCAGAGATGGTCTGTCAGCGCTGCGGCACTCAAGAGGAAGCTTCGACAGGCCCTGACGGGCCGTCCGCGCTCCCCTGTTCCTGCGGGGGCATCCGCCAGGTCGTACGCATCGTTCGGCGTTCACAGCACGATGAACCGGCATCGTCGGTAGCGCTAGAGCGGAACGTCCAGCAACGGGCCGGGGATGAGACTCTGACCCCGTGAACGGCCTGGCATTAGCGGGCCTCAGACCGGGCCCGCTGCGCACGAGCCGGCCCCAGCCGGCCTCATGTGGTTCCCGTCGGGTGCTAGGACCTTCGACGTCGAGCGAGCGCCGCGTCGAAACTCCCGCAGCTGGAGGTCGTCCATCTCACAGCGCGGATAGCCGACGACCTTCTCGACGCGGCGGCTCAGCTCGGCGCTCGCCATTGGTGGAGCCTAAATCGGAGTGGCCTGCGCTGGGAGGGAAGAGGGGGCCGGCTTGGCCGGCCCCCTCGTGTGTCGATTGTGAGCCGCTCGGCCTACGGTCCGGCCGTCGACCAGAACGCGTCGGTGCGATTGGCGCTGTCGACGTTGTCGGTCACGTCCGCGGCCACGTCGTTGGTCTGGACGAAGAAGGGCTGGAACACGTTTCCGGCGTGGTCCAGTCCCTCGTAGTCGCCGACGAAGTAGCCGCGCGCGTAGGGCGCCTTGCGCATATCGAACGAGTCGGTGGTCAGCTGCTCCTCGTCGCCAAACGTTTGGCCGCCGTCGTGCGAGTGGACGATCCAGTAGTCGGTCGACAGTTCGTCGTCGCCTTGCTCGTCGTTGCGGAAGTCGTAATAGGTCACCGCAACGTCGCCGTTCGCCGCCACGTCGACGGATGCCGTGAACGCCTGGCGGTTGTAGGCGCTCTGAGGCGTCTCGTTCACGCGGATCGGGTCGTCCCATGTCTGGCCGCCGTCTGTCGAGCGCGCCAGCATGATCGAGTCGTCGACCGGACGCCCGTCCGCTGTTTCGCCCAGTTTGTGCGACTGCCAGACGGCGTACATGTTGCCCCTGGTATCGGTGGACGAGTAGTCCACGGCGAACTCGGGTGTGATGTCGCCGGTGCGGACCAGGTTGCAGACGGCGTCCTCCGGCTGGTCCGGCCGGCACTGTGTGACGGGCTCCGGGTCGCGCACGCCGCGGTCGCCCATCTTCGCGACCAACGTGAGGTCGCCCCACGTCTCGCCCTTGTCGTTGGAGAACAGCACGGCGACGTTGTCGCCGCGGATGCCATGGGCGTTCTTCGACGAGACGATGTAGTTGAAGCCGTCGACCACCGTGCCGTCTGGCAGCACCACGATCTGGTTCGCAATCGTCTGCGTGCGTGATGCCTTGGGCGCGAAGATGGGGTGCGCCCGCTCCCAACTCTCGCCGTTATCGGTCGAGCGCGCGAACCACGCCGGCCCGTGCCAGGCAAGTGCATGCGCGTACGCCTGCGGCGGAGTTAGCGGGTTCTCGTTCGGCGAGGCGATCCGATCCCAAACCGCGTACACGAAATCCGAGTCCGTCGGATCAGCGGTGATCGACTCCTTGTCGTTGAACAGATTCGCAAGCGGCCCCGAGCGCGAATTGTCCGCACGGAGCACCGCGGGCTCGCTCCAGCTGTGCCCGCCGTCATCCGAGAAGCTCGCCAGAACGGCGTTGCGTGCGGTCGAACGATCGGTGGACAGGCTGATCGCGTGCAGGCGGCCGTTCGGCGAGAACGACAGCCAGGGGTCGGACGCACGCTCGTAGTAACCCGGGTCACCGGGCCCCGCGCCGGCACAGCGGCTGAACTCGGGTGAATCGGCCCGCGCCCACGTGGTGCCGCCGTCGTCCGAGACCAGCACCTGGAGGCCATGCGCACCGCCGTCCGTCCAGCGATCCTGCTGGATAAAACCGACGAGGTTCGTTGCGTCCGTCGGGTTCACCTCGAACCACGGCTCGACCTCAGAGTTCTCGTACAGGAACGCGCCCCCGCTCTCTCCGGGACCGCCACAGCCAGGTGCGAAAAGGCTGCTCCCCGGGCTCGCGAGGACCGGTCCGGACGTCGTGTACGGCCCGGCACTCGCCGATACAGCAGCCACAGCCAGCCACGCCCCCACAAGCGCAAGTGCGACGAGCAGTCGCCTCATGCTCCCTCCTTCCATGAAGAGTTATCCGCGCAGGGAGAAATGCGCGCTTCTGCGCTACCCGGGCCCGCGGCATCCAAGCCTGATTTGTCGGCTCAAACCCACGAGCGCGGTCCTAGTCGCGAGGGAGGTCCACGATGAGCAGTTGGCTCACTCGGCGTCGACGAGCCAGCGCTTCGGCCGGTTCCCCTCCGCCTCCAGGATCGCCGCCTGCCACTTCCCCGGCAGATCCTCGAAGCTGTCCGCCCCAAGCAGCGCCTCATGGAACTCGCGCCGCTGAAGCTCGCTCATCTCGCAGAGCCGCTCGTAGAACGTGCCGCAGTCAGGATCAACGCGGCGGCCTCCTCCGGCGCGACGTGGTCGGTGTTGAGCACGATGTCGTAGTGCGTTGGAAGCTCCCTCGAGATGCCGTAGAAGCGCTTGAGATAGTCGGCGCGGTTGGCGTCGCCACGAGCGACCAGCTTCTCGGCCTCCGCCTCGCCGATCTTTTGCGCCTCGGCGAGTCGCCGCGCCCGGGTCTCAGCTGAGGCGGTGATCAAGACGCGCAGCGCGTCGGCGCGGGTGGCCAGCGCGAGCGAGGCCGCGTGGGCGACAATCACGGCCTGGCCGGCCTCAGCGCTCTCCCAGAGGACGTTGCGAATCAAGCCGCGTAGCGCGTCACGGCGCGGGGCGGGATCGTCAACGATCGGAGAGCCGGAGAGACCTGCGGTCGCTGCCGGAGCGACGTCGCCCAGGCCCCCGAGCACGCGGGATACCACGGACTTGCGTCGCTCGACGTCCGCGACAACCTCGGGGTCCACACCTGCTTCCCATGCTACTCGGGCGACGACTTGCTCTTTGATGAGCCGGAAGCCGAGCTTGTGCGCGACGATGGCCCCAAGCGCCTCGCCGGCCGAGCCGTCCGTAGGCGAGATGGCGACGACTCGGTAGCCCACGGCGCGAAGCTACTGGCGTTGTTCCGCTTCAGTCAACCCCCGCCGA
>JBKPSR010000159.1:0-8330 GCA_046735115.1 Actinomycetota bacterium
GCCCGGCCCGCGCGCGGGCGCCGAGGTGTGGCGCCTCGCGAGCGAATGGCGCGTCAGGCGCGTGCCGGTGCTCTTCGGCGAGCTCTGGGAGGCGGCATAGATGGCTCGCCGTCTAGCGCGGGTCGATCGACAGCGAGTCGAACTCTGCCCGGGCGCCGGGACGGCCGGCGACGGTGAGCGCCGCGCGCGGCCCGCTCGCCCAGCGCGGCAGCGGCTGAGGGTCGCCCACGGATCGCCAGCGTCCGCGGGCTCTGACGGCGAGCTGCACCTGGTCGCCAACCGAGACGCGCAGCTCGACGCGGGAACGACAGCACCGAGGATGTCGACGATCCTGCATTAGGTCCCCATGCGGGACCCCATCCAGGACTGTCGTCTCGGTGCGGTGGCCCTCGACGGATCGCCACGCCGCGGTCTCGCCGCCGCGCAGCTCGACCCCGACCTCATTGCCATCCGCCGACATCACCGCGAGGCCTGGCCGCGCGCCGCCGCGCCCGGCCGCCACGACGGCCGTCGCCGTGAAGGTCGCGCTTCCGGTCTGCCGCGCGAGCGCGCCACGACCGAGCACCAAGCGGCCATTCTCGACGCGTGACGCGGGGCGCCGCCCCGCGGGCCACTCCCATCCCTCGCCGAGCCCGCTCACGAAGTCGTATCGCGCGGCCGCGGGAAGCGCCGCCGGGCCGCGCGGGGAGGACACGCGCGGCCAGCCCTCCACATCGAACTGGATCGGCGCCACGAGCAGCTGCCGGTCGCCGGGGTCGCCGCGCACGTACGCGTGGTAGGCCGCGACCAGCTCGCCGTGGCGCCCCAGCGCGACGCTCACATGACCGGGGCAGCGGAAGGCGGTGTCGCTCGTGAGGATCGGTTCCGGCCGCTTCACCCACGGGCCGAGCAGTGCGGGCGAGCGCGCCACGCCCGTCGCGTAGCTGCAGTGACGGCCGCAGCAGCGACCGCCCGAGTAGAACATGTAGAACAGCCCGTCGTGACGCAGGAGCGCCGGCGCCTCGACCAGGCGCCGCTCCCAGGGCGCGTCGGCCCGGAACAGCTCCTGCGGCGGCGTCGCCAGCGACGATCCCCCCGGAGTGAGCGGCGCCGCGAGGATCGGCGTCGGCCGCCCGAGGCTGTTGCCGTCCTGCTTCCAGACGAGCCACGGGGCGCCCTGCTCGTCCCGCACCGGCAGCGGGTCGATCTCGCCGACTCGCGTGCACAGCAGCGGGCCGTGATCGCGGTATGGGCCCAGCAGTCTGGGTGCCGACGCGACCCCGAGGCAGCGTCGACCGTCGCGCGCCTCCGCCGAGTAATAGGCGAACGCGACCGCTCCGTGGCGCACGAGCTCGGGGGCCCAGAAGTCCCGGGCGGCCCAGCGCGGCCGTTCCGTCAGCACCGCGCCCACCTGGCGCCATGGCCCGACGCCGGCGGAGCGGAGGATCGGGAACGCCGGCAGCCAATCGCTCGAGGTGGAGGTCGCGTACCAGGCGCCCCCCGCCCGGATCAGCGAGGGGTCGGGATGGTCGCCCGGCGCGACCGGGTTCGCGGCGGCGGCCGGCGCGCAGGCGCCGGCGAGCGCGGCCGCGAGGACGCCCACCGCGCTACGAAGCCGTCCTGAAGCCCTCGCCCCGACGGCCGATCAGGCCTTGTTTCGGGAGCTCGACGACGCCGGTCGCCGTGGTGGTGCGTCCGATCGCCGCGGTGCCGGCGTGATGCTTCTCCAGCAGCCGGATCGCGGCGTCGGTGTCATCGGGGGGCACGATCACGCAAAAGCCGCAGCCCATGTTGAACACCTCGTGCAGCTCGGCGTGGTGCACGCCACCGCGCTCGGCGATCTGCACGAACACGGGTGGCACCTCCAGCGGGGCGTCGATCAGATAGCCGGTTCGCGACTCGAGGCGCAGCAGATTCAAAAAGCCGTCGCCGGTGATGTGCGCGAGCCCCCTCACGTCGACGTCCGACTCGAGCAGCTCGCGGATCGCCTGGACGTAGATCACGGTGGGCTCGAGCAGCAGGTCGCCCACCGTCTGGGTACCCAGCTGCTCGTCGAGGTCTGTGAGCACGCTGCGGGCGAGGCTCAGGCCGTTCGAGTGGATCCCGCTCGAGGGCATGCCGATGATCGCGTCGCCGGGCTCGACTCGGTCGCCCGTCACGACGGCGTCGAGATCGACCAGGCCCACGCAGAACCCGACCAGGTCGAAGCCGTGCGGTGACGGGTGGCCGCGCACTACGTCGGGCAGGACCGCGAGCTCGCCCCCCGGGATCTCCACCCCGGCGAGCTCGGCGCCGGCGCGCAGGCCGATGCCGATCTGCTCGAGGACCTCCGGGTTCGCTTCCTCGACCGCGATGTAGTCGAGCAGCGCGATGGGGTCCGCGCCGACGCAGATCACGTCGTTCGCGTTCATGCCGAACAGGTCGATCCCGATTGTGTCGTAGCGGCCGAGCTGCTCGCAGACGATCACCTTCGAGCCCACGCTGTCGCACGACAGCGCGAGGCCGCGCCTGTCGTCCATCCTCAGGACGTTCGCGTAGTGCCCGCTCGCCAGCGTGGCGCGCGACGGACGTCCGGTGCGGATGCCGGACAGGACCTCGACGAGCGCCGCCACCGCGTTACCCGACAGCAGCTGGTCGACGCCGGCACGTGCATATGCGCCCTCCGCCATCGGGCTCAATTCAAGCGGAACCGACGGGCACTACGCCGTGCGCCGCAGGGCGAGCGCCACGGCATCGTCCGAAATGCCGTTCGCCCAGGCCATCACGTCCTCGTGGACGGTACGCACGAGATCCGTCGGCGAATGCGACGCGGCGGCGTCAACCACCAGCTGAGCGAGCCGCTCGGAGCCGTACATCTCGCCGTCGCGGCGCGCCTCGATCAGGCCGTCCGTGTGCACGAGCACGAGGTCGTCGGGCTCCAGCCGCAGCTCGCTCGACCCATACGCTTGACCGTCGAGCACGCCGAGCGGCAGGCCATGGCTGTCGAGCGGGCGCCCCGAGCCGTCGCGCACCAGAAGCGGCGGCAGATGGCCGGCGTTGCAGTAGTGGAGCGAGTCGCGCGACAGGATCCCGAGGAACGCGGTGACGAAGGCGTCCGGGGGCAGGCGGCCGAGGAGCATCTCGTTCGCCTGCTCAAGCACCTGTGCCGGGCTGAGCGTGTCCCAGCTGCGCGCCTCGATGAAGAAGCGGACCATCGCGCTCAGCGCCGCCGTCTCGACGCCCTTGCCGGCCACGTCGCCGATCAGGACGGCCACCTGGTCGCCCGCGCCGACGGGCCAGGCGCCGTACACGTCCCCGCCGGTGGCCTCGCCGGCCGCGGGCGCGTACAGGAGCCCGGTCTCGTAGCCGGGCAGCTCTGGCAGCGACTCCGGCACGAAGCCGGCCGTGAGAGCGCGCGCGATGTGGCGCTCGCGCTGGAAGTCGATTGCGTTCGCTATCGCGGCCGCCGACCTACGACCTAGCTTCATCAGGAGCCCGAGGTGCTTGTCGCCGAAGCGGTCAGGCTGTTCGTGCCCGACCGTCAGCACCCCGTACAGCCTCGGGCCCAACTCGATGGGGGCGTGCATCAGCGAGCCCAGAGGAGCGGCGTCCGCGCCGTTGAGCACGAGCGGTGTCCGGGTGCGCGCCACCTCGCCGTAGGACGCGCTGTCGAGCGAGGACAGCTTTGCGGCGAGCTCCTCCGGGCAGTCGACGGTGGCGGCCGTACGCACCTCTCCGGAGCGCGCGTTCGGGCGGGTCAGCAGCGCGCAGCTGGCGTCCGTGATCGCCACGGCGTGCCTCACGATGCGTACGTAGACCTCGGCTGGGTCCAATGAGCTTGAGATCGCCTCAGCGGCGTGCTTCAGCCGCAGCTCGTCGCGCGCGCGGCGACCCTCCGCCTCCAGCAGGGCGGTGCGCTCGAGCGAGATCGCGGCGAGGTCGGCGAGCGCCTCGACGGTCGGCTGCTGCGCCTTGGCGAGCCGCTGTCGGCCGTCGAGCGACGCAACGACGAGCGTCCCCAGCTGGCTGCCGAACTCGCCTCGGACGGGGCTGGCGATCAGGGACGCCTTCCGGAATGTCGCCCACGCGACGCGCGCCCGCTCCTGGCCCAGCTCGACGGCGATTGCATCCATCAGCTCGGGGGCGGCCTGCCAAGCCTCCACACGCGGCAAGAGCAGGGTGCCGCTGCGCGACAGCAGGCTCATCGAGGCCTCCATGCCGGCGCGCAGATCCTCGTCGGCGTACCAGCCGACGCTGGTTCCGGCCGCGTCCACGGTCCCGAATGCAGCTCCCGAGACAGGCAGCAACGTGCGCACGTGCTGTACGAGGCGCTCCAGGGTGCGTTCGCGCCAAGGTGCCGGAGGCCCTGCCGCAGGGCTGGTCGAGGGGAGCGTGATCGGTTGGCTCATGGGTGGGCCCCGCCTACGTTCACAATAGGTTGGCTCTGGCCCTTTCGCCAGCAACCACGAAGGCAGGCTCAAGCGCTCTCCGCGGCCGCCCTGCGGCGGCTGCGTACAACCAGCCAGACCACCCCGATGGCGATCGCGGCGAGCACCGCGTAGTCCACGTAGTGGAGGCTGTCCTTCCAGCTCTCCCAGTTGTCGCCCGCTTGCTTGCCGATGAAGGTGAGCAGCAGGACCCAGGGGAGACAGCCGGCGATCGTCAACAGGCTGAAGCGCCAGAACGGCATCCGCGCGACGCCGGCCGGCAGCGAGATGAACGTACGGATGATCGGCAGCATACGGGTGAAGAAGACGGTCGCGTCGCCGTGGCGCTCGAACCAGCGGTCCGCCCACTCGAGGTGCGATTTCTTGATGTGCAGCTTCCTCCCGTGTTTCTCGAGGATGTCCACCCGTCCGAAGTACCCGACCCCGTAGGCGATCCAAGAGCCGACGAGGTTCGCGACCGAACCGACGAGCGTCGCGGCGAGCAGGCTGTACTCGCCGTTCGAGACGTTAAAGCCGGCGAACAGCATGGTGGCCTCGCTGGGCACGGGGATGCAGGCGCTCTCCAGGACCATGAGGACGAACACGCCCGGGAGGCCCATCGCATCCACCACGTCCACCGCGACCTCCACGATCGGGTCCGTGAGGGAAGCAATCAGCGGCACGGGGGCAAAGTAGGGTAGCTGGCCGCTCATGGCCGACATACCGCTGTTCGCAAACTCCCTGGAGCCCTACCACGACCGCCTGAGCGAGGCGCTGGAGCGCGTCGCGCGGAGCGGCCGCTACATCCTGGGGCCGGAGGTCGAGGCGTTCGAGCAGGAGTTCGCGCGCTATCTCGGCGTGCGCAACTGCGTCGGCGTGGCGAACGGCACGGACGCGCTCACGATCGCGCTCCGGGCACTCGGCGTCGGCCCGGGCGACGAGGTCGTGATGCCCTCCTTCACGTTTTACGCCACCGCCGAGGCCGCGCTCGTCCTGGGCGCCGAGCCCGTCTGGTGCGACATCGACGCCGACACCTTCTGCGTGACGCGCGAGACGGTTGAGGCCGCGCTCACGCCGCGTACGAAGGCGATCGTCCCCGTGCACCTGTTCGGGAACGTCGCGCCGGCCGGCGAGCTCCGCGAGCTCGGCCTGCCGATCCTCGAGGATGCCGCGCAGGCGGTGGGTGGCGACCTCGGCGGGGTGAAGGCGGGCGCACTCGGCGACGCCGCCACCTTCTCGTTCTTCCCCTCGAAGAACCTGCCCTGCCTCGGCGACGGCGGCGCGATTGTCACGAACGATGACGAGCTCGCCGAGCACATGCGAATCCTGCGCTTCCACGGCTCGAAGGACAAGACGACGTTCGTCGACGTTGGCTGGAACTCGCGTCTCGACGAGCTGCAGGCCGCCGCGCTGCGCGTGCTGCTGCCGGAGCTCGACGGGTGGATCGAGCGCAGGCGCGGGGTCGCTGCCGCCTACGAGCGGCTCGGCCTCGGCGAGCACGTGACACTGCCGCGCCCGACCGACGGCGCCGGGCACGCGTATCACCTCTACGTGGCGCGCTCGGAGCGCGAGCTGCCGATCGGGCGCTCCTACTACCGCACGCCGGTGCACCGCCAGCCGGCGATCGCCTCGGGCGTGGAGCTGCCCGCGACCGAGGAGGCGTCGCGCACGAACCGCGCCCTGCCGATGGGGATCGACCTCACTGAGAATCAGGTGCGCCAGGTGGTGGAACGCGTTGCACTTTCGGCGAGTCCCTGACGAACTCGTCACACTGCGTCTCGCCACACCGAGCACGCCATGAGATCGCTCATCTCATCCGTCAACGTCCGCCGCCTCGGGCAGGTCGGCGTCGACGCGTGCCTCCTCGCGCTCGCCTACTACCTCGCGTACATCCTCCGCTTCGACTCTGGGATCCCGCTGCGCTACGAGCGGCTGCTCGGCGACACCATCGCGCTGACGGTCGCGATGAAGCTAGTCGTGTTCGCCATGTTCGGGCTTTACTCGAAGCTCTGGCGCTTCGTCGACCAGAAGGACTTCGAGTCGATCCTGAAGGCTGTCATGGTGTCCACGGTTGGCCTGATCGTGGTGCTGTTCGTCTTCTCGATCGGCCGCCACGACCCGCCGCGTGGCGTGATCGCCCTCGATTTCCTGCTCTCGCTGGTGTTCGTGAGCGGCGCCCGCTTCGCGGTCCGCGCCCTCGTCGAGCGCCCGACACGCGGCACGATCCTCGAGCGCGCGCCGAACGAAGTCCTGATCGTGGGCGCCGGCAACGGCGGCCAGCAGGTGGCGTTCGAGCTGCGCCGCAACCCGGAGCTGCGGAGCGCGCCGGTCGGCTTCGTCGACGACGACCCGCGCAAGCAGGGCATGCGGATCGCCGGCATCAAGGTCCTCGGCTCGACCGACAACCTGGCGCGCATCCTCGACGGCGTCCAGCCCGAGGAGGTCATCATCGCCATCCCGTCGGCGCCCGGCACCCTGCGCCAGCACGTTGTGACCGCATGTCGAGAGCGCGGCATCCCGGTGCGCACGCTGCCGACGACCTTCGAGCTCCTCTCCGGCGGCGTGAACCTCATGCGGCAGGTCCGCGAGGTGCGCGTGGAGGATGTGCTGGGGCGCGATCCCATCCGGGTGGAGGTTGACCGGGTCGGCGCCTACCTACGTGGCCGAACCGTGCTGGTGACCGGCGCCGGGGGCTCGATCGGGTCCGAGCTGAGCCGCCAGATCGCGCGCGTCGGAGCGAAGCTCCTCGTGCTGGTCGAGAATTCCGAGAACGCGCTCTTCGAGATCAGGCGCGAGCTCGAGGAGGAACGCCACTTCGCGCGCACGTCCGCCGTGTTGGCCGACTGCAAGGACGCGACGCGCATGCGCGAAGTTTTCGCCGAGCATCACCCGTCCGTCGTCTTCCACGCAGCGGCGTACAAGCACGTGCCGCTGATGGAGGAGAACCCGGTCGAGGCGGTGCGCAACAACGCGGTGGCCACGCGCATCGTCGCCTCGGCGGCGGGCGAGGCGGGCGCGGAGCGCTTCGTGCTCGTGTCGACCGACAAGGCCGTGAGCCCCGCGACGGTCATGGGCGCCTCGAAGGCGCTCGCCGAGTGGGCGATCGAGGCGGCGCAGAACCGCTGGAAGGGCACGCGCTTCGCGGCCGTGCGCTTCGGGAACGTGCTCGGCTCCTCGGGCTCGGTCGTGCCGATCTTCCGCCGTCAGATCGCGCAGGGCGGCCCGGTGACGGTGACCGACGAGAAAATGACCCGCTACTTCATGACCATCCCCGAGGCGGTCCAGCTGATCATCCGCTCGGGCGAGCTGTCCACCGGCGGCGAGGTGTTCGTGCTCGAGATGGGCGACCCCGTGAGGATCATGGACCTTGCGCGGAACATGATTCGGCTCGCCGGGCTCGAGCCCGAGGTGGACATCGGGATCGAGCTGATCGGCCGCCGGCCCGGGGAGAAGATCCACGAGGAGCTCTTCAATCCCGGCGAGCGCCCCGAGGCGACTCCCGCGGACAAGATCGTGTGCGCCGTGCACCCGCCGCTCGACGCGGACTGGGTCGAGAGCGCGTTCGTGCGAATCGAGGAGCTGGCCTACGCCGGTGATGCCGCGGCGCTGGCGGCGACGGTGGCGGAGCTGTCGGTCGAGCGCGCGCTTGCGGTGCAGGGCGGGTAAGGTCGGGTCGGCATGGTGCCGGCACCGTCCGGCGTCTAGTCGAAGCGCCGCCCCCGCCTCTACAGTTCGACCCTTGCCGGAGATCCTCCAGGAAATCGGAGCAGCAGCCGGCCTGGCCTCGATGGTCGGGCTTGCAGTGCTCTCAGTCCTCTACTTCTCGCAGGCGCGAGACGTGAAGCGCCTGCGCGAATGGGCAGGCCGCGCGCCCGAGCGGGCTGCGGAGGTCGGGGCACAGCAGGCGGTGCCGGGCCGAGTGCAGGCGCAACCGCAGCCGGCGGC
>JBKPSR010000160.1:0-12191 GCA_046735115.1 Actinomycetota bacterium
GATCCTGCCGCTCACCTTCAAGGGCGTGAAGTCGATGCAGCGGCTTCAGACGCTCCAGCCCGAGATCAAGAAGATCCAGGAGCGCTACAAGGACGACCGGCAGCGCATGAACCAGGAGGTCATGGCCTTCTACCAGCGCGAAAAGGTCAACCCGCTCGGATCATGCCTCCCGCTGGTCCTCCAGATCCCCTTCTTCATCTCGCTCTTCTACCTGCTGCGCTCGGACGAGTTCAAAGCAGACATCGCCGGGAATGCCGCCTTCGGCCCGATCGACAATCTGGCCGAGAAGGTCACCGACCCCGTCCTCCTCGGCGTGCTGATCGTGCTCTACGTGGGCACCCAGCTCGCTGCCAGCGCGGTGACGGCGATCAGCGCCGACCCGACGCAGCGACGCATCATGTTCGCGCTGCCGTTCGTGTTCGTGATCTTCATCATCAACTTCCAGGCCGGCCTGATCGTGTACTGGATCACGACCAACGTCTGGACGATCGGCCAGCAGCTGCTCGTCCGGAAGCTCTATCCGAAGCCTGCGCTGGCAACGGCGGGGGCCGCCGCGGTCGGCGGCGACGGCGGCCAACCCGCCCGAGGCAAGCCGCCGCCCGCGGCGCCGACGCCGAGCGCCGGCAACGGGGCGGACAAGCCGGCGAAGGAGAAGGCCAAGGCGAAGGCCGAGGCTAAGGCGCCGGCCGGCAACAGCGGGCCCGCGAAGGCCCCGCCGCAGTCGCCGCGCAAGAAGAAGAAGCGCTCGGGGCGCCGGCGGTGAGGCCGGGACACTCGTGTCGGTGAGCGAGGAGCCACGTCCGGAAGAGCTCGTCGCCGAGGCGGAGGGTGACACGCTCGGCGAGGCGAAGTGGGCGGCCATGAAGGAGCTCGAGGTCCGCTTCCCGGGCCTCACGGCCGACTGCGTGCGCTTCGACGTGGCGGAGGACGCGGGTGCCGACAGCCCCGCCCGCGTGCGGGCGGAGGTGGACCGGGAGGCCTGGCGCGAGGTGGCGGGCACCATTCCCGAGGAAGCCGCCGAGCGCGTGCGGGCGATCGTGACGCGCGTCGTGAACGCGCTCGGGCTCCATGCCACGGTCGACATCGACGAGACCGGCGACGAGATCCGCGCCACCGTCAACGGGGACGATCTCGGGCTCCTGATCGGAAAGCACGGCACGACCATCGACGCCCTTCAGCACCTGGCCTTTCGCGCCGCGTTTCGCGGCGACGCGCTCCGCAAGCAGGTGATCGTGGACGCGGCCGGATACCGGGAGCGGCGCGAGGGCGCACTGCACCGGATGGCCGACCGGGCGGCGGCGGAGGCGCTCCGCTACGGCCGGCCGGTCGAGCTCGAGCCGATGCGTGCGACGGAGCGCAAGATCGTCCACACGTACCTGAGCGAGCGCAGCGACGTGGGGACGCACAGCGAGGGCGACGAGCCGGACCGCCGGCTGGTGGTAAGTCCCGTTGAGCGTTTCTCGTGAAACCCCCGATCCTCCGCATTCGCGGGGCGGGGGGCAGGCGCTCCTGAAGAGCGCTCAGGTCGAGCGCCTGCTGGAGGCGCTGGCGGCAGAGCCGGATCCGCACACGACGGTCTCCGCCCCTGAGGCGGCGCTCGAGGTTCACGTGGCCGACAGCCTGTCCGGGCTGGAGGTCCCGGAGCTGTCCTCCGCGCGCCGGATAGCGGATATCGGCGCAGGTGCAGGCTTTCCCGGGCTGGTCCTGGCGGTGGCTCTCCCTCGAGCCGAGGTTGACCTCATCGAATCGGTGGGGCGCAAGACCGCGGTGATGGATCGGCTGATTCAGGCGGCGGAGCTGAGGAATGCCCGCTCAGTGACGGCGCGCGCCGAGGATTGGGCGCGTGTGCCGCCCGCGCTGGGCGGCGGACGCGAGGCCTACGACGTGGCGACGGCGCGTGCTGTGGGGCCGCTGGCGCTGCTCGTGGAGTATGCGGCGCCGTTGTTGCGGCTGGATGGGGTGCTGGTGGCGTGGAAGGGTGCTCGGGACGCGGATGAGGAGGCCGCGGGCGCTGCGGCTGCCGAGAAGCTGGGCATGGCGGTGAAGAAGGTGGTTCCGGTGCAGCCGTACGAGGCCTCCGAGAACCGGCATCTGCACGTGTTGCGCAAGACCGCGCCCACCCCGCCGGAGTTCCCGAGGCGGGCGGGGATGGCACGAAAGCGCCCGCTGGCCTGAAACGACGGCATTGAGGAGTGGGCCGTTGTCGAGCGACGATCCTGCCTGGGGTCCCCATGCGGGACCCTGTGCAGGACTGTCGAAGCCGAAGTGATCCGACCCCACCGCTCACTGCCGCCGTTCGCCTGAATCACCAGGCGGCAAAGCAGGATTCACCCGTTCGCCCCCGAACGCCTTTCCGACCGATCCGAACCGTACTTTCGACCTCGATGGGCACCGTTCTCGCAGTTGCAAATCAGAAGGGCGGGGTGGGCAAGACCACCACCGCGGTCAACCTCGGCGCCAGCATCGCGGACGGCGGCTACCGGACGCTCTTGGTCGACCTCGACCCGCAGTGCAACGCGACGGTTGCACTTGGTCTGCCGAAGGACGGCGGGGGCAGCGTCTACGACTGCCTGTCCGGTGAGCTGACGCTCACCGCCGCGGCCGTCCCGAGCGGGGTCGACGGCCTTGACGTCGTTCCCTCGACCCCGGACCTCGCCGGCGCCAACGTGGAGCTGCCGCGGATCGAGGGCTCGGAGACGACACTGCGAGGGCGCCTCGGCAGTGTCCGCGAGCGCTACCTCTTCACACTGCTCGACTGCCCGCCCTCACTCGGCCCGCTCACGGTCAACGCCCTGGTCGCGGCGGATCGCGTCATCGTCCCCGTCCAGACCGAGTACTTCGCGCTCGAGGGGCTGGCGCAGCTGCTCGACACGCTCTCGCTGATCCAGCGCGAGCTGAACCCGCGCCTGACCGTCCTCGGGATGATCCTGACGATGCACGACGGGCGCACGCGGCTCGCGCGTGACGTCGAGCGCGAGGTCCGCGAGCACTTTCCCACGCTCGTCTTCGACACCGTCGTACCGCGCAACGTCCGGCTCGGCGAGGCGCCGAGCTTCGGGCTTCCGGTGCTCCGGCACGCGCCGCACAGCCCGGGGAGCGCGGCCTACCTGAAGCTGGCCAAGGAGGTGGCGGCGCGTGGCTGACGCACAGCAGCGCGGGATGGGACGGGGGCTCTCGGCCATCCTTCCGCGGAACGGGAAGGTCGAGGACGGTCTGCGCGAGATCCCGCCAGACCTGATCCAGCCGAACTCGCGCCAGCCCCGGCAGACCTTCGACCACGCTCGGCTCGCCGAGCTGGCCGACTCCATACGCGCGCGCGGCGTGCTGCAACCGGTCGTCGTTACGCCGTTAGCCGGCGGCCGCTTCGAGCTCGTGGCCGGCGAGCGCCGCCTGCGCGCCGCCCAGATGGCCGGCCTCGAGACGATCCCGGCGCTCGTCCGCGACACCGAGGACTGGGAGCGACTGGATCTCGCGCTCGCCGAGAACATGGCCCGGGTCGACCTGAATCCGATCGAGGAGGCACGCGCCTGCGCGATGCTCGTGGACGACCTCGGCCTGACGAAGCGGGAGGTCGGCCGCAGGGTCGGCCGCAGCCGGGTCGCGATCTCGAACCTGGTCAGGCTGCTGGAGCTCCCCGAGGAGGCGCTCGAGCTGATCGAGCGCGGCGATCTCACCGAGGGCCACGGCCGCGCTCTCCTGCTCTGCAAGGACCACGCCGGCCGGCGCAGCCTGGCGCGCGAGGCCCGCGACTCCGGGTGGTCGGTCCGCGAGACCGAGCGGCGTGCCCGCGAGGCGGAGGGCCAGCCGGAGCCCGAGCCGAAGCGCTTCAGCCGCGCGCTCCATCCCGACCTCGCCGAGGCCCTGGCAGCGGCCGAGGATACGCTCTCGGCGGCCCTCGGCCGGCCGGTCAAGGTGCGCGCAAAGGGGGAGGGCTGCCGCCTGGAGCTCGACTTCGACACCCCCGCCGAGGCGGTCGCACTGGCCGAGCGGATTCTGGCGCGCGGCCACCTGCGGGCCGCCTGAACGACGGAGCCCCGCGCTAAGCGGGGCTCCGGCACTCGCCTGTTGAACGAGATTCTATGGGCGATCCTGGACTCGAACCAGGGACCTCGTCCTTATCAGAGACGCGCTCTAACCGACTGAGCTAATCGCCCGGAGAGGGCCGATTGTAGCGTCGGCGTCGCTGCTTCCATCCGGCTCTAGACTGTCGAGGGATGCAGGAGATGGTGATCTACGGCGTCAGCTTCGACATGGTCGGGAAGCAGCCGATCGTGCTTCTGAAGACGCGCGACGGCAACAAGTTCCTCCCGATCTGGATCGGTCATCCGGAGGCCGCCGCCATCCTCATGAAGCTCCAGGGGGCCAACACTCCTCGGCCGATGACGCACGACCTGATCAGCGAGATGCTGTCGGAGCTCGAGGTCAGCTGCACGCGCGTGGCGGTCACGGAGCTCCGCGAGAACACCTTCTATGCCGAGGTCACGCTTCAGCTGAACGGGCGCGAGATCCCGATCGACTCGCGGCCGTCCGACGCCCTCGCCCTCGCGGTCCGCACCGGCGCCCCCATCTTCGCCGCCGAGGACGTGATCACCGAGTCCGCCATCGAGTTCGAGCACGAGGTGGAGGACACGGAGGAGGTCGTCGAGAAGTTCAAGGACTTCCTCGACAACGTCACGCCCGAGGATTTCGCGAACGGCGAGGAGCAGTAGCCGGAAGCGGCAGCTGGACGACGTCGGCGCCGGGCGGCTGGTCCGCGACGGGCGCCGGGGGAGGCTCGACCGCCTGGAGCTCGCCGGTAAGCGTGCCGTAGAGCTGCACCTGCTCCGTGACCACCTCGCCGATCCGGCGGATGCCCTCGCGGATCGCGTTCTCATCCGAGCCTGAGAAGTTGAGCCGCATGGCGTTGCGGCCGCGGCCGTCGAGAAACGCCGCCTCGCCCGGCACGAAGGCGACGTTCTCGTGCAGGGCGCGAGCGAGCAGGTCGGTGGTGTCGATGAAGTCGGGCAGCGTCGCCCAGATGAACAGCCCTCCGGACGGGCGCGTCCACTCGGCCTGTGGCGGGAAGTGGTCGGCCAGCGCGTCGAGCATCGTGTCCCGCCGCCCGCGGTAGATCTCGGTGAGCGACTCGACATAGTCACGCCAGTGGCCCTCGGCGAAGTAGGCCTGGACCATCAGCTGCGACAGCGTCGACGTGCAGAGGTCGGCCGCCTGCTTGCCGAGGTTGATCTTCTCGAGCACCGGCGGCGGGGCGACCACCCAGCCGAGCCGGATTCCCGGCGAGAGGATCTTCGAGAACGTGCCGAGGTACATCACGCACACGCCGCCGTCGAGCGACAGAAGCGGCGAAGGCGGGTCGCCCTCGTAGCGCAGGAGCCCGTAGGGGTTGTCCTCGAGGATCAGGAGCTCACGCTCGTGAGCCACCTCGACCAGTCGCCGGCGGCGCGGCAGGGACATCGTCACGCCCGCCGGGTTCTGGAAGCTCGGGACCGTGTAGATGAACTTCGGCCGTCTGCCCTCGCGGTCGAGCCGGTCGAGGGTGCTCTCCAGGAGGTCGACCCGCATGCCGTCGGCGTCCATGTCGATCTGGACGACGTCGGCCTGGTAGGCCGTGAAGACGGACGCCGCCCCCGGGTAGGTCGGCCCCTCGGCGACGACCACGTCGCCGGGATCGATGAGGGTCTTCGTGACGAGATCGATCACCTGCTGGCCGCCCGTGGTGACGAGCATGTCCTCGAGATCGACCCTCATCCCCTCCGCGGACATCACCTCGGCGATGCAGGCCTTCGTCTCCTCGAGGCCCTCCGTGGGCCCGTACTGGAGGGCCTTCGCGCAGGACTCGGAGGCGATCCGCTGCGCCACCGCCGCGAAGGTGTCGGGCGGAAAGGTGCTCGTGTCGGGCAGGCCGCCGGCGAGCGAGATCACCTCGGGCCGCGCCGTGACCGCCATCAGGTCCCGCATCGCGGAGGACTTCATGACCTTGGTTCGCGAGGCGAACAGGCCGGCGTAGCGCTCGATGTCGCGGGAGGAGCTCATGCCCTTGAGCAGGAAGGCTTCGCCGCGAGCACGGCGTTAACCTCCCGACGGGCAGGGTACCGACCCTTGCGCGCCGCCCATGAGCCTCTTCCTCGACATCGGGACTGGCACCGGCCTCGCGTCCTCCACGGGCGTCCGGCCCTACCTGCCGCCGCTTCTTGCGGGCGGGCTCGCGCGCGGCGACCTGGGCATCGACTTCGACGGGACGGACTTCAGGTTCCTCGAGTCGACGGCCTTCCTCGCGGCGATCGTGGTCCTGGGCGTCGGGGCCTTCCTGGTGGAGCGCTCAGCGGCCCGCCGGGCGGCCGCGAGCGAAGGGCGGCGAACGGCGCGAGACCCCTTCGACGTGCTTGCCGGGCTGATCGGGATGGGCTTGGGCGCGCTGTTGTTCGCTGGCGCGCTCGCCGACAACGGCAACGACGTCTGGATCGGCCTCCTGTTCGGGCCGTTCTGCGCGGTGCTCGGGTGGATTGCGATCGGAGGTCTCGTGGAGCGGGTGCGCACTCGCCTGGAGCCCGATCAGGCCGCGCTCCTGACGGCATACGCGGACGGCGCCGCACTCCTGCTTGCCGCGATCGCCATCTTCGTCCCACCGCTGGGGTATCTGGCGATCCCCGCGTTCGCCCTGCTGATCGTGCGCGGCCGGCGTCGCGAAGGCCAGAAGTACGCCGGCCTGAGGATCCTCAGGTAGTGCCGAAGAAGCTCATCCTCGCGGTCATAGACGCACTCAAGCCGGAGATGCTCGACCAGGCGGTGGCCGAGGGCGCGGCGCCCGCGCTCGCCGCCCTGGTCGAGAGGGGCACCTGCATCCGCGACTGCGTCTCCACCTTCCCGTCCGTCACCCCGGTTGCCTCCGCCGCGATCGCGACCGGCTGCGGGCCCGGCGAGCACCACATCGCGTCGATGAATTGGTTTCACCGCGGCGAGGAGCGCTACGTGGAGTACGGCTCGTCGCTGCCGGCCGCCCGCGCGTTCGGGATCGTCCGTTCGCTCTACGACACCGTCTACAACATGAACCTGGCTCATCTGAGCCGGGCCCACCGGACCGTCTTCGAGCATCTGGACGACGCCGGCTTCCGCACCGCCTGCACCACCTACCTGATCTACCGCGGCCGGACACGGCACGACCCGTCCGGGGCGAGCGTCTACAGGCGTATCGCCGAGGCCGCGCAGTTCCGCCACTCGGTCTACGGCGCGCGCGAGCTCTTCTACGCCGACCTGTTCGACTCGCGCGACACCGGCTGCACGTCCGCGCTCGGGATGCCGGGCCAGCGTGACCGCCACACCGGCTGCGTCGGTGCCTACCTGGTCGAGCACGACCTGTTCGACTTCCTGCTGTTCTCGCTGCCCGACAACGACACCTACTCGCACAGGCTCGGGCCCGACGGCCAGGTGCGTTCGATCGCCGATGCCGACCAGGCCCTCGAGCGCATCATGCACGTGGCGGGCGGGCCGGAGGCGTTCCTGGAGGAGCACGCGGTGATCGTCATGTCCGACCACTCGCAGACCCCGGTCGAGACCGGGATCAACCTCGCCGACGTGCTCGCCGACGCCCGCGTCCTCACCCCGAGCCACCCGGCGCCTACCGAGGCCGAGCTGGCGGCATGCCCCTCGGCGCGCTCGGCGATGGTCTACGCCCTCGACGACGGTCGCCGGGACGAGCTGGTGGCTCGCGCGGCGGACACCCTGCTCGAGGCCGACGGCGTCGAGCTCGTGATCACTCGCGACAACGGAGAGGCCGTGGTCCGCTCGGCCGAGGGGGAGCTGCGCTTCGGCCCCGGAGACGACCTCGCCGACCTGCGCGGACAGCGCTGGGCCGTGGGCGGCGACGAGGCCGTGCTGGAGCTGAACACGAGCGCGGGCGGGGTCTGGAGCGAGACCTATCCCGACGCCCTGGGCCGCCTCTGGTCCGCGCTCGAGTGCCCGCACTCGGGCGACGTGCTGGCCTCGGCCGAGCTGGGATACGAGTTCGTGGACTGGGGCGGCGCCGACCACGTGGGCGGCGGCAGCCACGGCTCGCTCCACAGGGACGACTCCGAGGGAGTGCTACTGCTCTGCGGCCTCGAGCCGCCCGAGCGCGCGCAGTGGTCGCTCGCCGATGTCACGCCGCTGGTGCTTCAGCACTTCGGTGTACCGTTGGGCCGGTGACCGACGAGGGCAGAGCCGCCATCGCCGACCGCCCACACGCCGTGCACCTCCGGGTGCGTGCCGGGCTGCGCAAGCCCCACAACTGGGTGCAGCTGGTCAAGTTCTGCGCGGTCGGCGCCTCTGGCTACGTGGTCAACCTGTGCGTGTTCGCCGCGTGCGTCGAGCTGCTCGACGTGCACCACCTCGTCGCCGCGACGGCGGCGTTCGTCGTCGCGGTGCTCAACAACTTCTGGTGGAACCGACACTGGACCTTCCGTGCCCGAGGCGGGCACGCCGGCTTCCAGGCGGCGCGCTTCTTCACGGTCAGCATCGCCGCGTTCCTGTTCGCGGCGGGGATCCTCGAGCTCCTGGTGAGCGTGGTCGGAGTGCAGGAGCTGCTCGCGCAGGCGGTCTCGATCGTCGCCGCCACCCCGCTCAACTTCCTCGGGAACAAGATGTGGAGCTTCCGCATCGAGCTTTCGCGCGACTAGCCGCGCTCGCCGCCGCGCTGCTCGTTGGTGCCGCCCTGCCAGGCGTGGCGGAAGCCGACGCACCGCTCCAGCGGCCCGCGTCCCAGACCGAGCCGCCACGCTTCTTCGAGAAGAGCGCGCGCGATGTCGAGCGGAGAGCGATGCGCATGGAGAAGGTGCGCGAGGCTCGGCGCGACGGACGACTCACGCCGGTGGCATACACGAAGGGCGTGGGCCGCTGGCAGGTGAGCTTCTTCCGCGGGGATGACGAGGTCGCTCAGGTGCAGATCGACGACCGCACCGGCGCGGTGCTGGAGCAGTGGTCCGGCGACCAGGTCGCGTGGTTGATGGCGCGCGGCTATCCGGGCGCGTTCGGGCGCAAGCTGAACGCGCCGTATGTGTGGCTCCCGCTCTGCGCCCTGTTCCTCCTGCCCTTCCTCGACGTCAGGCGTCCGTTCAGGCTGCTGCACCTCGATCTGCTGGTGCTGCTCGCCTTTGGCGCCTCGCACTACTTCTTCAACCGCGGCGAGATCGGTGTGTCCGCTCCGCTTGTGTACCCGGTGCTCCTGTACCTGCTGGGGCGCGTGCTGCTCGCCGCGTTTCGCCCGCGCCGGTCCGCTGGGCCGCTGGTCCCGCACGCGTCGCTCACCCTGCTCGTGGTCGGACTCGTGTTCCTGACGGCGTTCCGGATCGGCCTCAACGTGGCGGACTCGAACGTGATCGACGTCGGCTACGCGGGCGTGATCGGCGCCGACCGGATCGCCGACGGGAAGCAGCTCTACGGGCCCGGCTTCTCGGACGATGTCCAGACCGGCGACACTTACGGGCCCGTCAACTACCTCCTCTACGTCCCGTTCGAGCAGGCGTTTCCGTGGAGCGGCTTCTGGGACAGGCTCCCGGCGGCGCACGGTGCCGCGATCGCGTTCGACCTCCTGGCGATCGGCGGCCTGCTGCTGCTCGGGCGCCGGCTCAGACGCGGCCGAGAGGGCACCGCGCTCGGGGTGGCCCTGGCATATGCGTGGGTCGCCTACCCGTACACGGCCTTCGTGCTCGAGTCGAACTCAAACGACACGCTGGTCGCCGTGTCGTGCCTCGGGGCGCTGCTCGCCGCGACGATCGCGCGCGACCGCGCGTCCGCCGCCGTGACGGCCGTGGCCGTCGGTCTCGGAGCCGCGTCGAAGTTCGTCACCGCCGCGCTGGCGCCGCTCTTCTGCCGCCGCTCGCCCGTGGTCTTCGCGGCCGCCCTGCTGGTTCTGCTGGCGCTGGTCGTCGTCCCGTTCATCCCCGACGGCGGCGTCCGCGAGCTCTACGACAGGACGATCGGCTACCAGGCGAGCCGCCCGTCCCCGTTCAGCGTCTGGGGGCAGGTGGACTCGCTCGGCTGGCTGCAGGATCTGGTCAAGGGCGGCGCCGCCGCGCTCGCCCTCCTCGCCGCCTTCGTGCCGCGACGCCGCGACCTGCGCCAGACGGCGGCGCTGGGTGCCGCGATCCTGATCGCGGTGGAGCTGACCGCGACGCACTGGTTCTACCTCTACGTGGTGTGGTTCGTGCCATTCGTCTTCGTGGCGCTGTTCGCGGCGCATGCTCGGACGCTGCCCGAGCCGAGCGAGGCGAGGGAGCCGGAGCGCGAGCTGGCGCTGGCATGAGGCGCGCGCTCCCCGCCCTCACGCTGCTTGCGGCCGGTTGGGCGCTCACGCTATGGGTGGCGCCGTGGTCGGACGAGCGCGTGAGCGACCTGTTCGTCTACCGGACCTTTGCGGACCCGGTGCTGCACGGCGGGTTGCCCTATCGCGACGTGGCCTTCGAGTACCCGCCGCTCGCCGCGCCTGCCATCGCCGTGCCCGGCCTGGCCGGAACGGGCGCGGACGCCTTCCGCTGGGCGTTCGGCCTGTGGACGCTCGCCGCCGGGGCGGCCGTGGTCGTGCTGTGCGGCGCGCTGGCGCGCGCGACCGGCGGCGAGTCCCGCCGGGCGATGCTCGCCGCCGCACTGATGCCAGTCCTCTGCGGTGCGCTCGTCCGCACGCACTTCGACCTGTTCCCGGTGGCGCTGCTGCTCGCGGGGCTGCTCCTGTTGTGTCTCGGGCGGTCGCGGCTGGGCCTCGCGGTGCTCGGCCTGGGCGCGATGACGAAGGCGTTCCCGCTGGTGGCCGTGCCGGTGGCGCTCGCCTGGCTGGTGGCGCGCGGCCGGCGCCGCGAGGCCTGGCAGGGCTCGCTCGCGTGCGCGGCGGTGATGCTTGTCATAGCCGTGGTCGCGGTGGCCGCATCGCCGGGGGGCGCCGCGGACGCCGTCAGCTACCAGCTGGATCGCCCGGTGCAGATCGAGAGCTCCCCGGCGCTCGTCCTGCTCGGCCTGGACGCCGCAGGCCTCGGTGACGGGCGGAGTGTGTCGAGCTACCGCTCGGACGGCCTGCTGCACCCGGCCGCGGACGCCGTCACGTCGCTGTTCGCGACCGCTTTCGTGGCGCTCGTCGCGCTCCTGTGCGCGTTCGTGGTGCGGGCGGTACGCGACGGTGCGGCGCGCGCCGATGGATGGGGGCCGGCGGTCAGCGATGGACGGGGGCCGGCGCCGGCCGCTCGACGGGAGCTCGTCCTCGCCGCCCTCGCCGCGACGGCCGGCTTCGCTCTGTTCGGCAAGGTCCTGTCGCCTCAGTTCGTGATCTGGGCGATTCCGCTCGGCGCGCTGGCATTCGCGTGGCGCCTGCACGCGCTCGCCGCGGCCGTCGCCCTGGCGGCCCTCCTGACGCAGATCGAGTTTCCCGCTCACTACTTCGACGTGGTTGCCCGCGAGCCGCTCGCGATCGGGCTCGTCGCGCTCCGGAACCTCACCCTGCTCGCTGTGCTCGCCCTGAGCGTGCGGGAGCTACAGCCGCGCCGGCATGAGCAGCTGCTCGACCCGGGTCGCCCGGCCGTCGTCGCCCGCTTCGACTAGCAGCGCGTTCAGCCAGGGGTCCTCGTCCGAGGTCTCGAAGCGCACGTTCGTCAGAGTCAGGAAGCGCTCGACCGCCTGCTCGCGCTTTACGCCGATCACGCCGCCGCGCGGGCCGGTCATGCCCACGTCCGTCACGTAGGCCGTGCCGCCGGGAAGCACTCGCGCGTCCGCAGTCGCGATGTGCGTGTGGGTCCCCACGCACGCCGTCACGCGTCCGTCGAGGTGCCAGCCCATCGCGACCTTCTCGCTCGTCGCCTCAGCGTGCATGTCCACGAGCACGAAGTCGGCGCGCTCGCGCAGCTCGGCCAGCGCCGCGTCGATCTCGGCGAAGGGGGAGCGGACCGCCTGGAGGAAGACGAGGCCGGACAGGTTGACCACACCGAGGCGCATGCCGTCGCGCTCGATCACCGTGTGGCCACGCCCGGGGCTGCCCTTCGGGTAGTTCGCGGGACGCACGATGCGCTGCTCGCGGTCCAGCAGCTCGTAGACCTCCCGGTGACGGTACGCGTGGTTGCCGAGCGTGATCGCGTCGGCACCCATGTCGAGCAGCTCGCGCGCGGTCTTCTGAGTGATCCCCACCCCGCCGGCCGAGTTCTCGCCGTTCACGACTACGAAGTCAGGCTGGTGCTCGT
>JBKPSR010000161.1:0-8959 GCA_046735115.1 Actinomycetota bacterium
CGGATCCGGGCGGACAGCGAACTACGCATTGAGGAGCAGAACGAGATCGGCCGCGGGATAGCGGAGCGCTTCCTGGCGGAAGCCGCCCGCGCCGCCGCTCTCTGAGACGACGATCCTGCCCGAGTGTTGGCTACCAACACCAGAACAGGATCGTCGGGCCGAATATCGTCAGCCGGGAGGGTCCGACCCGGTCCCCTCAGTGCTCGTAGTTGGCCCCGTTTGGCGGGGCGGCGCCTCCGGAGCCGGCGGCGGCGCGGGCTCCGCCGGAGTTGGGGCGGGGCCGCCGGCGGGCTCCGTCGCCGTCGGCGCCTCGCCGCTCGGCGTGACCTGGCCTCCGGCGCCGGTCCCCAGCACCGGCTCTCCTCTCAGCGCCTTCAGCTCGAAGAACAGCACCGCTGCGGCGAGCGCGCTCAGTGGCGCCACCAGCAGGCGGACGATCAGGTCGCCCACCGCGTAGCCCGCGAACGAGTCGGTCACGCTGTTGGCGAGCGCCTGGATCACAGCCGTGACGACGAACTGGAGCAGGAATAGGACGAGGATCACGCCGAAGACCTGCCACCCATTGCCGCGGACAAGCTCGCGGCTTCGTCCGAACGCCGCGATCGCGTCGCTTCGCTCGATCACGATCACCGGCGCGATCACGGCCCAGATCGTGAGCAGGAACAGGCCGGGGATGATCAAGAGCAGCAGGCCGATCCCGATGCCGAGTCCCGCGAGGATGCCGGCAACGATCAACGGCCCCAGGACCGGGGTGACGGAGCTGATGAGCGAGCCGACGGTGTGGTCGCGCCGCCCGTCGAGTATGTCCCTCGCCGCCTCGACGACCATCCCCTGGAACCAGTAGGTCGCAATCGTGGCGACGGCCGCGACGATGATCGCGCCGAAAATGCTCACGTCCCCGGCGTAGATGATCCCGTTGATCAGCGCCACCGGAACGAAGATGGCCAGCGCGGCCGGGATCAGCAGCGTGAACTGGTCGCGATAGATGTCGAAGATGCGCTCGAAGACCCGAGCGGTGTCGAGCTTTGCGTTCATGCCCGAGAATCTATTGCTGTGCCGGACAGTCTGCGTGGACATCTCCTGATCGCCGCCCCGTCGCTCTTCGACTATTTCCGTCGCACGGTCGTTCTTGTCATCGAGCACACGCCCGAGGGGGCCATGGGCGTCGTGCTCGGCCGTGAGACCGAGACGCGGGTGGCGGACGCCGTGCCGGCGCTCGCGGAGCTGCCGGGCGCGGACGACGTCGTCTACCTAGGGGGGCCGGTCTCGCCGGAGTCGGTCGTCGCTCTCGGCGACTTCGATGAACCCGAGGAGGCCGGGCTGCGCGTGGTCGGCTCGCTCGGAACGCTCGACCCCGACGGCGCGAACGACTCGCTTCGGCGCGTGCGCGTGTTCGCCGGCTATGCGGGCTGGGCGGCCGGCCAGCTCGACGGCGAGCTCGAGCAGGACGCCTGGATCGTCGCCGGCGCCGATCCCGAGGACCCCTTCCGCACGGGGGACATCTGGTCAGGCGCGCTCGAGCGCAAGGGTGGGCGCTACCGGCTGATGGCGACGATGCCCGCCGACCCGTCGCTCAACTGACGGCCGGCAGCCCGCGTGGGATCGGCCCGGCCCAGTCGGGGAACACGCGCCGCGCCGCGGAGGCGCAGGCCCGTCCCTCCACCTGCTCGGACAGGTCCTCGAACTCGAGCAGCACGCGCACGCTCGACAGGATCTGGAAGTCAGCCGCGTTCGGCGCCGCCCCGCCGATCGTGCCGTCGGCGATGAGGCGGTCGACATGGTCGAGCAGGCCGGGCAGACGCTCGAGGGAGGCGCGCACGGTCGCCTCGTCCGCGTGCGACAGTTGGGCCACCCGGCGGATCACCGGCATGAACGACCATTGGAGAAGGCCCGCCCCAGGCAGCCTCATCACCTCGGTGCCCATCCAGATCCGCGCGGCCTCGTCGGTCATCATCAGGTACCGGAACAGGCGGCGCGGCAGCGGCTGAAGCATCCGCTCGCCCCAGCGCTCGGCCTCCTCGACCGCCTCGCGTGCCTCGGGGTCCCGAGGCAGCAGCGGACGCTCGGGCAGGAGCTCGTCCAAAACACGCGTAATCTGGCGGCTGCCCTGCACCTGCCGCCCGTCGAGCTCCAGCGCCGGCACGGTATGGCGTTCGAACCCGGCCGCGCGCACGAGGAGCGGATGGAGGCCGGGCATGAGGGTCACGACGCGGTGGGAAATGCGCTTGTGGCGCAGCATCGCGGCGGCGGCGGCGGACGGGTTCGAGATCGGGATGACGTAGATGCGCGCGGCCATCAGCGGCAGCGCCGCACCAGCCGGCCGACGGCGGCCGCCCTTGCTGCATAGCCGGCGGCCGAGACGTGGACGCCGTCGCGGGCGAGCCACTCGCGGTGCCGGCGCACCATCCGGACCCAGTTGAGGACGAGCAGGTTGTCCCGGCGCTCGTCCTCGTCGGCGAGCACCCGGTTGTAGCCTCGGTAGCTCACACCGCGGTACGCCGGGCGCACGATGTTTGCCCACACCACGCAGCGGCCGCTGCCTGCGACATCCATGACGTCGGTGACCGCCGCGCGGAAGCCGGCGGTCTGGCGCGGATCGTCGTTCGTCCCGAGGCTCACGTGGACCACGCGCGCGAGCGAGCTCCCGTAGCGGCGCAGCACGTCGTCCCCCTCGGACGCGTGGCGGCTGACCTTCGTCGACTGGCGCACCCGCCAGTCCGGCAGCTCCGTCGGGATGTACGGCCGCGTGCCCTCCGCCAGCGAGTCGCCGACGACGAAGAGACGCCGCTCGGCCGCCTGCGCCGCGGGCGCCAGCGCCGCGATCGCGATGGCCGCGCCCACCAGGGTGAGCACACGCTTCATCGGCCCCGCAGCGCGGGGAAGTCCTCTGCCATGGCGTCGAGGATAAGCCGGACGGGCGCCACGGCGCCGTCACGCGTGAAGTGGATGCCGTCCGCCTGGCGGGCGAGCACCCGCCTGCCGTCGATCTTCAGCGTGTCGCTGTACTTCCCGCCGTTCAGGGTCGAGTAGATGTCCACGTAGCGGAGCGCCGGGATCGCGCGTGTCGCCCGCTCCGCCGCCCGGTTCTGCGACGCGAAGATGTCGTTGAACTCGGAGTCGCGCGCGGTCGGCGGAGGCACCCAGTAGACCGGCCGCTCGCCGTCGCCCGAGAGCGCCTTCGCCACCACCGCCACGCGGCGCGCGAACTCCGTCTCCCAGCCCGGCGTGCCCGGCTCGTACAGCGCCCCGTCAGGCGTCTGCACGTTGAAGCCGTCGTTGTCGCCGATCGCCATCACGACGGCGTCCGGGTCGCGCGCGGCGACCTCCTGCTGCGCGTTGATCTCCCAGTTGAAGAACGCCGGGTTGGTCAGCCCGGTGCCGTTCCGCGGCACGGTCGTCACATCGAGCAGGCCCTCGGGGCTCTGATCGACGAGCCGCTGGCCCAAGAACGCGGCCTGCGAGTCGCCCGTCACGAGCACCTGGAGCGGCCTCGCAGTGGTCGGCTGCGCGAAGCTCTGACGCTCGTCCTTGCGCCGGTTCCGGCGCAGGATCGCCGTCGAGCCGCGCTCCAGTTCCGTGCCGGAGGCGGTCTTCTCCTCCTGCCCGAAGGCCAGGTCGAGGCCTTTGCGCGGCAGGTGGAAGCCGACCGCGCCCGCGACGTCGTCGACCGGGCGTCCGACCGAGAGCACGATGTCGCGGGTCGTGCCCGGCTTCATTCCCTCGCCCGCGCGCACGACCGCCTCCGAGTTGAACAGCCACGCGATCGCGAGGGCGATCACGATCACGCCGAGCACCCGGCCCGCCGGCATCGTGAGGTCTCTGTCGCGCAGCGGCTCCATGGGTCAGAACTGGTAGTAGATGAACGGCGCCACGCCCTGCTGCCCGACGGCCGCGTCGGCGGCGACGATGAGCGCGCCGACGGCGAGTCCCTGAACCGCGACCGGCCGCGACACAAGCCACGCCTCGGCGTCCCGCCAGCGTTCGCGTGGAACCGCCTGGATCGCGATCGCGGCGACGACGAGGAACACGAGCGGGAGCGTCACGAGGGGCGACGGTCCGGAGAGGCCGAGCCCGCCCAGGACGTCGAAGGCAGTCGCGAGATCCGGCGCGCGGAAGAAGACCCAGGCCACGCACACCACGTTGAACGTGACGAGCCAGGCGGCCCAGGCCGGCAGCCGGAAGGCGGGGAAGCGCTCGCGGGCGAAGCGCTCGGCCGACAGCGCGGTTCCGTGGATGCCGCCCCAGACGACGAACGTCCAGGCCGCGCCGTGCCACAGGCCGCCCAGGAGCATCGTGACCATCAGGTTGCGGTACGTCTTCAGGCGCCCGCCGCGGTCGCCGCCCAGCGGGATGTAGAGGTAGTCGCGCAGCCACCGCGACAGCGTCATGTGCCAGCGCCGCCAGAAGTCGCGGAGCGAGAGCGCGAGATAGGGCCGGTTGAAGTTCTGAGGAAGCTGGTAGCCCAGGAGCAGCGCCAGCCCGATCGCCATGTCGGCGTAGCCGGAGAAGTCGCAGTAGATCTGCGCCGCGAAGCCGTAGAACGCCAGCGTCAGCTCGCTCGCGGAGTGCGCCGGCGGATCGCTGTAGACCGGGTCGACGATGCGCCGCGCCAGCTCGTCGGCGATCACCGTCTTCTTCACGAGCCCGCCGACGATCAGGAACATCGCGGGGCCGGCGAGCACCGAGCGCGGGTCGCGCGGCGTGCGCAGCTGCGGCAGCAGCTCGTTCGCGCGGACGATAGGGCCGGCGACGATGTGCGGGAAGAACGCCTGGAGGATCGCCACGTCCACGAGCGACGCCGCCGGGGTCTCGCCCCGGTAGACGTCGACGACGTACGAGATCGCCTGGAACGTGAAGAAGGAGATGCCGATCGGGAGGACGATCTGGACCACCGGCAGGGGCGAGCCGAGCCCGATCGAGTCGAGGGCGCCGTCCAGCTCGGAGACGAAGAAGCCGAGGTACTTGAAGACGCCGAGCAGCCCGAGGTCGAAGACGATCGCCAGAGTCAGTGTGCGCTTCCGCGCTGCGTGGGACGGGCTCCGCGCGATCGCCTGCCCGGCGACGGTGTTGACCAGGCTGGAGGCGATCAGGAGCAGCACCCAGCGCCAGTCGACCCAGCCGTAGAAGAAATACGAGGCGGCGATGATGAACGGCCGCCAGGCGCGCGGGTGCGGCATGAGCGCCCAGGACAGGACGAACACGACGGCGAAGAAGGCGGCGAACTCGATCGTCGGGAAGCTCACGCAGGCTGCTCCTTCCCGCGAATTGTCATTGCCGAGGCGGTCGCGGTCCTCAGGAGCTCAGGCTCACACCGTGACTTCCGGGTGCCGGGTGCGCAGGTGGTCCGCGAGCGTCGCGCGCACCCACTGCCGCTCCTCGCTGCTCGCCAGCCGGTAGCGGCCGAGCAGCTCCTTCTGTGACTCGAGCGGGAGCCCGGCGATCTCCCAGCTCACGGCGAGCCGCTCGAACAAGAGCTCCACACGCCGCTGCCAGCGGTCCTCGGCCGAGGCTGCCGGCCTCGCATCCAGCTGCTCGAGCTCGCGGAGCGTGCCGCTCGTCAGCGTGTCGCGCAGGGTCAGCACGTTGCCCTCCGCATCGCGGTAGTCCGTCGTGCTCGCGGGCGCGCTCTCGCGCTGCCCGCGCCTTCTGGAGCGGCGGCCCACGGGCGTCAGCCTAGTCCCGGCCGCGCGGCGCCCTCCAGCTCCAGCAGCGCGCGCTTGCGCGGAAGCCCGCCGCCGTAGCCCGTCAGCAGGCCATCCGCGCCGACGACTCGGTGGCAGGGCACGACGATCGGAAGCGGGTTGCGGCCGTTGGCCGCGCCGACCGCGCGGCAGGCTCGCGGGCTGCCTATCGAGGCGGAAAGCGCCGAGTAGCTCGTGGTCTGGCCGTACGGGACCGCCGATACGGCGTCCCAGACCCGCCGCTGGAAGGCGGTTCCGCCTGGCGCCAGCGGCAGCTCGAACCGCTCGAGCTCGCCGTCGAAGTAGGCCACCAGCTGCTCCGCGGCTTCGAGGAGCAGGCCGTCCGCGGAGCGCGCCCCGCGCGCGCCCCCGAACGTCACGCTCCGAAGGCCGTGTTCGTCGCGGGCGAGCGAGATCGTCCCGAGCGGCGTCTCGACGCTGTGCACGGAGACGACGCTAGCGCCGGCGGTCAGCGCCTCACCGGGATGTCCGAAAACCGCCAGCCAGGCGTGCGACGATGAGGCTGTGATCGACGACTTCGAGGGTTGCTACCGCTTCATGCGGAGCCGCGACCCGCGCTACGACGGGTACTTCGTGGTCGCCGTTACCTCGACCGGCGTGTACTGCCGCCCGAGCTGCCCGGCCCGGCTCCCGTACAGGCGCAACGTGCGCCTCTTCAGGACCGTGGCCGCGGCGCAGCACGAGGGCTTCCGCGCATGCAAGCGGTGCGACCCCGACTCCGCGCCGGGATCGCCGCACTGGAATCGGCGCGCCGGTGTGGCCGGGCGCGCGATGAGGCTGATCGCGGAAGGGGCGGTGGACCGGCACGGGGTCAGCGGGCTCGCCGCACGCCTCCATTTCTCGGAGCGGCAGCTGGGCCGGATCCTGGTGACGGAGCTCGGCGCGGGCCCCGTCGCGCTCGCGCGAGCGCAGCGGGCGCAGTCGGCGCGCACGCTCATTGAGGCCACCGAGCTTCCGTTCGCGGAGGTCGCCACGGGCGCCGGGTTCCGCAGCGTCCGGCAGTTCAACGACACGCTGCGGGCGGTCTACGGGCGCACGCCCACCGACCTGCGCGCGCGTGCGCGCGCGAGGCGACGCTCCGCCGCCCCGGGCGTCATCGAGCTGCGGCTTCCCTGTCGCGAGCCGTTCGACGGGGAGTCCCTCGTGGCGTTCCTCGCGGAGCGGGCGATAGCCGGCGTCGAGGAGGTCGATACCCGAGTCGAGGCCTGCGCCCCTTCGGGCAAGGGCGGCGCGGTCTACCGGCGCACGCTGGCGCTCGAGGACGGGCCGGGCATCTTGGCCCTGACGCCCGAGACGGGCACGGTCCGTGCCGAGCTGCGCCTTGCCGACCTCCGCGATCTCACCGCAGCGGTGGCCCGCTGCCGGCGGCTGTTCGACTTGGAAGCCGATCCCGCGGCTATCTCGTCGCAGCTCGGCGAGGACACTTCGCTCGCGCCGCTGGTGGCCGCCCGCCCCGGGCTGCGCGTGCCCGGCTGCGTCGACGGCTTCGAGCTGGCGGTGCGGGCGATCGTGGGCCAGCAGGTGTCCGTGGCGGCGGCGCGGACGGTGCTCGGCCGGCTGGTGGCGGCGCATGGCGAGCCGCTCCCAGAGCCCGACGGAGGGCTCACCCACCGGTTCCCCAGCGCGACGGCGCTGGCCGAGGTGGAGCCGCGAACGCTCCCGTTCCCGGGCAAGCGCGCCGAGGCCCTCCGCACGCTGGCGTGGCTCGTGGCGGCCGGCGAGCTCGACCTGGGTGCCGGCGCCGACGCCGATGAGGCGCGCGCCGCGCTCACCGCGATCCCCGGCGTCGGGCCCTGGACCGCCTCCTACGTGGCGATGCGCGCGCTGGGCGACCCTGACGTCCTCCTCCCCGGCGACGCCGGCGTCCGGCATGCGCTGGAGCGGCTCGGGAGCGGCGTGGAGCCCGAGCGCTGGCGCCCATGGCGCTCCTACGCGGTGATGCATCTGTGGCGCAGCCTCGCCGCCTGAGGTAAGACTCCACGCCCATGAGAGCGGTGCAGATCGTGGACCTGAGCGGTCCGGAGTCGGCCCTTGCCGAGACGGAGCTGCCCGAGCCGGAGCCCTCGCACCCGCTCACGCCCGGCCGCGGCGTGATCGTGGACGTGCACGCCGCGGGCGTCTCGTTCCCCGAGGTCCTCCAGACGCGGGGCGAGTACCAGATCAAGCCGCCGCTCCCGTTCGTCCCCGGCAGCGAGGTCGGAGGCGTCGTCCGAAGCGCGCCGGAGGGCTCGGGGCTCGAAGAGGGGCAGCGCGTGGCGGCGTGCTGCATGCTCGGCGCGTTCGCGGAGGTGGCCGTCGCCCCCGACTTCCTCACCTTTCCGCTCTCCGACGAGCTCGACTTCGCCCAGGCCGCCGGCCTGATCCTCAACTACCACACCGCGTACTTCTCGCTGAAGCACCGCGGGCGGCTCGCCGACGGCGAGACCGTGCTCGTGCACGGGGCGGCGGGCGGAGTAGGGACCGCGGCACTGCAGGTCGCGAAGGGTCTCGGCGCACGGACGATCGCCGTCGTGTCGAGCGACGAGAAAGAGCGCGTCGCGCGCGAGGCCGGCGCGGACGAGGTGGTGCGCTCCGATGGAGCGTGGAAGGACGAGGCGAAGGACCTGTCCGGGGGCGGCGTCGACCTGGTGATCGATCCGGTGGGCGGCGACCGCTTCACCGACAGCCTGCGCTCGCTCCGCGAGGGCGGCCGGCTGGTGGTCGTGGGGTTCACCGGCGGCTCGATCCCGGAGGTAAGGGTCAACCGGCTGCTGCTCAACAACACCGAGGTCGTGGGCGCGGGCTGGGGCGCGTTCGTGCTGGGCAAGCCGGACATCAACCGCGAGATCGGCGACGCGGTCAATCGGCTGGTGAACGAGGGCTTCGTGCGGCCGATCGTGGGAGCGCGGTTCCCGCTGGAGCAGGCGAGCCGGGCACTTCAGCTGATCGACGGCCGCGGCGCGACCGGCAAGATCGTGCTCGAGCTGCGCTGACCCGGCTCGGTTCCCCGGTTTGGGTGGTCCCGAGCAGCTTCCAGTTCCCGAGACGCGTGACGCTCGCGCTGCCGACGCGCCAGGCCCGCTTCGGCAAACTTCCCGCAATGGAGGATGAGGCGCGGCGCGGCCGGCGCGCGGAGACCCGACGTCGCATGTACCGGCGTCGCCGCCTCGCCGCGGCGGGAGTCGCCGGCGCGCTCGCTCTGCTGCTCGTCGCCGGCGGCCTCCTGGCCTTCGGCGGTGACGGCGACGGCGGGCCGGAGGCGAGCCCCGAGCCGAAGC
>JBKPSR010000162.1:0-9184 GCA_046735115.1 Actinomycetota bacterium
TGAGCCCGAAGACGCTCGAGGGCCACGTCGGCAACATCTTCCGAAAGCTCGACATCGGCGACGCCCCGGACTACCACCGGCGCGTGGTCGCCGTGCTCACCTTCCTACGGGCGCCCGGCGTCGCCTAGCGGAACTCCGGGCATCGCTGATCACGCCGGTCGAGCCCCACGAAAAATCGTGGCGGGTTCGCCCTTGTAGCAGAGGGGGAGGGATTCGAACCCTCGGTCGACCAAAGGCCGACAACCGTTTTCGAGCCCTCGCCGTTTGGGGCAGAAGGCCAGTCGTAGAGCCCAGGCGCGGCTTCGGGGGAACGTCAGGGGGAACGAAAACTGGTCGTTGCTCTTGAAATGACCTGTGAGACTTGAGCTGGCCGGCGCCGACTAGCGTTGACCCCGCTCGTTGCAGAACCCGACCGCGAGCGTGGCGACAGGGCGCGGCGGGATTCGCGGATACCGGTCCTTCTCAGAGATGCCCCTCATAGAGCAGCGCGCGCTCGATCCCCGCGGAGGCCATTTGAGCGAGGTGGATCAATACGGCCTCGTGGAGGTCGGTAAACGGGCCGTCACTGTCGAAGGCGTGGATGGACCCGAAGTGGCGGCCGTCGAGCGTGCCCAGCGGGGCCCACAGCCAACCGGCCGGCAGAGGCGCCGCCTTCACGACGGCGTCTATTCCGCCGGAGAATTCATCGGGGCTCAGCTCGTCGCGCCAACGTCGCCCGGCACCGCGTGCCGCCAGGACCTGGTCGTGCAAAGCGGAGGGGTCGACACGGCGTAGGAAGCCCGCGCAGACCGACCGTTTATCCGCAAACGACGTGGCCTCGATACGCGGCAAGCTGCCGGACGCTTCGAACAGGCTGAGGCAGCAGCTCGCGTCGGTCAGCTCGCGCGCCTGCTCTGCGACGAGCTGTAGCACCTCGCCCAGCGTGGCCGAAGCATCGATGGCCAGCGACGCGTCAGTCAGGAAGTTCGAGAGCTGTCGCAGCATGTCCGCGTGACGGCGCTCGACCAAGGCTGCCTCGCGCGCCTCGTGGAACCCTCGCTGGACCATTTCGAATGCGCCGAGGCTCTCCACGAGGAACTCGCGGGCGCGCATGAGGCGAAGCGTGAGCTCCTCGTCGCCTGCAGCATGCACCGTCAGGGCATCGTGATGCACGGTTGCCAGGTCCATCACGCTGAGCGACCGGGTAACCGCCTCGCGCCCCAACTCGTAGCCGCGACGGAGCGTGTCCTCACCCGGTTCCCGGATGTACGCCTCGAAGGCCTCCGCGTACGAACGGCGGAACCGGTGCACTGCCGGGTTCACGGATTCCCACCGAGATACCGTGCGACCACGGAAACCCCGTCGTCGTCCGCCTTCCAGTGTCGCGTCATGATGCGCTCCGCGATCTCGGTCGGCGAGCCCGACACGTCGAGGTCATCCGCGAAGCACTGAGCCACTCCGTCCGTGGCGAAAATCACGACGTCGCCCCGATCCAACGGGAGCGTCTTGGCTGACAGCTCGGGGAGGTCGCGCCCCGGCAGGCCCGGGGTCAGCACGAGCGATTCCTGTGCGTTGCGGTGGCCAGATGTGGCGCGCAGCAAACGGCCTTCAACGTTCCCCACCCCAAGCCACGTGAGGCTTTGCCTAGCGCGCCCGACCAGGCCGACACTCAAAGCCGCACCCCGCGTGTGCCGCAGAGCACGGTGACAGCGCCGGGTGACTGTGAGTATGTCGGCCTCGGCGCTCAGGCACGCCTCTCGCACAGCGACGCGTGCAGCGCGTGCGGCGGCGGGACCGTGCCCGAGGCCGTCCACTGCGGCGATGATCGCCCCCGCGGGTGCCTGCGCTAGGACCGCCAGATCACCGGCCACGCGCTCCCCGGGTCGGACGCGCGTCGCGGTCGCCCACTCGACGAGCTGCTCAACCACGGCGACGCCGCTCCCGCAATAGCTCGAGCTCATCGCGAATACGCCATTTCGTCATCGTCACCGTGGTACCGCGTCCCGGCTGAGAAACGATGTCGAAATCATCCATCAGGCGCCGCGCCCCGGGCAGCCCAAGGCCAAGCCCTCTCTGGCCCGCATAGCCGTCTCGCAGAGCGGCGTCGACGTCGCGGATTCCAGGACCTGCGTCCTGCGCAATCACGACGAGGCCATGACGGGACTGCTGTTCAACCGAGCGCAAGACGATCTCTCCCTGACCGACGTGCATGACGATGTTCCGTGCGATCTCAGAGATCGCGGTCGCGATCAGCGTTGCGTCAGTCCGGCTGAACCCAAGCTGCTCCGCTAACGCCCGTGCCTGCGCGCGCGCCGGGACGAGATCCTCGTCGGCGGCGATGGCAACGCGCACCTCATCCGGCATCCGACGATCCCCTCTGCACAAGGCGGTCGAGGATCCGGACCGCCTCATCCAAGTCGAGCGCGGCCCGCAGCGGCTCGAGGTTGAGGCGGAAGTGGACCATGGCGATCGCTACATCGGGCTGGATGCCGACGATCACGGTCTCGGCTCCGCGCATGCGCGCTGTGTCGGCGATTGAGCGCAGTGCCCGAGCGACGAAGGAATCGATGACGTCGAGGGCGCCAACGTCGACGATCAAACCGCGAGCGCGCAGGTCGCCGACCCGTCTCGCAAGGTCGTCACGTAGGGCCATTACTTCGCGATCGCTGAGATCCGACTGGATCGACGCGATCAGGTACTCACCCTGATGGAGGATCGCGACGGACACCGGCTCCCAGACCTTCAGCGGGAGGGTCGCGGAGACGTCTCGGCGCCCGGCGGTGCGGTCTCGAGCAGCCGCTCAGCCTGTTCCAAGCCGCCTTGCAGGTCGCCCACCGTCTGCATCGCGCCGAGATCTACCCCGAGATCGACCAGCGTCTGCGCGATGCGAGACGAAACGCCCGTCAGGATGGCGCTCGCGCCCATGAGCCGCGATGCTTCCACCGCTTGGACGAGGTGATTCGCGACCGTCAGATCTATCGTGGCCACGCCGGTCACGTCGATCACGACCACCCTGGCGCGGTTATCTCGGATCGCCGCCAACAGCTGCTCGGTGAGCTGGCGGGCGCGCGCCGGGTCGAGTACACCGATGATCGGCAGGATGAGCAGGCGGTCGCGCACCTGCAGCACCGGCGTTGAGAGCTCTCGGATGGCGTCCTGCTGCTCGCGGATGACCCGCTCTCTTTCTTCCACGAAGCTCACGCCCACCGTCACGGCGATGCTGTTGGCAGCGGGCTCGTACGAATCGAGGATGCGATGCAGGAGTTCCGCGTCGTGCTGGTAGCTGACAAACAGGGACCGGGCGAGGACATCGCGCAGCAGCAGGACGATGCCGAGCACCTCCTCCGTCTCGACGCCGCGGGGGATGATCCGCTCGGAGAGGTCTCGGGCATACTCCTGGAGCGTTTCGACGCTGCCGGTCTCTAGGGCACTGACGTAGTTGTCGTAGACGGCGGTGACCTCCGAGAAGATCTCCTCGGGTGTCATGACGCTGAGCAGATCGGCGTCGGTTATGCGGCGCACCCACTCCTCGCGCAGCTCTTGCCGGCTCTGCCCCAGATGGTTGACGAGCTCGTGCAACAGGTCGGGGTCGACCGCAGCCGCCGTGACCGGGACCGTCGTTCCCTCGTTCTGGTCTGCCTCCATCGATCCTCCCGTCTGCTCATCCTGCCGGGCGTCGGCGCGCCCCGTCGAGGAAGAGCGTGGTGATCCTTGCGATCGTGTCTTCTCTACCCGTTGCCGGCCGCGAGCGCAGCACGCTGACGACGAGGCTCACGAGCGCGTCGGTCAACCACGTTGCCGGGACGTCGTCACGAAGGTCGCCACCGGCCTGCCCGCGCTCCATCAACTGCCGCAGGGGAGCGCCGACGCTTTGCTCGAAGTGCTCCGCGTCGGGCTGAACTCGCTCGCGAGCGAGCACCACGAAAGCGTCGCCGACGTCCACGAGCGCTCGGACCACCCGCGTGACGCCCTCGTGCGTTGGAACGTCCTCCAGCCGCGCCGCGGCGAGCCGCCCCTCGGCATCGTCCACCGCCAGCGCGGCAAGGTCATCAAGTAGCGCCTGACGGTTCGGGAAATAGCGGTACAGGGTTGCGCGCGCAACGCCTGCCGCCGCCGCGACGTCACCCATGCTCGCCGACTCGCCGCTTGCGGCTATGACTCCGGCCGCCGCTTCCAGGATCGCGTCGATGACGCGTTGTTGCAGCGCGGGCCGTGGTGCGGGAGTAGACATGGTGGACTGTCGGAAGTTTACGGGTGTCTGTATTTGGGACATAATTGTCTTATGATGAGATCTAAGTGTATTATCCTGGGGCGGCAGAGTTGCCAGGCGACGACCCATTGATGCCTGGCTCCCCCACAGCTGCCAGTGCAGCCGAGGCCCCCGCGCGTCGCGCGGGGGCCTCCCCCCTGTTCGTACCGGTGCGCGGCAGCTCCGTGGTGACCGGTGTCGAGCACTCCTGCCGCGCGGAACTCGTCGGCTTCGCCTCTCCGATCGGCCGTCTCAGCGCCGTTCTCCATATCACCCAGGAGACGACGAGGAACTCCGCCACCTGGGTCGTGCCCTTGGAGTTGCCGGTGCGGACAGAGGGGGCCGGCACCGCCGAGCTGACGATCCCGCCCAGCGATGTGCGCGTCCGCGAATTGCGAGTCGAGACCCCGGGCGCGCGACTCCGGCTTTCGGCCGCAAAGCTCCGCGAGGAGCTCGCGCTGCCCGAGTTCGACGATATGCCCCCTCACCGGCAGGCCGTCGTCCTCGCCACGGCGCTGAGCCGTGGAGCGCTCGCCTGGGCGTAGCGACGGCACGCGCCGGCAACGAGCGTGCCGCTCGTGCTCCCGCTTTCGCCTGCCTGCGCTGCTCAGCGGCGACGATGCGCGAGTGTCGGCAGGCCCGCGCTGGCGCGCACTGACGTCAGCGCCGGCGAGAAACCGAGCGGTTTCGGCGCAGGTACGTGCCGTGGTCCTAACGCACTCTGACGCCGCTCTGCGACTGGGAAGCGGAGGGGGAGGGATTCGAACCCTCGGCGGACCTTGCGGCCCGCAACGGTTTTCGAGACAGTCGCTGATTGGGAGGTGAGACGGCCATGTGCAGGGCATTCGCGTCGGCGGCGGGGTCGTGCGCGATCGTGTTGCGATCGTCCCTGTCTTTCGCGACTTTTGAGACGCTGCTCGCGCGCGCGTCTAATTTCACCTCGATCGACCTTTCCGATCTCGCAGTCGCGACGGGCGGCTTCCGGGTTGAGGGTTCTGGGTCCAGCGGGGTTCAACGTTCAGGCCTCGAAGCGCTGGCGTGCGTCCTCCGCGAGTTCCGCGAGCTGCGCCAGCCGCTTAGAGGCTGATCCGAGCTTTCGCGCGCTCGTGGCGATGGAATCCCATTCGCGCGCGACGATCGGCGGTTGTTTCCGTCGTGCGGACTCGTCGAGCTCGGCGATCAGCTGGTCGACGACGGCTTGCGCGGTAGCGAGGTGGGCCTCGAGCGTGTCTGGCTGCAGAGCGCTGCCTAGGCCGGCGTTGATTAGTGCGTCGGTCGGGATACGCCAGCTGCGCCCGGCCTTATAAGCGCCGGGCAGCTTGCCTGCCACGCACCAGCGCTGAACCGTGCGCACGTCCTTGCGCACGAGCCGTGCCACCTCGACGTCGCGCCGGAGTAGGTCGTGCCCCCACCACGCATCAGCAGCTTCCGTACATGGGCGAACCCGCTCCACGAGCCGGATGGACCGGGATACGGCAGCCCGCGGGCGACCCGCTCGAAGATCTGCCGGGGGGTCAGCCGGTTCGTCACCCAGGCGCTGCAGGACGAGCCGTTGCCGGTCGGGCTTCCTGAGTTGCGCGCCGGGTTCGTCGCGGGCCTGCCACCGAGCCTCCAGGCGCTCGGCGCGCTCGCGCATCCTCTCGTCCCGCTTGCCTTGCTCGTCGGCCTCCGGGTACCAGGGCACCCCCCTCAGCCTCAGCGGAGGCCATCCTCCGCGCGCCCGGCGCATCAAGGAATCCTCCAGCCGGGCACGAAGGTGATTCCCAGTTCCGCACCAGCGAGGGAAGGAGTTCGCTATGAGCGCTGGATTGATCGTCGCCATCGTCGTGGTCGCCTTGATGATGCTCGCGGTGGTGCTACTGCTCGGCAGGAACAGCCGCGCGAGGAGGCTCGATGCGAGGCGAGAGCGAGCGGGCCAGATCCGCCGAGAGGCGGAGATGTCGCGTATCCAGGCCGAGCGCACGCAGGCGGAGGCCGAGCAACGGCGGCAGGAGGCGGAGGTCGCGCGTGTGGAGGCTGAGCGCACGCAGGCGGAGGCCGAACAACGCGCCGCCCAGGCACGCCGCGAGGAGGCCCAAGCGCAAGAACAGGTCGCCGCGGCCGAAGCCCGGAAGCGGAAGGCCCACGAACGCCACGTCCAGGCCGCTCGCATGGACCCCGACGCGGACGAGCGCGAGGTCGCCGAGCGCTTCGCCCGCGAGGACAGCAGCAACCGCCCCGAGCGCACCACGGCGCGCGAACGCAGCTGAACCCGCTCGCTAGCCGCTACTCGTCACTCGTCGTCGTCGGAGCCGCCGCCGGTCGTCCAGCGCGGACAGCGGCGAGTAGCCGACCACGTTCTCGACGCGGCGTCTGAGCTGCACTGTGGCCACCTGTCCGACCGCGTCGATCGAGCTGCTCTGTCCTACGGCACGGTCGGTGGCTCGGAACCTGGAGCGGTGCTCTCCCCCTCAGTCGCCAGCTGACTGCGTCGTTCGCTCACAACGTCCAAATCGAGGACGCGCAGATGCCTGACTTCGAGCTCATCGATCTCGAGCCGCTTGATCCTTGCCCGGCCGATCGCGAGGCGACCGATCGCCAGGGCACCAAGCGCGGTCGCACCGACCGCCAAGGCGCCGATCGCTGTAGGTCCGCGGAGTCCAGGGCCGCGTACGTCTAGGGCGGTGACTCGCGCCGGCTGCAGATCCAGCCAACGCGGGCCCTTCTTAACACGGTCAAGGTCGTCTCTGCTCTTCGTGAGCACGGTTCCCACGACAAAGCCGGGCGGATTGAATCGTGCCACGCTGCGTTCCTCCGAGTTAGTTGGTCCCTCGCGTCTTCGGCCCTCTACCCGCGCATTCACTCTTCCAACAACCGAACGAGGGCCCAAACGTGGTGCGCCATTGAGCGTTCGTTCCTCCACCCTGAAGCTCCCGGATCGAACCAGCTTCAAGGATCGAGCAGCGCCTTGTGGAACTCGCGCCGCTGGTCTGCGCCCATCTCGCACAGCGGCGGGTAGCCGACAACATTCTCGACGCGGCGGCTCAGGCCCGCGCTCCCCGTTGGCTGAGCCCAGCTCGAACGATCCAGGGCCTATCCCAAGGAGGCGGCTGCTTTTGGGCTGTCCAGTCGGTCGCGGCGGTGTGCGAGACCCATGGCTTGGGGCGGGAGGTTCAGGTGTGGCAGACGTGGCTCGGTCGCTCGTGACGACGCGCGGTCTTAGCGAAACAACCCGGCGCGCTCGATGATCTGCGCCCGGTTTCGCGCTAACGACTGGGCGAGCTTAGGCCGCTGCAGTCTGTAGAGGTAGCTGACGCACCACTGAAGATGCTCCACGGCCAGGATGGCGGCTTTGCGGTATCGCTCGACTTCGCTGTCCAGCTCCCGCATCCGATCCCGGGTTTCACGCGAGGCCACAAGAATCGTTCCTTCGTAACGGCGGTCTGGCCGTTCGTACCCAGCACGCCTCGGCGAACCTCAGTCGCCGCTGGCCACGCGCAGCTTCGGCCGGTTCTGCTCGGCCTCCAGGATCGCCGCCTGCCATTTTCCAGGCAGGCCTTCGAAGCTGCCTGCCTCGAGCAGTGCGTCGTAGAATTCGCGCCGCTGGAGGTCGTCCATCTTCACGAGCGGCTGGTAGGCGACGACCTTGCGGCGGGGCGGCTCAGCTCGGCGCTCGCCATTGGTGGATAGACCGGGCGGGATGCGTCGTCCGTGTGAGGAAATTCACAGCCCGCAACCCCAGGATCTGTTCGAGTGCTGGCATGCTCGTATTGATCCTCACAATGCTCGTGCTGCTGAGCAGCGTTCTAGCCGTGAGTTGGCTCGACCGTAACGCTCTGCGTTAGACATCTGGGCGACCACATTCGAAGAAGCGCCTGGGTGGAGATAAGCCTCCTGCGCAGAGGTCGGACGGTTCCCCGTGTTCTCGTAATTGCATTTCATGCGCTTTGCCTGGCACCTTGAGTCAAGTCCGGCCGCCGTGGGTAGGCGTTCGTCAGTTGACTGCCGGGCAACCACCTGAGGAGCCGACGCGCCCACTTCCGCCAGCCCGACCGGTCGCGACAGAGCGCACGGTCGTGCGAACGGAGCCCGAAGAGGCGCTGTGGGCCGACGTGCTTGACCGGCTGGGCTCGTTGCGTACGGGTCTCGTCGTCGTTGCCCTGCTCGCGCTCGCTGCGCTTGGCGTGGCGGTGTGGGCGCTGCTCGATGACGTCGGCGACCCGGACCGGCAGGGCGCGAGTCGGGTGCGCGTGGAGCGGCTTGCGGGCCGCGTCGATCGTCTCGAGAGCGAGGTCGGTGCGGCGGCGTCGGAGGGCGGGGTGGCGGCGATCCGCAGTGGCCAGCGCGCTCTCCTACGGCGGGTGAAGGCGCTCGAAGCGACGGTCGAGCAGTCCCGGACAGCGGCCCAAGACGTCGAGGAAACTGCCGGCACGGTTGCGGCGCTCCAGGACAGTGTTGATGCACTCGAGCAACGGCTGGAGGCCGTCGAACAGCAGCAGCCCTGAGGCGACCCGCGAACGTCCCTCGAAGCGGCCGGGCTCCGGAGTAGGCGATGTTGCGCGGTGGAGGGGAGGCCACGGCTCTAGGGCCGTTGAACTGACGGGGAGCGCAGGCGGCTCACGCGCATGACACGCAAGCCGCCCGCGCATCTGGCCGAATCCGCCTAGGTCGCTAGTTCGCCTCGCTAACGCGGTCTGCGTTGACGAACGCGCCCTGTGAGCGAACGAGCTGGGCCTCGGCCTCGGACAGCTTCAGCTTCCCCAGCTGCTGCGGGCCGGCCGCCTGGAGCGGACCGGTCAGGTTGACCTTGTCGCCTTTCTGCGGCTGGAACTGGGACGCCTCGTTGTCGCCGACGTCGCCGCCCCATTCGACGTACACGCGATTCTTCGTGCTCGAACCGACGAAGAACCCCTCGTTGCCGTTCACGGACTGAGCGGCGACATCCTTACCGGTCACGATCTCTCCAACCTGGTCGGA
>JBKPSR010000163.1:0-17651 GCA_046735115.1 Actinomycetota bacterium
CCGGATGCTTCCGCGGAGAGTGCGCCGCATGTCCATGCGCTCGCCGCGCCGGTGGCGCTCCGCCCTGCGCATGCGCCGCCGCGGTGTGGCGACCTCGAGGTGCTCCATCAACCGGTAGAGCTGGGCGAGCTCTCCCGCCGAGAGCGCGTCGAAGTGCTTCGAGCGGAGCACCTCCTCGTCGCTCGCCGAGACCGGCACAAGGACGTCGCGTAGCTCGTCGTCACCGCTCTGCTCGCCCGGCGGCCCGGACGAGAGGTCGCCTCCGCCTACGACAGCTGCCTCGTCCCCGGTTCGCCCGGCGGGTGCGCGCTCGGGTGCCCTCGAGGCGGTCTCCTCCTCCGGCTCGAACTCGGTCGCCGGGTCGCGCGCGCCGAATACCGAGGCGAACACGGAGTCGAAGGCGCGGAGCTGGGCCTGGTCGGTCACGAGCACGCCGCGCGCGGTCCAGTAGAGACGCCGTTTCGACACGGGCCGCACCAACTCGAGCGCCTGCGCGAAGCGCGCGGCCCGCTCGGCCGTCGTCGGGACGCCGGCGTCGTGTAGGCGGCGGCTGAAGGCGCCGGCGAAGGCCGGCAGGTCGAGGTGGAGCGTCCGTAACGTGAAGCCGGAGCCCATCATCGCGCCACCAGGTGCTCGAGGCCGCCTGCGCGGACCACCTCCTGGTCCTCGCTGTACTTCAGAACCGACCCGAGCGTGCGCTCGACGGCCGCCTCGTCCAGCTCCTCCACGCCCAGCAGGTCCAGCGCCGCCACCCAGTCGATCGCCTCCGCTACGCCGGGCGGCTTCTGCACGTCGCTCTCGCGTATGCGCGCCACCGCCTCCGCCACCTGGACCGCCAGCGTCTCCGACGCGCCCTTCACACGCCGCCGCACGATCTCGACTTCGCGCTGCGGCGTGGGGTAGTCGATCCAGTGGTACAGGCAGCGCCGCTTCACCGCGTCGTGCAGGTCGCGCGTGCGGTTTGAGGTCAGCACGATCGCCGGCGGATGCGTCGCACGGATCGTGCCGATCTCGGGGATCGTCACGGCGGCGTCCGCGAGCAGCTCGAGCAGGAACGCCTCGAAGTCGTCGTCCGCGCGATCGATCTCGTCGATCAGGAGGACGGCCGGGCGCGGCCCGGGGTGCTCCAGCGCGCGCAGCAGCGGGCGGCGGATCAGGTACTCCGGCGCGAACAGGTCCTCCTCCGACAGCTGGGTCCCGCTGGTGTCGGCGAGCCGGATGCTGAGCAGCTGGCGCGGGTAGTTCCACTCGTACAGGGCCTCCGCGGCGTCGATCCCGTCGTAGCACTGAAGCCTGATCAGGGGCGTGTCCAGCACCGCGGCCAGCGACCTGCCGGCCTCCGTCTTGCCAACGCCGGCCTCCCCCTCGAGCAGGAGCGGCTGAGGCAGCCGCAGGCTCAGGTACATCGAGGTCGCGAGCCCCTCGTCGACGAGGTAGTCGACGCTCGCGAGCCGCTGCGCGAGTGTCTCTACGTCGGGGACGAGGTGGCGGAGCTCGCCCGCCGCCTCACCCGTCGCTTCGCGCGGGCTCACGCCGCTCCTCGAACGCCTGCAAGCAACCCGCGGAGCAGAAGTAGACGCTCTCGCCGTGGTCTTCCAGCGAGAGGGTGTCCGCTCCGACCACGACCGTCATGCCGCAGACCGGGTCGGTCGCGGTCACAGGGGAATCGGCCTGCTCGGCCTCCGGCCCCGTGCGCCGCAGCTCGACGATTCGTGCGACGATCGACAGCGCGACCTCGGCAGGCGTTCGCGCGCCGATGTCGAGCCCGGCCGGCGTCTCGAGCCTGGCAAGCAGCTCGTCCGCCATCCCGGCCGCGCGCAGCTCCTCGATGACGGCTGTGCCGCGCCTCCGGCTCGCCACGAGCCCGACATAGCGGACCCGCGCCTCGAGTCCCGCTCGCAGCGTTGCGAGCTCGTCGTTCCCGTGCGCCGCCACGACCAGCGCGAGGTCGCCCGGCTGCGGGCTGAGCGCGTCGTCGGGGATGTCCTCCGCCGCGACGATCTCGAACCCGACCGCCGCTCCCAGCTTGCGCAGCTCCGCGACGATCGGGGAGTTGCCCGCCACGAGCACGCGCGGGGCCGGCAGCACCGGCTCGAGGAACAGCTCGATCGCGCCGCCCGAGAGGCACGAGTTCGTGACCGTGACGAGGCCCTCCTCGCGCGTGACGTCATCGGGGCCGTCCGGCAGGATCCGAAGGAGCAGGGGCATGCCGCTGTCGAGCGCCTCGAGCGAATGGAGGCGCACGCTGTGCTGTGCGCACACGCCGCCGATGAATCCCTCGATCGTCCCGTCCGCGAGCACGAGCCCGACGGCGCCGGGCTTCACGCTCGCCGGCCGCTGGACGCGCACGACGGTCGCGACCACGAACGGCATCCGCTCAGCCGCGAGCCTCTGGGCCCTCCGGTTCAGGTCGTCCCGGATCACTGCGGCGGCTCGGGCCTTCCCTGCATCGCGGCCCAGACTCGCGCCGGCGTGCAGGGCATGTCGATGTGCGTGACGCCGTGCGACTCGTGGAGCGCGTCGATCACGGCATTGACGATAGCCGGGGGCGAACCGACGTTCGGGGACTCTCCGACGCCCTTCGCGCCCAGCGGGTGGTGCGGGCACGGGGTCACTGTCGCGCCGAGCTCGAAGTCGGGGCATTCGAGCGCGGTTGGGATCAGATAGTCCATGAACGATCCGTTGAGGCAGTTGCCTTCCTCGTCGAACGTGAGCACCTCCATGAGCGCGATCCCGATGCCCTCGGCCAGCCCGCCGTGGATCTGCCCGTCCACGATCATCGGGTTGATCCGCACGCCGCAGTCGTCGACCGCGATGAAGCGTCGCACCTTCACCTCGGCCGTCTCCGGGTCGACGTCCACGACGGCGATGTACGCGCCGTACGGGTAGGTGAGGTTCGGCGGGTCGTAGATGACCTGGGCGTCGAGGCCGCCCTCCATCCCCTGCGGGAGCGACTCGCCGCTGTACGCACGCACCGCGATGTCCTCGATCCCTGCGCCCTTTTCGGGATCGCCCTTCACGTACCAGCGGCCCTTCTCCCAGGCGAGGTCCTCGGGCCTCGTCTCGAGCATCGTGGCCGCGATCAACCTGGCCTTGTCGCGCACCTTGCGCGAGACCACCGCCACAGCCGCGCCCGACACCGGGGTCGAGCGGCTGCCGTACGTACCGAGGCCGTAGGGCGACCTGTCCGTGTCGCCGTGGCGCACCTGCACGTCCTCCGGCGGGATCCCGAGCTCCTCGGCCACGATCTGGGCGAACGTCGTCTCGTGGCCCTGGCCCTGGGTCTGCGCTGAGATGCTCACCATCGCCTTGCCTGACGGGTGCACGCGCAGGTCCGCGCCGTCGTTCATCGCGAGGCCGAGGATGTCCATGTGCTTGCGCGGCCCGGCGCCGACGCCCTCCGTGAAGAACGCGACGCCGATCCCCATCAGCTCCCCGCGCGCCCGCTTCTCGGCCTGCTCGCGGCGCAGGTCGTCGTAGCCGGCGATGTCCATGGCGACCCTCATCGTCTCCGCGTAGTTGCCTGAGTCGAAGGTCCAGCCGGTGGTGGTCTCGTAGGGGAACTGCTCGGGCGCGATGAAGCTCTTCATCCGCAGCTCGATCGGGTCCGCTCCCGTCTCCAAGGCGAGCGCGTCGACCATGCGCTCGACCAGGTAGACGGCCTCCGTGATCCGGAACGAGCAGCGATAGGCCACGCCTCCCGGCGCCTTGTTCGTGTACACCGCCTTGACCTTCACGTGCGCGGCCTCGAGGTCGTAGGAGCCGCACACGATGTGGAAGAACCCGGCCGGGAACTTCGTGGGCTGAGCCGTGCTGTCGAAGGCGCCGTGGTCCGCGATCACGTCGACGCGCAGGCCTGTGATCTTGCCCTCCTTCGAGCACATCTCCGCGTGCATCACGTAGTCGCGCGCGAAGCCGGTCGACAGCAGGTTCTCCGAGCGGTCCTCGACCCACTTGACCGGTGCGCCGGCCACGATCGAGCCGGCGATGGCGCACACGTAGCCGGGGTAGACCGGCACCTTGTTGCCGAAGCCGCCCCCGATGTCGTTGCACTGGATCCGGATCATGTGCTCGGCGAGTCCCGCGACCTGCGCGTACACGGTCCGGTGGGCGTGCGGCGCCTGGTTCCCGTTGTAGATGTTGAGCTGGCCCGTCTGAGGGTTGAAGTCGGCGATCATCCCGCACGTCTCGAGCGGTGCGGGGTGGCAGCGCGGATAGATGATGTCCCGCGTCACGACCGTGTCCGCCTCGGCGAACGCGCGCTCGGTCGCGTCCTCGTCGCCCGCCTCCCAGGTCGGGCTGGCGAGGTTGTCCGCCTGGCCGGTCTTGTCGTCGCGGATCAGCGGCGCATCCGGGTCGAGCGCCTTGCGGGCGTTCACCACCGCGGGCAGCGGCTCGTACTCGACGTCGATCAGCTGGAGCGCGTCGCGTGCCGTGTACTCGTCGGTCGCGATCACGAACGCGACCTCCTGGCCCTGGAAGCGGACCTTGTCGCCCGCGAGAACGGCCTGCGTGTCGTAGGAGATCGTCGGCATCCAGGCGAGCCCGAGGGTCTCGAGGTCCTTGGCGGTCACGACCGCCGCCACGCCCGGGTGAGCGAGCGCCCTCGACGTGTCGATCGAGACGATGCGGGCGTGCGCGTACGGGCTGCGCAGCATGGCCCCGTGCACCATCCCGGGGAGCCGGATGTCGTCGAGATAGGTGCCCTTGCCGCGGATGAAGCGCGCATCCTCCTTGCGCTTCAGGCGCCCGAAGCCGATCGGCCGTTCCTCTGTCGCGCTCGGCAGGTTCTCGACTGTGGCCATCCTCATACCTCCTGCCGGGTGGCGGCTTTGTTCTCGGCCGCCCATTGAACTGCGGCGACGATGTTCTTGTAGCCCGTGCAGCGACAGATCCCGCCGGAGATCGCGGTCCGGATCTCCTCCTCGGTCGGGTTCGGGTTCTCGTCGAGCAGCGCGCGGGTCGTCATCAGCATCCCGGGCGTGCAAAAGCCGCAGTGGAGCGCGTGCTTCTCGTGGAACCCCCGCTGGATCGGGTCGAGCTCCCCGTCAACCTCGAGCGACTCGACGGTGCGTATCTCGTGGCCCTCGCACATCGCCGCGAGCGTCGTGCACGACTTGACCGGTTGGCCGTCCATGAGCACGACGCAGGCGCCGCAGTTGGAGGTGTCGCAGCCCCAGTGCGTGCCGGTGAGGCCGGGCGTGTCGCGGATGAAGTGGACGAGCAGCTGACGCGGCTCGACGTCGCGCGACACCGGCTCCCCGTTGATCGTGATGGTCACCTGCATCTCAGGCCTCCTGCCGCTGCGCGCGGGCCGCGGCGCGGCGCAGGGCGCGTTTGGTGAGCACGCCCGCGAGGTGGCGCTTGTAGTCGACGGGGCCGCGGCCGTCCGGCAGCGGCGCGCACTCCTCCGAGGCGATCTGGCCGGCTTCCTCGAACAGCTCTTCGGAGGGCGCCTCCCCGCGCAGCAACTCGCGGGCGCGCGTCACCTGGGTGGTCGTGGGCCCGACCGCGCTGAGGGCGAGGCCGGCGTCCGCGACGGTGCCCTGCTCGAGCCAGAGCGCGGCGGATGCCGCCGCGATCGCCCAATCGCCCGCGCGCCGCTCGACCTTCTCGTGGGCGCTGCCGGCGCCGGGCCGCAGCGGGAGCCTCACCTCGGTGAGGAGCTCGCCATCGCCGACCGCGGTGGTGAACGGCCCGATGTAGAAGTCGTCCATCCCCACTACGCGCTCGCCGCCGGGACCGCGGATCACGGCCTGGGCGCCGAGCGCGGAGCAGACCGCGGACAGGTCCTCGGCCGCGTCGGCCTGGCAGAGCGAGCCGCCGATCGTGCCGCGGTTGCGCACGACCGGGTCCGCGATGACCTGCTCGGCGTCGCGGAACACCGGGAAGCGCGCGGCGAGGAGGTCGGATCTGAGCAGGTCCACGTGGCGCGTGAGCGCCCCGATCCTCACCTCGCCCCGGTCCTCGCGGATGTAGGCGAGCTCGTGCAGGTCGTTGATGTCGATGAGGTGCTCGGGGTTGGCGAGGCGCAGCTTCATCATCGGCAGCAGGCTGTGCCCGCCGGCGATGACGCGTGCCTCGGAACCGAGCCGCTGGAGCGCCTCGATGGCTCCCTCGACGCTGGTCGCACGCTCGTACTCGAATGAGGCCGGGGTCTGCACGCTTCCTCTCCTGTCGTTACCGGTTGGAGCCGTCTCCTGGTTCGGTGGAGTCGCGATCGACCCGTCGCGGCGCGGCGCCCGCGTCCTTGAGGTCCGGTTCAGCGCCCTCCGGGGGCTCCGGGCCGCCATCGGAGGTCGCGTCGGCCTCGTCGCCGCCGCCCGGGTCGATGCCACTCTCGGTCGCCGGCTCGTCGGATCCGGTCGACTCTCCGAGGACCGAGCTGCCGAGCTCCCGGTCCTCCGCGAGCATCTCACGCGGCGCGTCGGATCCTCCGAGCTCGCCCGGGACGATCCCCTCGGCCGCGGTCTCGGCCCACTGGCCCTTGTCGCCGATCTCCGCCTCGTCCGGCGCGGTGCCGCCGCGCTGCTCACTGGGCGGGTACTGGACGGGCGCGTCCGTCCCGATGACCGGCGATCTCGGCAGCCTCTCCGGCCGCGTCTGGCGCGTCTCGGGGTACAGCGAGCGCGCTTCCAGGCTGCCGGCCTCCACGTTCCGGAGCACTGGCCCGCTCGGACTCGTGGCCGCGATAGGGGCCTCGCGCCCGAGCCGCGCGAGCGTCAGCGTCCCCTTCGTGTAGACCTCCGCGATCCGCGGGACCGTGACGGTCTTGCTGTCGGGGAAGTTCCGCAGCCCCGCCGCGGCGGCGCCCGGATACAGCCCCTCGACCAGGCCCATGGCGTCCACGAGGCCCGCCTTCTTCACGAGCAGGCCCTCGAGCAGGTCCACGCCCGCGTCGAGGTTCGAGTTGATGTCCTTGACCACGGCTTCGACGGGGGCGCTCTTCTCGACGATCTCGCCCACCGCCGCAATCGCCTCGTCGAGCCCCGCCGTGATCTGGCGCAGGGCGACGATCGTCGAGACGAGGTAGTAGACGAGCGCGAGGACGATCAGCACCACCGCGACGATGAGCACCACGCCTGCTGCCGGCATCGCTCCTCCTCAGTCCGCGTCGTCGACGATCACGTCGAGGGAGCCGCCGTAGTTCGCGACGACCTCGACCGTTTGCTTTACCTGCGCCTGCGTCGTGAGGAGCAGCGGCACGGCGTCGAGGTCCCTCGACCCGGCCTGCGCCGCAGCGCCGATCCGGCTCACGCTCGGGACGATGCCGCGCGCGGCGTCCAGCACGCCCTTCAGGAGGTAGACGACCACCGGCAGCACCACCACAAGCAGGAGTACGTCGCCGATCCACCAGAGGGTCATCGCTGCCTCCTCTCGGCGACGACGGCGGCCTTCGCCGCGATCCCAGGCATGGCCCCGACGATCATGTCGAACTGGGCGTTGATCGCCTTGACCGCCGGCTCGAGCGGGCGCAGGTGCTCGGACTCGACCGTCTCAAGCGCGTCGGCGAGCGTCGCGAGCCCCTTGGAGGCCGACTCGAGGCCGGCGCGGATCCTCATCAACGCCACCGCCACCACGGCCACCGCCACGATCGCGAGCAGCACGCTGAGGAGGACGAGCGTGTCCGTCTCGCTCATGACTCGCCGTACCCGTCGGTCAGCGCGTTCATGTAGCGATCTTGGACCACGGCTTCCTCCACGATCAGGCCGAGCACCGGGGCCGTGGCCTCGAGCTTCGGGATGTTGGCTGTGTTCCCCGCGACGCTGCCCGCCACCTTGAGCAGGCCGGCCACCGAGCCGTCGATGTCCTCGACGGCCGTGACCAGCACGACCAAGAGGAACGCCACGATCAGGGCGGCGACGAGCCCGATGCCGAGCGAGACGGCCCAGAGCGTGTTGGCGGAGACCGCGAACGTCGTCATTTGCCCACCGCCACCTTTCGCAGCGCCCGGGCCGAATGCAGGATCCGGACGCCGGAGTCGTTGATCCGATCGATGCCGCTCAGCTCGTCGGTCTGCGCACGCACAACCTCCACGCCCTCGACCGCGGCGCGCGCCTGCGCCGCGATCCTTCGCGCCAGCAGCACGATGGTGATGACGATCACCGCCGCCACGGCTATGACCACGATGCCCAGCACGAGCCCGATCCACCAGCCCGTGGAGGCACCGATCACAGTGGCCATCTCACACCTCCGGAGGTTGTTGTGCAGACAATAACCCGCGGCGCTAGTGCGCCGCCATAGCCCCCTGCAACTCCTCCGTGAACGCGTCCGACGTCATCACGTCGGAGAACATCGGGTAGTCGAACTTGATCGCGTTCTCGTGCTCCTCGGCCGAGGTCGCCGCGACGCAGTCCGCCAGCGTGATCACCTTGTAGCCCTTCTCGTAGGCGGTCCGCATCGTCGACTCGACGCAGCAGTTCGTGAGGAAGCCGCCCAGCGCGATCGTGTCGATCCCGCGGGCGCGCAGGATGAAGTCGAGGTTTGTCGTCGCGAACGTGTCGAGCCCGCGCTTGCCCTCGACCACCACGTCGCCCTGCCGCGGTGCCAGCGAGTCCACGATCTCGGCACCCCACTCGCCCTTGACGAACGCGGTCGAGTCGACAACGCCCTTGAGGATCCCGTAGGGATGGTCCGAGATCTCCCCGTAGCCGGGCACGAAGGTGATCGGCGCGTGGACGATCGTGGCGCCGGCCGCGCGAGCGGCGTCAACCAGCTTGCGCGCGTTGTCGAGCATGCCGGTCCTCTCCATGACGTCCTGCACCGCGCCATGGAGGGCCCCGCCCTCCGAGGTGAAGTCGTTCTGAAACTCGATCAGAACGACGGCGGTGCGCTTGGGATCGAATGCCATCTGGGGCCTCCTTGCGAGCGGGATCGGCGTTATCCGAACTTTACGACTCGCTCGGCCTCGGCGACCATGCTCTGCACGATCTTGGCGGCTGGTTGCAGGTCGCTGATCATCCCCGCCGCTTGACCCGTGAAGGGCAGCAGCTCGTGGGTGCGCGCCTCCCGCACGGCACCCATGATCTCGCCCATCAGCCGCTCCGACTGCTCGGCCGCATCCCCCGGCCGCGATTCCCACTCGCTGACGAAGTCCGTCCGCATGACACGGGGCACCACGTCGTAGGCCCCAGGCGGGCGTGGAGGCATAATCGCGCTCCAGGTGTCGAAGCGAACGATGTCCTCGGACTGGGCCTCCATGATGCGGCGCTTCCAGGTCTCGTCGATCGCCGCCTCCTCTGATGCGAGGAAGCGGGTGCCCACGTTCGCGCCGGCCGCTCCCAGGGCCAGTGCAGCGGCGAGGCCGCGCCCGTCGCCTATGCCCCCGGCCGCGAGCACGGGTATCGGCGCGACCGCGTCGACGACCTGGGGTACGAGCGCCATGGTCCCGACGCCCGCCGCCATCCCCTGCCCGCCCGCCTCGGTGCCCTGAGCGATCACGACGTCGACGCCGCGCTCGGCGGCCTCGCGCGCCTGGGCAACGGTGTGGGCCTGGTGGATGACCTTCACGCCGGCCCTGTGAGCTCGGTCGACGAGCTCGCCCGGATAGCCGAGCGCGAAGGACACCGCGGCCGGGCGCGCATCGAGCGTCGCCTGGAACGCGTCCTCGTCGAGCGTCGAGACCACGTGGTTCACGACGAACGGGCGATCCGTGAGAGCGCGGACCCGTTCGATCTGCTCGGCAAGGCGATCGCCCGAGCTGAAGATCCCGGCGACCGTCCCAACCGCGCCCGCCTCCGAGACGGCCGCCACCAGCTCCGGTGACGTGGCGGGCCAGATCGCGGCCTGGAGGATCGGAGCATCGATGTCGAGCAGCTCGCAGAACGGCGTGCGAAGCACGGCGGCTCCTTCGACGGGGGCCGGCTTAGGCTACGCCGCCTCTTCGCGCCGCGCCTTCTCGCGCGGGCCGAAGAAAGCAGAGGTGGAGAGGCCGCGGTCGTAGTCCGACCAACTGGCCCCGTCCGCGAGCGTGCGCTCGATCCGGTCGAAGCTCCCAAGGTTCCCGCCCAGGTTGTCGACGAAGTGCACGAGTGTGGCCTCTCGCGTGCACGGCACCACGGGGCTGCCGTGCTCGAGCTTCCCGTGGTGGCTGAGGATGATGTGGAGGAGGCCCTCGGCTTCGGCCGGCGGGAAGCCCTCGACGCGCTCGATCTCGCGGCGGATTCTGTAGTAGCCGAGCGGGATCTCGCCGAGCAGCTTCCCGTGGTCGGTCAGCTCGATCGCGCCGTTTACCGTCGCGTACACCTCAATCTTGCCGATGTCGTGCAGCAGCGCGCCCGTCACGGCCAGCTCGCGGTCTACGCCCGTCGTGAACGGCCCCGAGGCGAGCGCATGGACGCCCTGCGCCACCGAGAGGCAGTGCTCGAGCAGTCCGTGCCGGTAGGCCTGGTGGTAGTACTTCGCGGCCGGCGCTGCGTGATAGGCCGCCCCGGTCGCGGTGGACGGGTCGATCAGCCGGGCGAGCAGCTCCTTCAGGTGCGGGCGGCGGATTGTGGCGAGGAGCTGGTTCAGGTCGGTCACCATCTCCTCGTAGGAGACCGGCGGTGTCTCGACCAGGTGGTCAAGCTCGTACTCCTGCTCCGCGGCGGCCCTCATCCGCTTGACCGTCACGGCCGCGCCGTAGCGCTCGTCGACCGAGTAGCGCCCGAGCACGCGCACGATCGAGCCCGCAGGGCAGATCGGCGCGAGCGCGTCGACCTCGTCCCAGATCACGGCCTCGACGGCGCCGCTCATGTCGCCGAGCTGGAGCTTCAGGAACGGGTCGCCGTTCCGCCGCTGGCGCCGCGTGTGGGCCCGGACGACGAACACCTCGTTGACCTCCTGGCCGTCGGCCAGGTCGCGCACGAAGCACCGCGTCGGGGTCAGGGTCGTCTGCTCCATCGGGATTGCCAAGGTAAGGCTGGGGGCGGACGGGTTAGCCTCCGTGGCATGGGTGTGCTGATCGCCGGCGGCACCGGCGCGCTGGGGACGGCCGTGGTCCGCGAACTGCTCGACGCGGGTCACGACTGCGCCGTCACCTGGATCGTCGACGTGGAGGTCGAGCGCGGGCGCGCGGAGTTCGGCGACCGCGCCAAGTTCATCCGGGCGGACCTCCTCGACCCGGCCGGCGCGGATGAGGCCGTCGGGGCCGTTCCCGACCTCGAGGCCGTGGTGGACCTCGTGGGCGGGTTCGCCTCAGGGCCGCTGGTGCACGAGACGACACCAGAGGACTTCGACCGCATGATGCGGCTGAACCTGACGCCCGCCTTCAACCTCGCCCGGGCCGCCATGCCGCGCCTCGTCGAGCGGGGCGGCGGCTCGTTCGTCGCGGTATCCGCGCGCCCGGCCCTGAGGCCGTTCGCGGGCGCCTCGGCGTATGTGACCGCCAAGGCCGCCGTGCTCGCGTTCGTACAGGCGCTGGACGCCGACTACCGCCAGAAGGGCATCCGAGCCAACGCGATCCTGCCCAGCGTGATCGACACCCCGGCCAACCGGCGCGACCAGCCGGATGCGGACCACTCCAAGTGGGTGCAGCCGGCCGAGATCGCTCGGGTGGTCCGCTTCCTCGTCTCCGACGACGCCGTCGTCGTGACCGGCGGCGCTATCCCGGTCTACGGGCGCGCGTAGTAGTCGAGCGCGCGCCGGCCAAGTTGCTTGGTCGAGCCGCCGTTCTGGATGGCGCTGATGGGTGCGCCGATGAACGGGATCAGCCGCCCGGCGTAGTGGCGCGCCGTTCGCTTGGCGATGTACTTGGCGAGCCGCAGATGGAGGGCGTCGTTTCTGCGATGGCTGAGCGCGCGCTCAGCCATCGCTATGGCCATCCGCCTGCCCACCCCGTCGAGCGCCTCGCGCGCCTCCGCGGGCGTGTCGTACAGGCCTTGGAGCGCCAGGTACTCGGCCGGGCGCATCGGATGGTTCGGGTCGTAGCCATAGGCGGCCGCGATGTAGAAGACCATCCGGCTCTGGATCCACAGCAGCGACACAAGATCGGGCGCCGCGGTGATCACGCCGCCGATGCCGAGCGCCCCGCCCTCGAGCCGCGCCAGCCGCACGTGCTTCTTGAAGGCGATCCGAGCCAGCTTCTCCGGCGTGTGGCCGGCGCCGGCGATCCGCACCCACTCCCCGGCCTGCGGCCCGAACCGCTCCAGGGCCGCGAGCGCGATGTGCTCGGGCGCGCGGTCGGGCTCGGCGAGGATGCGGTCCCAGACCCGCTTCGGCGGCTGAGTGACCTGCTCGATCTGGACTGTTTCCGGCACCGCGCGCAGGGTAGCCTGAGGGCATGGCAACACATGCGGCAGGAACTCCGGCCCAAGGCATTCTCAGCGACGAGCGGAAGGACGACCGCGACCAGCTGATCGAGCTCCTCACGACGGCCTACTGGATGGAGATGGAGACCGTGATGAGCTACCTCGCGAACTCGATCAACCCGGACGGCGTGCGTGCGCAGGAGATCATCGAGTCACTCGAGCAGGACATCGACGAGGAGCTCGGACACGCTCGGCGGTTCGGCAACCGCATCAAGGAGCTCTATGGCGTGGTGCCCGGCTCGCTCGACTTCCGGGCCGAGCAGTCCTACCTCCAGCCGCCCGACCAGCAGACGGACATCGTGCACGTGATCAAGGGTGTGATCGAGGCGGAGACCGGGGCGATCGAGCACTACAACGGCATCATCGAGTTCTGCGAAGGCCGCGACCCGGTGACCCAGGACATGGTGATCGAGATCCTGAGCGACGAGGAGAGCCACCGCCGCCTCTTCGAGGGCTTCCTGAGCGAGTACGAGGCCGAGGGCCGCGTCTAACCGAGCGCGTCCGCGACCAGGACGACGATCCCGAACACCCCGGCGAGGGCCGCGATCGCACCAACCACCCTCGGCGACGGGCCGCCGTGTATGCCCGTCGCATGCACCGCGGCGTGCCCCTTGCCGCGCTGCAGGAGCCAGCGGTTGACGGGATAGGCGCAGAAGCCCGCGATGAAGAGGGCGAACGAGAGCGAGCCCCAGAACAGGATGTCGCCGAGGCCGGCATCCATGGCCCCGGGGATGACCAGGATGATCGCGTTGTCCACGAGCTCCATCACGGCGATCGACAGCGTGTCCGAGGCGAGCGCGATCGGGACGACGGTCGCAAGCGCGAGGCCGGCCCGGAGCAGTGGCCAGCTGGTCAGGGAGTACCCGAACACGAACGCCAGCAGGATGCCGAGCGCGATCGTCGCTCCGTTCGTCAGCGCCAGAGCGGTGCCGATCACGACGCCCACCACCTCGCCGATCGCGCAGCCGGTGAGGCAATGAAGCGTCGCGCTGAGCGCCATCCGGTTCACGTCCATGTCGTGCCCGGCGTGCATGTCGTGTCCGGCGTGCGCTTCCATCTCAGATGACGCGCAGCAGCGGTCGGATGGCGAGGGCCAGAATCGAACTGGCGACACCACGATTTTCAGTCGTGTGCTCTACCAACTGAGCTACCTCGCCTCGCAGCGACACGATGGTAGCTGGGGCTGTGCCCTCGCCGGGCTTACTGGCGCGCGTACTGCTCGGCTGACTGGGACTCGAACTCGAGTCCCACGTAGGGCTCGTCGCCGATGACCCATGCGTCGTGACCGGGCTCGATGACGTAGGTGTCGCCGGGTCCGAGGTCCATCTCGGTGCCGTCCTCGTGGGTCACGTGAATCCGGCCGGACTGAACGACGCCTACGTGCCGCGCCTGACAGCTGTCGGTGCCCGCCACCGGCTTGACGCACTCTGACCACTTCCATCCGGGCTCGAACGTGAAGCGGGCCGCGGTTGCGTCACCCATCCGGACCACGTCCACTCGGGTCTTCTGCGGTGTGCGCGTCTCGTCGGGTGAATCGAAATCTCCGGATCGAACGCCGGCCATGGTCTTTCCCTCTCTCGATGTGACGAAGGCAGAGTTCATATTGGACGACCAGCACCCCGCATGGCAACCCCGCTTGCTTTCGGCCGTTGGTCGGCGAAGCTGCGCGACGGGCTCGGCTGAGACGCGCGTCGCTCGCCCTCCCGCCCATACCGCCACTAGGCTTGTCAGGGTGCAAATTTGTACGAGCTGCGGTGGCGAGCTGCCCGATCAGTTTCGGTTCTGCGGCTACTGCGGCATGGCCATGGACAGCACGCCCCTCGCCAAGGAGGCGCGCAAGACGGTCACGGTCGTCTTCTGTGACCTGAAGGGCTCGACCAACCTTGGCGAGGCGCTCGACTCGGAGTCGCTGCGGGAGCTGATGACCCGCTACTTCGACCGGATGAGCGCCATCCTCGAGGCGCACGGCGGCACCGTCGAGAAGTTCATCGGCGACGCGATCATGGCGGTGTTCGGCCTGCGGGTGGTGCACGAGGACGACGCCCTGCGAGCGGTGCGCGCGGCCGCCGAGATGAAGCTGGCGCTTGCCGACATGAGCGCCGAGCTCGCACGGCGCTGGGGCGTGACGCTGGAGAACAGGATCGGGGTCAACACCGGCGAGGTCGTGGCGGGCGAGCCGATCCGCGGACAGCGGCTCGTCACGGGCGACGCCGTGAACGTCGCGGCGCGGCTCGAGCAGGCAGCTCCCGCGAACGAGGTCCTGATAGGCGAGCTCACGTACCGGCTCGTCGAGGACGCGGTGGACGTGGTGCCGGTCGAGCCGCTCAGCCTGAAGGGCAAGGCGGACCGGGTCGCCGCCTACCGCCTGGTGTCGGTGAGCGCCTCCGAGGCCCATCAGCGCCGGCACGAGCGGCCGATGGTCGGAAGGCAGGCGGAGCTTGACCACCTGCGCTCGGAGTTGCGGCTCGCGCGCGATGAGGGCGTACCGCGCATGGTCACGGTGCTGGGGCAGCCGGGCGTTGGCAAGTCCACCCTGCTGGCCGCGCTCGAGGCCTCGGCGGCAGATGAGGCGCAGATCGTGCGCGGCCGCTGCCTGTCATACGGGCGAGGCATCACGTTTTGGCCGCTACTCGAGATCGTCCGGGAGGCGGCGGCCATGTCGGAGGACGACTCGACCGAGGCGGCCCGCGACAAGCTGCTTCGCGTGGCCGAAGACGAGGCGGTGGCCGAGACACTGGCGTCGGCCATCGGTCTGTCCGAGAAGCAGTTCGCGGTCGAGGAGACCTTCTGGGCGGCCCGGCGGCTCCTCGAGCGGCTGGCGGCCGACCGGCCGCTGATCGTCGTCCTCGAGGACCTCCACTCCGCGGAGCTCACGTTCCTGAACCTCGTAGTCAGCGTCCTGCGCTCGGGCGAGGCACCGATGCTGCTCGTATGCCTGGCGCGCCACGAGCTGCTCGACCTGCGCAGCGACTGGCTCGATCTGCCGCGTACGAGCGGGGTGACGCTGGAGCCGCTCACGAGCGACGAGATCGGCGAGGTGATCGACGGGATCCTCGGCGCCGGCGAGATGGCCGGCACGGTGCGCGAGCGCATCCTCGAGTCCGCTGGCGGCAATCCGCTGTTCGTCGAGCAGATGCTGTCGATGATGATCGACGACGGTGTGCTGGTGCAGGAGGGCGACGGCCGCTGGAGCGCCATCGCCGGACTCCGCGACGTGGAGGTGCCGCCATCCATCCACGCCCTCCTCGCCGCGCGCCTCGACCGGCTCAAGTCGGAGGAGCGCTGGGTGCTCGAGCCCGCCTCGGTCGTGGGGCTCGAGTTTCCGCGCGAGGCGATCGACGAGCTGGTCGAGGCGGAGCTGAAGGCCCAGGTCGGCGTTCGGCTCTCGGCGCTGGTCGCGCGCGAGCTGATCCATCCCGAGGTCACGTCGCTCGCGGACGAGGGGTACCGCTTTGACCACATCCTGGTCCGCGACGCCGCCTACGGGGCGCTGCTGAAACGCGAGCGCGCCGTCCTGCACGAGCGCTTCGCGACCTGGGCGGAGCGGACTTACGGCGAGCATCAGCGCGAGGGACAGCTCGAGGAGGTGCTCGGCTACCACTTTGAGCAGGCGGTGACCTACCTGCAGGAGCTCGGCCCGCTCGACGCGCACGGCCAGGGGCTACGCGCGCAGGCCGCCGGACGCCTGTCGGCGGCCGGCCGCCGTGCCCTGGCCCGGGGCGATATGACGGCGGCCGCGAACCTCCTCAGGCGTGCCGCGACGCTGTTGCCGGCGCATGACCCCGCTCGGGTGGCGCTGCTTCCAGACCTCGGCGAGGCGCTGACCGAGTCGGGCGAGTTCGCCGTCGCGCAGGTCGTGCTTGACGAGGCGGTTGACGGCGCCACGGCGGCCGAGAACCTGCCGCTGCTGGCGCGCGCGGAGCTGATGAGGCTGCTGCTCAAGGCGCACTCGAGTCCGCCGGAGGAGTGGAGCGGCCAGCTCGAGCGCGAGGCGGGCGACATCCTGGAGGTGCTGGAGGAGGCAGGCGACAATGCCGGCCTCGCTGCCGCCTCGCGCCTTCTATCGCTCGCCTATGCCGCGGCCGGTCGCTGCGGGGAGTCCGCCGACGTCGCCGCCCGCGCGATCGAGTACGCAACGCTCGCGGGCGACGAGCGCCAGCGCCGGATCGCTGCGTGCCACTACGCCCAGGTCGCGACCTACGGACCCACGCCCGTGGCCGAGGCGATCGACAAGTGCGAGGAGATCCTCGCCCACACCGAGGGCGACATGCGCACCCAGGGCATCGTCACCGGCCTGCTCGGCCGGCTCGAGGCCATGCGGGGCGACTTCGAGCGCGCGCGCTGGCTCTACAACGCCGGCCGCGCCGTCCTCGAGGAGATGGGCACGAGCGTCGCCGCAGCATCGACTTCGCTCGACTCGTGCGCCGTCGAGATGCTGGCGGGCGCGCCCGCCGCCGCCGAGCGGGAGCTGAGACGCGACCGCGAGGCGCTCGACGAGATGGGCGAGAAGGTCCTGCTCTCGACCATCGTCGGGGAGCTGGCGCGCGCCGTCTACGCGCGCGGCGGCTACGACGAGGCGGACGAGCTGAGCCACACGGCCGAGGAGCTCGCAGCCGAGGAGGACGTCGTGTCGCAGGCCCTCTGGCGGACGGTGCGGGCGCGGGTGCTGGCGCGCCGCGGCGAGCACGCGCCCGCGCGCGGCCTCGCGGAGGAGGCCGTCGAGCTGGTGCGCCCGAGCGGCGAGCTCGTGCTCCACGCCGACGCGCTGCTGGCCCTGGCCGACGTGCTCGAGCTTTCAGCCGATGCGGCCGCGGCGCGGCGCGCGCTGGACGAGGCCCTTGGGCTCTTCGAGCGCAAGGGCGACGTGGTGTCCGCCGCTCACACGCGTCAGCGCGTCAGCGGCCTCGAGGCCGGACCCGTCATTCAGCGATAGCGCCAGTTCCCGGTGACGAGCGCGGTGACGACGAGGTCGCCGTTGTCCAGGAAGACGACGTCCTCGAGGCACGGCGCGGGGTTCGAGCTGCAGGATCGCGAAATCTGCTCATACGACTTGGTGTTGGCGTTGTAGTCGTCGTCGTGCAGCAGCACGTAGCTCTTCTCGGTGAGCCCGCCCGGAAGCGTGCTCACGTCATAGTGCAGCTCGATCTCCATCACGCTCGGGAAGACGAACGGGTCACGGAGTCCGTTCGCGCCCGGTATGAACGATTCGGTCCAGCCCCCGGTCGGGCACTTGAGCTTGGACGGACAGACGAAGCCGGGGTCTTGAACCTCGTCGTTGACGGTGGCCGTCGTGGCGAACCCGACTGGGAACAGCCTGAACTTCGCGGTCCGCTGGTCCGTTCCGGTCGCGCCCGTCCCGTTCGG
>JBKPSR010000164.1:0-5184 GCA_046735115.1 Actinomycetota bacterium
GAGCGGCGTGGTGCGCCGCTTGCCGCTCTTCGCACCAACGTGGTCCAGCAGCATCGGCGGCGCACCGGGGAATCGGTGGCCGACGAGGCCATGCGTCGCGCGGTAGACGACGGTGTGTCCCTTTATCGACTGCCTGAGCACGGGCCACAGCCGGCCGGCGATCTGCCTGTAGTCAAATCCCGCGCTCACGGTGTCAGCGCCTCGCCAACTTCGCCCGCGGCTCGCACGAAGCACATCATCCGCTCGGCCTCGTCCCCGATTGCGGATGGCGGCCGTTCGCCCCCGTCCTACGCCTTCTCGTTCGGTCCGGCGCGACGCAGCGCCCCCGCCGCCGGGGTGTAGATGCTCTCGTGCCCGTCGTCCCAGCGAATGCGATAGCGAGGGGAAGGTGCCGCCCGCACCACCTCCTCGATGACGCCCTTCCGAGGCCTCTGCTCGGTCGACTCCGACTCGACCTCGATGCGATTCCCGACCTTCAGCTCCATGGCTTCACCTCCGACTCGCCTCATACAGGGTGATACCACCAACCGACGCTTACCGCACAACCGCCGAGACAACCGCCATCCTCCAGGGCAGCTCGGGCGCCGTCCTGGAGGAAGAGCGCCCCGGCGCCGTCGCGCGAACCAAGGCGCGCCACTTTTTGGGCCTGGAGCACGAGGATTGCGCAGCGAGCGGCGCAGCACGCCTCCCCGGCGCCAGCGTCCGCGATCGTCCCGATCGACCACCGCGCTCAGACGCCGCGCTCGCGAGCGGCGCGGCTCAGAGCACGTGATGCCGGCTCCTTGATCGCGCCGGTGGCCGTTCCTCGGCGTCATGCGGCGCTCACCCGCGCGGGAAGTGGCCCTCCACCGTCTCGCGGTCGAGATGCCGCGCCTCCATGATGATCAGCGGGCCAATGGCGTCCTCGGGGACGAACGCCAGGTCTAGCAGTACATCGCGCGCCTCCTCGGGCGTTTCCGTCTCACGGCTTGAAGCAGGGGAGGGATTCGAACCCTCGGTCGACCAAAGGCCGACAACGGTTTTCGAGGCCATTTTTTCAGCCCCCAAAGCCAGTCGTAGAGCCAAGCGGTGTTGTCGGGGGAACGTCAGAGGGAACGAAAAGTGGTCGTTCCCTAGCAATCATCGCGGGGGTCCGGTTGGCCTCGGCTGAGTCGCGTTGACCTCAGTCGAACCCGCGAAGGTCGCGCATCCCGGTTCAACAGTCGATCCGGTTCGAGGACGTCGCGTCAGGGTCGTCGACGGCGAGCGCCGTAGACCGTGGACATCTCCGACGAACTCCGAATCGGTCGAGGCCCACGGGGCTCAATCTCTCGGCCTCGAAGTCCGCCGTCACGCGTGCTTCAACTCTGTTGCTGCTTGCGCCCAGCTTTCCATACCCAGCTCCAGATAGATCGAGACAGCCCCACCGAGCAACTCAAGAGCCTTATGTCTGTCGCCACGCTGGTCACGTGCGAGCAGCATGCGGGCGTAGTCGTGCCGGGTGTGGGCGAGCGCCGGACGAGCGCCCATCTTGACGTTCATCGCGATTGCGTCCTCAAAGTGTCCGGCTGCCTCCTCCCACCGCGAGGTCGTTGCGGCGAGGATGCCGAGGTAGCGCGCGATAGGGCCGAGCGCGACCTCTCCGGCAGCCATCGCGTTCACGCGCGCGTACGGTCCCAGCAGCCGGTAGAGCAGGGCCGCCCGGTCTTGGTCGTACAGGTGGGCCGCGACTTCGGCGAGCAGCGCGAGGCAGAAGAGCCACTCGCTGTCCCGCGGGAGCCCGGCGAACTCCGCGTCTGCGAGTTCGTCGAATGCGCGGCGCGCCTGGTGCTCTCGTCCGAGCTCGAGTTCGAGCAACGGGATGAAACAGCGGAAAGACCGGTAGCCCGGGTACTGGTCAACCGCTTCTCGGGTGAGGTGCTCGACCTCGGCCAGTCGACCCTGCGCGCGGCGCAGGATGAACATCGCCAGTCGGTACGAACAGTCGGCGTCGGAGCTCCGGGCGTATCCGGACCTCAACGCCTGCTCCTCGAGCTCCTCAGCCTTCGCGAACTCCCCTCGGAAAAGGGCCCAGAGCGCGTTCTGCATGGCGCCCTGCCACTGCGGCGCCGCCTGCCCCAGTTGTCCGGCCAGCGCGTGGTAGGCGGTGTCCGCGATCTCCGCCTCGTCCGCGAGCGTGAGCCAAGCGACCACGCCCTTCAGCGTCAGTGCATCGAGGGCGGCGTCGGTCGAACCGGTCTCGTCCGCCAGCCTGCCCACCTCCTCCGCGATCGTCACGAGTTCCTCGACGTCGGGGCCCCAGGTGGCCATGAAGAGGCTCGTGAGCGTGTAAGCAAGCGCTTCCTTGTCACCCAGCCGGCGAGCGATCTCCACTGCTTCTCGGCTCAGGGACGACCGCGGCTCGAGCGAGGACTCGTCCCGGAGCGCTCCGGCCAGGCGCGCGAGCAACCGTGCCCTGAGCAGCGGCCCATCCTGGCCGAGAACCCTCAACGCCTCCTCGAGAAGAGGCACGAGGCGGGTGTCGCCCCCCGCCCGCTGCCAGCCCGGGCTTCCGCCGTAGCCGAGCGCGGCGCGCGCGAAGGCTTCCGGCAGGCGCGTGGTCCTGGCGAGATCGCACGCGGCCAGGAACATCTCCCTTGCATCGGCCATGCTTCCGGCTTTGGCGAGTGCGTCGCCGCGCGCGAGCAGCAACTCGCTGCGCGTCGCGGGATCGACCGGGGGCTGCTCGGCGAGCGCCTCGAGCGCCAGCTCGAATAGGCGCGCGGCCTCATCGTAGGCGAGCAGCTCGAGGGCACGGTTGCCGGCTTGGCGGGAGTAGAGCAGCCCCTTGACGTGCTCGCCGGCGGCGACCGAGTGGTGCGCGAGCTCGGCCAGGTATGGCCCCGGGCGCTCGTCGTTGAGCTGCTCGAGCGCCGCGACGGCTAGCTTGTGCAGCCGTAGCCGGCGCGCGGCTGTGAGTCCGTCGTAGAGCGTGTCGCGAATGAGCACGTGCGCGAAGCGAAGACGCCCGCGGGAACCGGGGACATCGGAGACGACGCGCGCGTCGATCGCCTGGTCGAGCCATTCGAGCAGCTCGTCGTCCGAGACGCCCCCGACCCGGGCGAGGACCTCAAGTGCGAACTCGCGGCCCAGCACGGAGCCAAGCACCAGGAGCCGGTTGCTCTCCTGCGAGAGATGGGTAAGCCGTCGGGCGATAACGTCACGGACGCTCTGCGGGATCGTTGGCCGCGACCGCTCGGCGGAGTCGGATAGAGCGCCTTCGACCGAGAGCAGACGCACGGTCTCGCCGACGAAGAGTGGATTTCCCTCTGTCTGCCCGTGCAGTGCGGCCGCGAGCTGCGGCGACGCCATGTCCGACGCCGCCTCGTGGAGATACTCCGCAACTTCGGTCTCGCTCAGCCCTCCCAGCGAGAGCCGGCGGGTAACCGGTTCGCGGGCCACCTCCGCGATCATCTCGGTCAGAGGCTGTCCCGGCAGAGGGTCGACACTTCGATAGGCGCCGAGGAGCAGCAGGCGGGTCGAGCCGAGCTCGCGGGCGAGAAACCGCAGCAGCAGCAGTGAGGGCGCATCGGCCGCGTGCAGGTCGTCAAGCACCAGCACGACCGGGCGCTGCTCGCCGGCCTTGCGAAGGAACCCGGCGATCGCCTCGAACAGGCGAAAGCGCGCCCCCTCTGGCTCGACCCGCGCGGGCGGCGGCAGATCGGGGAAGCGCTGACGCAGCTCGGGGACGATCTGCGCGAGCTCCGTGGCGCCCGCGCCGAGCAGGGCGGCCAGCGCCGTAGCATCGCTTTCGCGAATGTAGGCGCGTAGCGACTGTGTCCAGGGCCAGTAGGCGGGGGCGCCGCCCGCCTCCCAGCAGCGTCCGACCAGCACGCGCGCCGCGCGCGACTCGGCGCGGGTGACGAGCTCCTCGGCGAGGCGGCTTTTGCCGATTCCGGGCTCGCCCGCCACCAGAAATAGGCGGCCGTGGCCGGCAAATACATCGTCCAGTCCCCCGACCAGCTCGGCCATTTCGCGCCGGCGCCCGACGAACGCGCTGCGCGTGGCGTCCACTGCAGGCCCGACCGCAAGCGGTTCCTCCGCCGCTACCAGGTGAAGCCCCGGGTCCTGGGCGAGTATCGCCCGCTCGAGCTCGCGTAGATGCTCGCCCGGCTCAATGCCCAGCTCCTCGACCAGCGTCCGGCGCGCGGCCTGGTAGGCCTGAAGCGCATCCGCCTGGCGCTCCGAGCGGTAGAGGGCCAACATCAGCAGCGCCCGCAGGCGTTCGCGGTAGGGATGCTCGCCGATCAGGGTCTCCAGCTGCCCCACCACCTCGGCGTGGTCGCCGAGCGCGAGCTTCGCCTCGATCAGCTGCTCGTGCGCCGCGACGCGCAGGTCGTCCAGCCGCGCGATCTCGCGCTGCGCGAAGGGCTCGTATGCGAGCTCCACCAGCGGTGTGCCACGCCACAGCGACAGCGCCTCCTCCAGCGCCGAAACGGCACGCCGCGGGTGCCCGCCGGCCAACTCGCTCCGCCCCTCGACAACGAGCCGCTCGAAGCGGCGCGAATCCAAGCGGTCGGGATCGAGCCTCAGCTCGTAGCCGCGCTCGCGCGTCACCACCACGCCGGCCGGCCCGTCGCTGCCCTCGCCCGCGAGCGTCTTGCGCAGCCGGGAAATCTGCATCTGCACCGTCTTGGCGGCCCCGGCCGGTGGTCGCTCGCCCCAGAGCTCGTCGATCAGCCGCTCCGTGCTGAGCGTCTCGTTGGCGTGCACCAACAGCAACGCCAACAGCGCCCGCAGCCTGGCCCCCCGGAGCGTGATCGTGCGGCCCTCGTCGAGGACCTCGAGCGGTCCGAGAATGCGGAAGTCCATGCCAGTCGGGACGCGGGCCAGTTGAACCCAACGTACAGCAGCTCCGGAGCCTCGCCAACCGGCCGTTTCCGAGCCGTTACCGCGCTGCGGCCGAGACGCGACCGCTGCCGCGCATGCCCCGGTCCAGAGGGCCGTTCCGCTGGATCTCACGCTCGCATCGGTGGCGGGCAGGATTCTGAGGACGAGTGCTCCCTCGGCTGAGAACGGGCGAGTCGCCGCCCGGAGCGTTCCGCATCCAGTCGTCGGCCGACGGTCGCCGTCGGGGAGCGAGCCGGCTCAAGCGAGGGGCCGCGAAGGCATCGAACGCGCAGTTCACCGCGCACCCTTCTTGCCGATGTCGGTCTCTGCGTGGTC
>JBKPSR010000165.1:0-10252 GCA_046735115.1 Actinomycetota bacterium
GTCGGACATCACCAGCACGGCGTCGACCAGGTCGGGGGCCGGCAGGGCGTCGACCAGGCGGCGCGCGCCCACCTCGCCGAGGTTCGCGCCGTCGATCGACGCCAGCACGAGCGTCTTGCGGGACGGGCGGCCCTGGTAGACCCGCGCCAGCTGCATCAGCGCCGCCGTGTCCGAGGCGGTGCCGGGCGCGTCCGGCACGGTCGCCGCATCGCGCGCGGCCACGATCACGATCTGGCGCCGCGAGCTGCCCGCCCGGCGCCCGATCACGTTCACGAGCCGGTGGTCGGCGTGCGTGAAGCGCTGCACAACCGGCCGCGATCCGCCACCGCCGCCGAAGCCCCTCGCGGCGAAGGCGTCGGCCACGAGCATTGCCGTCGCTCGATCGCCCGCGGACCCCGCGCGGCGGTCCGGTTGGTCGGTGGCGATCCGCGTCGCGAGCTGAGTGGCCTGATTGCCGTCGAACAGGACGTCCGCCGCCAGCCCCTGCGGAACCGGCCGGGGCCGGCTCTCGAAGGAGAACATCGTCAGGACGACGGCGAGGAGCGCCGGCACGAATGCCGCGCGGTATATCCGCGGCTCGATCACAAGGGGCGCAACCTACGCAGTTCGGCAAGCAGGGGGCCGTGCACCTGCGCAGCCTTCCTACAATTCCCTGGGTTGAGCGCCACGGCACCACGCATCCTGCTTGTGGACGACGAGTTGTCGGTCCAGAAGCTCCTCACCTATCCGCTGCGCAAGGAGGGCTATGACGTCATCCCTGCGCTCGACGGCCGTGAGGCGCTCGAGCGCCTCCGCGAGGACACCTTCGACCTCGTGGTGCTCGACGTGATGCTGCCGCGGATGGACGGCTTCGACGTGTGCCGGGCCATCCGCTCGCGCAGCACCGTCCCGATCATCATGCTCACCGCGAAGACGGAAGAGACCGACAAGGTGCTCGGCCTTGAGCTCGGCGCGGACGACTACATCACCAAGCCGTTCTCCGTCCGAGAGTTCCGCAGCCGTGTGAAGGCGGTGCTGCGGCGCGCCTCGTTCGCCCAGCCCGAGACCCAATTCGAGGAGCCGATCGACGCCGGCGAGCTCCACATCGACTTCGAGAAGCGCACGGTCCTCGTGCGCGATGAGCCCGCCCAGCTCACCTACGTCGAGTTCGAGATCCTGGCCGCGCTGGCGCGCGCGCCGGGCCGAGTCTTCAGTCGCACGATGCTGCTGGAGCGGGTCTGGGGCGATTCCGCCTACCGCGACCCGCGCACGATCGACGTGCATATCCGCCACCTTCGCGAGAAGCTGGAGGCTGAGCCGAAGACGCCCGAGCTTATTTTGACGGTTCGCGGCGTCGGCTACCGGTTCCGGGACACATGAGCAGGCTTCGCTCGCTCCGCTACAAGATCGCGTTCATCTTCTTCCTCGTCACGGCCACGGCGTTCACCGTGATCTGGTTCGTCGTCGTCCCATCGCTCGAGCAGAACCTGAAGGAGCGCCGGCTCGACAACCTCGTCGACCACGCGCGCGCAGCACGTCCCGCCCTCGAGCTGCCGACCGTCGGTGGCCGCCAGCCAGGCCCGAAGCAGTTCGCCGACCGGATCGGCGCGGCCGAGGACGCGGCCGACGCGCGCCTGACCGTGCGCGACTGGCAGCGCCTGCCGAGCAAGCGGCGGAGCCCCGGCTTCTACCCGGTCGACACCTCGGAGGACCCGGTGCCGTTCGACGAGTCGCTCGCCCGACGCGCCATCCAGACCCGCCGCATCCAGCGTGGCTACGGGACATCCCGCGACGAGGAGATCGGGATGATCGCCCAGCGGATCAAGAGTCCCGCCCGGGTGCCGCGCGTGGCCTTCTACTCGATCGGCTTCGAGGACGTCCAGGCGACCGTCGCATTCGTGCGCGACCGTGTGCTCATCGCGACAGGAGGCGCGCTGCTCGTGGCGCTGATAGGCGGATTCCTGATCGCCATCCGGCTGGGCCGCCGCGTGGGGCGGCTGGAGCGGGCGACCCGGCACGTCGCGCGAGGGAGCTTCGTGGAGCCGCTGCCCGTGAGATCGAAGGACGAGATCGGGCAGCTGACGGACACCTTCAACAAGATGCAGAAGCAGCTCCGGCAGGTGGACGTCGCGCGCAAGGAGTTCATCGCGACCGCGTCGCACGAGCTCCGCACCCCGATCTTCTCGCTGAGCGGCTTCGTCGAGCTGCTCCAGGACGAGGACCTCGACGAGGAGACGCGGCGCGAGTTCCTGGAGACGATGCGCGAGCAGGTCGAGCGGCTGCAGAAGCTCTCCGTGGATCTGCTGGACCTCTCGCGACTCGACTCCGGCTCGGTCGAGCTCCACAGCGAGCCGGTCGACCTCGCGGAGCTCACGCGCTCCGTCGCGGGCGAGTTCCACCCGCGCCTGACCGACCATGGAACCGAGCTCGTGCTCGACATCCCGGACGAGGGCCCGAGCGCCCTCTGCGACCGGGAGCGGGTCGCTCAGATCATGCGTATCCTGCTCGACAACGCCCTCCGCCACACGCCGGAGGGCACGGACGTGACCGTGAGCGCAACCCGCTACAACGGCGCCGCCGAGCTCACGGTGGCGGACACCGGCCCGGGCCTGCCGGCCGGTGCGCGCGGCAAGGTCTTCGAGCGCTTCTTCACGGGCGATGCCGCGCGCGGCGCGGGGCTCGGCCTCGCGATCGCGGCGGAGCTCGCGGAGCGGATGGAAGGCCGGCTGGTGCTCTCGACCGAGCGCGGAAGCACGGCCTTTACCCTCGAGCTGCCAACGGACGGTAACGACGCGTGAGGCGAGCGGCCGCGGCCGCCGCTGCGGCCCTGCTCGTCCTGGCCGCGGGCTGCGACGTGAACGGCGACGGAGGCGCGGGCGACTCCTCGGGGCCGCGCGAGGTCACCACCACGCGCGTGCAGGTCGTCGAGGGGCTCGGCAAGAACGGGGGCTTCGACCCGGCGGCGATCTACGACCGGCTCTCGCCGGGGGTAGTGACGATCCTGTCCATCTTCAAGGGAGGCACGAGCCTGCTCGAGGACGAAGGCGAAGGCGGGCAGGGCTCGGGCTTCGTGATCGACGGCGACGGCGACATCGCCACGAACGCGCACGTGGTGACGACCGACCGCGGCAACGCCACCGTGGCGGCCGACCAGGTCTACGTCGAGTTCTCCGACGGGAACCGTGTGCCGGCGCGCGTCGTGGGGCACGACCCGAACGCGGACGTGGCGCTGCTCAAGGTCGATCCGCAGGGCCTGTCGCTGACTCCGCTCAGGCTGGGCGAGTCCGCCTCGCTGACGGTGGGAGAGCCCGTGGCCGCGATCGGCAGCCCGTTCGGCGAGCGCCAGTCGCTCTCGATCGGCGTCGTGTCGGCGCTCGACCGCACGATCCAGTCGCTCACGCAGTTCGAGATCGGCGACGCCATCCAGACCGACGCCGCCATCAACCCCGGCAACTCCGGCGGCCCGTTGCTCGACGCGCACGGCCGCGTGATCGGTATCAACGCGCAGATCAAGTCCCAGTCGGGCGGCGGCGAGGGCGTGGGCTTCGCGATCCCGGTGGACGCCGTGCGGCGCTCACTCCATGAGCTGCGGCGAGACGGGCGCGTTGACTACGGCTACCTGGGCGTGGAGTCGCTCACGATCTGGCCCCAGCTCGCCGAGCGGCTCGGCCTCGACGTGGACACGGGCGCGCTCGTCCAGGAGGTCGTCGACGGCAGCCCGGCCGAGCACGCGGGGATCCAGGCGGGCGAAGACGAGATCTCCTTCCAGGGCCAGAGCCAGATCGTCACAGGGGGTGATCTGATCGTCGCCGTGAACGGGGAGCGGTTCACGCGCCAGCACGACCTGGCCGACGAGATAAGCGACCACAGCTCGGGCGACCACGTGCGGCTGACCCTGTTGCGGGACGGCAGGCGGCGGACGGTCGAGGTCGAGCTGGGCCGGCGGCCGGCGCGCCCGTCCCCCTAGCGAACGGATGCAGGTATTACGCGATTTCCGGGTAGGGTGCTGGGGTGGTGGAGGTTCCCCCGGTGACCGACAGCCGCGACGTCTCGCTGACCATTCCGGCGCGCCCGGATTACCTCGTCCTGGCGAGGCTGGCGCTGTCCGCAGTGTGCCGCCTGACCCCGCTCTCGCCGGAGGAGGTGGCTGACCTGAAGCTCGCTATCACGGAGGCGGCCAACGACTTCGTGGACGAGTCGCGCGGTCTCGAGGACGAGAGCCGGCTCAACTTCTCCTTCCATCTGGGGGATGACCGGCTGACCATGGAACTGGACGGCAGCGCCGGTCCGGTCGCGGCTTCGGAGCAGGAGCTGAGCCGCGCCATAATCGAGGCGACCGTCGACGAGGCGGACTTCGCGGGCGGTCGCACCCGGCTCATCAAATACCTGAACGAGACTGGGTAGTCTGCCGCGCTGTGCTCACGCCGGTTTCCGTAGGCAACAAGAGCCTTGCGGACTACACACACCTGGCCGGTAGGCCGCTGATTCAGGAGATCCGGGAGCTCGCCCAGGACCTCGAGGGCCTGCGCGTGCTCCACCTCTCCGCGACCGCCTTCGGCGGCGGCGTCTCCGAGATCCTCTACACGCTGATCCCGCTGATGAACGACGTCGGGATCGGCGCCGAGTGGCAGGTGATGCTCGGGCGCGAGGAGTTCTACAACGCGACGAAGCGCCTCCATAACGCTCTCCAGGGGAACCCGGACTCGCTTACAAGCGAGGAGTGGGAGGTCTACGAGCGCTACAACGAGCTGAACGCGAAGGAGGTCGAGGGTGGCTGGGACGTGATCATCGTCCACGACCCTCAGCCCGCGGCGATCCGAAAGCACGTACCGGAGAAGGCGCACACGTGGGTCTGGCGCTGCCACATCGACCTGTCGACGCCCAATCCCGATGCGGTCGAGCACATCGTGCCGCTCGTGCGCGACTACGACGCGTCGGTCTGGCACCTGCAGCAGTACGTGCCCGGGTCGATGGACGGGGCGCGGGGCGGCGTGCACATCTGCCCGCCCGCAATCGACCCGCTGTCGCCGAAGAACATGGCCCTGTCGCCCGAGGACGCGGCCTTTGTATGCGACCAGTTCGGAATCGACGTCGACCGGCCGCTGATGTGCCAGGTGTCGCGCTTCGACCCGTGGAAGGACCCGATCGGCGTGATCGACGCCTACCGCGAGGTCACGGGGGAGATGCCCGACGTGCAGCTGGCGCTGGTGGGCTCGATGGCCACCGACGACCCGGAGGGATGGGAGTTCTTCAACTCGACGATGGCATACGCCGACGGGGACTCGGACATCCATATCCTGAACAACCTGAACAACGTCGGGGCGATCGAGGTGAACGCGTTCCAGTCACAGGCCGACGTCGTGATCCAGAAGTCCACGCGCGAGGGCTTCGGCCTCACGGTGTCCGAGGCGCTCTGGAAGGGCCGCCCGTTCATCGGCGGCGATGTGGGCGGCATCCCGCTTCAGGTTCAGGACGGCCAGACCGGGTATCTCGTCTCCTCGCCCGAGGAGTGCGCCGACCGGTCGCTGCGGATACTTCGTGAGCCCGAGCTCGGCAAGCGGCTCGGGCGAGCCGGAAAGGAGCACGTGCGGGCGCACTTCCTGACACCGCGGCTGCTCCGTGACTGGCTGAGGATCTTCCGGGAGCACAGATGAACCAGGACACCCCCCTCGTGCTCGTCTCGAACCGCGGCCCCGCCACGTTCGAGCGGGGCGAGGCGAAGCGGGGCGGCGGCGGGCTCGTGACGGCGCTCAAGGGGCTCGTGCACCACCGCGACGCGGTGTGGGTGGCGTCGGCGATGACGGGCGAGGACGTCGAGATGGCCGAGAAGCACGACGGCCGCTCGTTCCCGGTCGAGCTGGACGGAGACACCTACCGGATCAAGCTCGTGGCGAGCGACGGCGAGGCCTACGACCGCTTCTACAACGTCGTCGCGAACCCGATGCTGTGGTTCATCCAGCACTACCTGTGGGACCTCTCGAACGCGCCCGACATCCGCCGGCACGAGATCGAGTCGTATGAGGACGGCTACTGCGCGGTCAACGAGGACCTCGCGCGCGCGGTGCTGGAGGAGCTCGAGGGCGAGGAGGAGGCGGTCGTGATGCTGCACGACTACCACCTCTACGTCGCGCCGAAGTTCATCCGGCGGGAGCGGCCGGATCTCTTCCTCCACCACTTCGTGCACATCCCCTGGACCCAGCCGGACGCGTGGCGAGTGCTGCCGGCCGACATGCGCGAGGACATCTACGAGGGCATCCTGTCCAACGACATCATCGCCTTCCACACGCGCTCCTACAGACGCAACTTCCTCCATTGCTGCCGCGACCTGTTCGACCTCGAGGTCGACGAGGAGGCGGGCATCGTCAAGTTCGACGGCCGCGACGTGTGGGTGCGCTCGTACCCGCTGCCGATCTCCGCGGAGACCTTCCACAGGACGGCCCAGCGGCCGGCCGTTCACGAGTACGAGCGCGACATCCTCCGCCGCCGGCGCGAGCACCTGATCCTCCGCGTGGACCGCGCCGACCTGTCGAAGAACGTGCTGCGCGGCTTCACCGCCTTCGACCTGTTCCTCGAGCAGCACCCCGAGTTCCACGAGCAGGTGACGTTCATCGCCCACCTGATCCCATCGCGGCAGGACGTGCCCGAGTACGCGGAGTACCTGGAGCGGATCGAGGCGCTGGTGGCCGTCGTGAACCACCGCCACGGCACGACCGACTGGATGCCGATCGACCTCCGCCTGCGCGAGAACCTTGAGGAGGCGATCGCCGCCTACAAGCACTACGACCTGCTGATGGTCAACGCGATGTTCGACGGCATGAACCTGATCGCGAAGGAGGGCCCGCTCGTGAACGAGCGGAACGGCGTCTCACTCCTGAGCGAGAACACGGGCGCGCACGAGGAGCTGGCGGAGTTCGCGCTGTCGGTGAACCCGTTCGACGTGCAGGAGCAGGCCGACGCGATCCACCGGGCGCTGACGATGTCCGCGGAGGAGCGCTCATGGCGAGCCCAGGGCCTGAAGCGGATCGTGACCGCCCGCCACCCGGGCGACTGGGTGGACGACCAGCTGGCCGACATCGAGCGAAAGCGCCAGGCTAGGGCCCCGGGTCTGGCGTGAACTCGCCGGTGGGCGCCCTAGGCAGCGGCGTGGGCGCCGGCGCTCTGGCGCTCCGTTCGCTCGTCTGTGGCTTACTCAGCTGGCCAGATTGGGGTGAAGGGGGTCTATGCGGAGCCGCGTGGGGGGGTTCGGTCACTTCGTCGTCATGTGGACGAAAAACCGTCCCAGGACCCCCTCTCCCACCCGAATCACTCCTCTTCAATGCCCGTCGTTCACGCGCTCGTGGCACCACGAGCCGAGGGATGTCACCCAGGAGCGGGAGCCGTTGCACTCGCCGCGGGGCCGGGCCGACAGCGCGCGGCGGCGGGGTAGCCACGCGCAGGCGCGGCGCCGCCGTGCGCCGCTCCGACGCATGCGTCGCTATCAGCACCGCCGCCCCCGCCAGGCATGCCACCCGCCCCACGTTCCTCCATCGCACCCTCCGCCGCCCCATTGCCGGTGAAGTCGCATCCTCGCTGCGGTTCGCCCCGCTTTCGCTATCGTGGCCCGTCGCATGGCGAGGCTCTACGACCTGATGCTGCTTGTCGATCCGACCGCTCCGGAGGAGCGGCGCAACGCCGCGATCTCCGAGGCGGAGTCGATGATCAACTCCGGCGGCCAGCTCGTCAGCAGCTATGACTGGGGGACCCGGCGGATGGCCTATGAGATCGACCACCGCCCAGAGGCCGACTACCGGCTCTACCAGTTCGAGGGCGACAACCAACTGCTCGAGCGGCTGAATCAGCGGCTCCGCATCCTCGACGGTGTGCTGCGCTTCCGGATCATCAGGGTCAAGCCGGGCCAGCCCACCCCGCCGCCGCCGGATCAGCAGACCGCGCGCCGGCGCGAGGAGCGCGAGGCGCAGGACACGAAGGTCGCCGCCCGCGCCGCCGCCGATGCGCCGCCGACGGACGACGAGGCGGAGGCCGAGGCGCTCGCGTACCCATCGGCCACGGGCGACGACGAGTAGCCCTCAGGCGCACTCGCGGGCGCAGGCGTCCACCTGGATGCCGACCAGGAACGCGTTCGCCGACAGCCACAGGTAGAGCAGCAGCACGAAGATGCTGGCCAGGTGGCCGAACACCGACGTGTACGAGGCCACGTACGTCACGTACAGGCCGAACCCGATCGACGTGAGGACCCACGCCACGAGAACCAGGCCGGTCCCGAGGCTCACCCAGGGCACCGGCTGCGGCGTGGCGGGACCGAAGCGCACTATGAGCCACACGCCGACTCCGAGCACGGCCGCGGCGAGGAGCCAGCGGAGCAAGAACGACAGCGCGAACAGGACACCGTCGAGATCGCCCGTGAGGAGCGGTCCGAACCTGACGATCGCTATGGCGACCACGACGCAGATGCCCATCGCAGCCCCGAGCGCCAGCGAGCGCGGCAGCAAAGTGAGGACGCCCCTGCGACCCCGGTAGCCGTATACGCGATCGAGCGCGAGCATCGTCATGCGGGTGGCGGCGGAGAGCTCCCAGAGCGTCAGCGCGAGCCCGATCGTCAGCCACCAGGCCTGCTTCTCGCGCAGGACCTGGCTGACGGTGTCGTCGAGGAGCCTGAAGGCGGCATCCGAAGCGTTCTTCTTGATCTCCGGCGCGACGTCGCTCCTCCAGACCTCCTGGAGATCGAGAAAGCCCAGTAGCGCGAGCAGGAAGAGCAGGAAAGGCACGAGCGCCAGCACGGCCCGGAACGCCATCGCGCTCGCGAACAGGGGCAGCTGGTTTTGCCTCAGGGACCAAGCTACGTCAGCGATCAGGTCCCGGAGGCGCATCCCGGGCTGTTACCCATGTAACGGCCTGGCCAAAGACCCCGCTCTTTAGTGCACTTTCTTGGGTGCCGCCGGCCGAGCGCTCCGAACGCGTATGTAGTCTCGATCGACGGTCTTCGAGCAGGACAGGAGGAATGGAAGTGAACATCAACAGGGTGATCGTCACCGGGAACCTCACCCGTGACCCAGAGCTCCGGCACACGAACGGCGGCACCGCCGTATGCACCCTCCGGGTTGCGTGCAACGGGCGCCGGAAGAACCAGGAGACCGGCGAGTGGGTCGACAAGCCCAACTACTTCGACGTCAAGGTCTGGGGCCAGCAGGGCGAGAACTGCGCCCAGTATCTGTCCAAGGGGCGTCCGGTGGCGATCGACGGACGGCTCGACTGGCGCGAGTGGGAGACGGAGAACGGCCAGAAGCGGCAGGCGATAGATATCATTGCCGATTCCGTTCAGTTCCTCGGCTCCCGCGAGGGCGGCGAGAACGGTGGCCGTTTCACGCCTCAGAGCGATGTGCCCGCCGACACGGCGGATTTCGCGCAGGCGCCGGTGGCCACCGGGGGAACGGCGGACGACGACATTCCGTTCTGATCCCCGAGTAGCGAGTACGCAGGAGCACAAGTGGCGAAGCAGCGTGGTGGAACGCAGACGCGGGACCGCAAGCGCGGCCCCCGCGGCAAGGGAGCCCCGAGTGGGCGCTTCAAGCCATGCCCGTTCTGCCGGGAGAAGATCGACGTCGTCGACTACAAGGACCTCTCCGCGCTGCGCCGCGCGATCAGCGACAAGGGCAAGATCCGCTCGTCGCGCGTGACCGGCGCATGCCGCCGTCACCAGTCTCAGCTCGCCACCGCGGTCAAGCGGGCGCGTGAGCTGGGCCTCCTGCCGTACGTCGCAGACAGGTAGGCGACGGGACCAACCATGGCCCAGGCGATCCTCCTGAAGGACGTGGACAAGCTCGGGGAGAGCGGCGACGTGATCGACGTCTCGCCGGGCTATCTCCGCAACTACCTCGTGCCGCGCAGGCTGGCCCAGCCGGCCACGGCGGCCGCCATCGCGGACGCCGAGCGCCGGCGTGAGGCCGCCGAGCGAGCGGTCGCCGAGGCTGCGGCCAAGGCCGAGGAGACCGCGGCGCTGCTCCGGAAGACCGTCCTCACGATCTCGCACCAGGCGGGCGACGACGGCCGGCTGTTCGGCTCGGTCACCTCGCAGGAGATCGTGGACGCGATCCGACAGGCGCGCGGGGTGCGGCTCGACAAGCGCCGCGTCCGACTGGAGGAGCCGATCAGGACCACGGGCACTCACATGGTCTCCGTCGAGGTCTCCGACGGTGTGACGGCCGACATCAAGACGATCGTCACCCCCACCGCCTAGCGTGGCCGTCGCCGTCCCGCCCGACGCGGCGGCCGGCGT
>JBKPSR010000166.1:0-27638 GCA_046735115.1 Actinomycetota bacterium
GGCATCAAGCCGTTCGGGCTCGAGCCGCAGCGACTCCTCCGGCTGCAGAAGATGCACATCCTGGTCGGCCAGGACACCGACTCCGAGTCGAACCCCTTCGGCGCCGCGATGCCGTGGATCGTGAAGCTCGACAAGGAGCAGGACTGGATCGGCAAGTGGGCGCTGCAGCACTACGAGCACGAGCCGTCCGAGACGGCGCTCGTGGGCTTCACCCTCCAGAACGGCTACGTGCCGACCGAGGGCGCGGTCGTGATGCCCTACGACGGCAGCCCGATGGGCCAGGTCACGAGCGCGCGCTACTCGCAGCAGCTCGGTCGGGTGATCGGGATGGCATGGGTCCCGGCGCAGTTGGCGAAGGACGGAGCGCGCATCGTCATCTCCGACGAGGACCAGCGGATGGAGGGCGAGGTGCAGACGCGGCCCTTCTACGACCCGGACGGCGAGATCCTGCGCTCATGAGCAGCCTCGCCTTCCTGTCGCCCGGTGAGGGAGCGGTCGCGAAGAGCCCGATGGAGCCGGGCGCGGCCGCCTCCGGCGCGATCTGCGAGGAGCGCGACGGGTGGGAGGTGGCGGTCTCGTTCCCTGGCGAGGACTTCTCCGTCGTCGGATTCGCCGACGTCTCGCACCTGGGCAAGATCGAGTTGCAGGCCGCTGCCGAGGACCTCGCGGCGATCGTCGCGGCCGCGACCGGCGGCGCCTCCCTCGAGCTCGGCACGGCGACGCGCGCCCGCGCCGCCTGGTGGTGCCCCTACTCGCCCACCAGGGCGGTCGTCCTCTGCTCCCCTGCGGATACCGCGGCGCTCCGCGACCACCTCACCGCGTCGGCCGCGGACGCCAACGGTCTCGCAAGCGTAGTCGACATCACCGCCGCGCAGGGAGCGATGACGATTTTGGGTCCACTCGCCCACGAAGTCTTTGCACGCTTCACTGCGATCGACCTGCGCCCGCAGGTCACGCCGGTCCACGGGTGGCGCCCCGGCTCGGTGGCCCGCACCGGCGGCGCGATCCTGTGCGAGGCGCCGGACCGCTACCTGATGCTGTTCGGCGCGGCGTTCGGCCAGTACATGTGGACGACGGTCGCCGACGCCGCCGAGCACCTTGGCGGCGGCCCGGTCGGCGTGGACGCGCTGCCGCCGCTTGACGCGCTCGCCGTCTCCGCCGACGGCGCCGCCCCGGAGGCTCCGCATGCTTGACATCTTCCGCACCCGCCGCATGTGGCGGAAGCGTCCGGAGCTGAAGGACTCCTACGACGTCGTGATCATCGGCGGCGGCTCCCACGGGCTCGCCACCGCCTACTACCTCGGTCGGCACTTCGGGGTGGGCAACGTCGCCGTGCTCGAGAAGAGCTACATCGGCTCGGGCGCGGCAGGCCGCAACACCACGATCCTCCGCTCGAACTACAAGACCCCCGAGGGAGCTCGCTTCTACGACGCGAGCGTGAAGCTCTACGAAAACCTCAGCAAGGAGCTGAACTTCAACCTGCTCTTCTCGCAGAACGGCCACCTCACGCTCGCCCACTCGGACCGCGCGATGTTCGTGATGGCCAACCGCGCCGAGGTGAACCGCCTGAACGGGATCGATTCGCGGCTCATCTACCCCGACGAGATCGCGAAGCTCGCGCCGGCGATGCAGGTCCACAACCCGGAGGCGGTCTGGCCGATCATGGGCGCGCTCTACCACCCGCCCGGCGGCGTGATCCGCCACGACGCGGTGGTGTGGGGATTCGCACGCGGGGCCGATCGGCACGGCGCCGAGATTCACCCGTACACCGAGGTGACGGGCATCACGCGATCGAACGGCCGCGTGACGGGAGTGCGAACGAACCGCGGCGACATCAGCGCGCCGGTCGTCGTCAACTGCACCGCCGGCTGGAGCTCGCTCGTCTCGAAGCTGGCCGGCGTCGAGATGCCGATCACGACGCACATCCTGCAGGCGCTCGTCACCGAGCCGCTGAAGCCGCTGCTCGATGTGGTGATCGTGTCGTCGCAGATGCACGTCTACATCTCGCAAACCGACCGCGGCGAGTTCCTCATGGGCGCGGAGATCGAGCCGTGGACCACGTATCGGATGCAGGGAACGCTGAACTTCCTGCAGGAGGTGTCGCGGCACGCGCTCGAGCTGTTCCCGCAGCTGGAGCGCGCACGGATCTTGCGCAGCTGGGCGGGCCTGTGCGACCTCTCACCCGACTACTCGCCGATCCTCGGCAAGACCGAGGTCGAGGGCTTCCACGTGAGCTCGGGGTGGGGAACGTACGGATTCAAGGCGGCGCCGATCGTCGGGAAGACGCTGGCGGAGCTGGCCGCCACAGGTAAGACTCCGGAGCTGATCGAGCCCTTCAAGCTCGAGCGGTTCTACGAGGACAAGCTCGTGTCGGAGCTGGCGGCGGCGGCCGTCAGTCACTAACGAAGGAGAGAGATGAAGTCGAGCCTTGAGATCGCGCAGGAGGCCGAGCTTCTCCCGATCGAGACGATCGCGGAGCGGACCGGCCTTACGCCGGACGAGTTCGAGCCCTACGGGCGCTACAAGGCGAAGATCTCACTCGACGTGATCGACCGCATGGCGGACCAGCCGGACGCGAAGATCGTGTGCGTCGCGGGCGTGACGCCGACGAAGGCGGGCGAGGGGAAGACGACGACCGCCGTCGGTCTGACGCAGGGGCTGGGCCACATCGGCAAGAACCCGCTGCTGTGCCTGCGCGAGCCGTCGCTCGGGCCGGTCTTCGGCATCAAGGGCGGAGCCGCCGGCGGCGGGCTCACGCAGGTCGTGCCGATGGAGGACCTGAACCTCCACTTCACCGGCGACATCCACGCGATCGGCGCGGCGAACAACCTGCTCGCCGCCCTGCTCGACGCCTCGATCCTGCATCAGAACCCGCACAAGATCGACGCGCTCAGGGTGGGCTGGAAGCGGGCGCTCGACATGAACGACCGCGCACTGCGTCAAGTTGCCCTCGGGCTGGGCGGCCGCGCGAACGGCTATCCGCGCGAGACGGGCTTCGACATCACGGCAGCGTCGGAGGTGATGGCGATCCTGGCGGTGTCGCGCGACCTGCACGACCTGCGCCGGCGCCTCGGCGCGATCACCGTGGCGCACTCGTACGACGGCGGGAAGCCGGTCACGGCTGAGGACCTGGGGGCCGCCGGAGCGATGACCGTCCTGCTGAAGGATGCGCTGAAGCCGAACCTCATCCAGACGCTCGAAGGCCAGCCGTGCCTGATGCACTGCGGGCCGTTCGCGAACATCGCGCACGGGAACTCGTCGCTCGTCGCGGACCTGATCGGTCAGAAGCTCGGCGACTACGTGATCACCGAGTCCGGGTTCGGGTCGGACATGGGAATGGAGAAGTTCTTCGACATCGTGTGCCGGAAGGGCGGGATACAGCCGAGCGCGGTCGTGCTCGTCGCGACCGTCCGGGCACTGAAGCACCACGGCGGGCTGGAGGACGACCCGCGCGCGGACGCGAAAGAGGCCCTCGCTGCCGTAGAGAAGGGCGCAGCGAACCTGCGACGGCACCTCGGGATCGTGAAGGCGTTCGGCCTGCCGTGCGTGGTCGCGGTGAACCGCCGGCCCGGCGACACCGACGAGGAGGTCGAGCTGGTCAAGAAGCTCGCGCTGGAGGCCGGCGCGTTCGGCGCCGAGCAGAACGACGGCTTCTCACAGGGCGGCCAGGGCGTCGCCGACCTCGCCGAAGCGGTGGCCGAGGCCGCCGAGCAGCCGAACGACTTCCAGATGATCTACGACGACGAGGACTCGATCGAGGAGAAGATCTGCAAGGTCGCGCGGAAGGTGTACGGGGCGAAGGACGTCGTCTTCTACCTGGATGCGCGGCGCAAGATGAAGCAGTACCACGAGGACGGCCTCGACAAGCTGCCGATCTGCATGGCGAAGACGCACCTGTCGCTGTCCGCTGATCCGGCTCTGCTGAACGCCCCGGAGGACTTCGAGTTCCCGGTTCGGGACATCCGCGCGTACACGGGAGCGGGCTGGTTGGTGCCGCTGGCGGGCGACATCCAGCAGATGCCGGGGCTGGGCAAGTCGCCGGCGGCGCTGAACGTGGATATCGACGCGGAAGGTCGCACGGTCGGCCTCTTCTGAGCGTAGGATCGACCTTGCGGATGGCGACCAGAGCCGACTCTCCCCGATCGGAATCCGAAGGCAAGCCGTCACTGGTCGACATAGCGGAGGAGGCGCTGCGGTCGTGGCTTGCGACCGGACGCCACCGGCCCGGCGAGCGCCTCCCCCCGGAGCAAGAGCTCTCAGCGCACCTGGGGATCTCGCGGGGCACGCTTCGCACCGCCCTCCAGCGGTTAGAGGACACAGGCGAAATCGTGCGCCGGCAGGGGAGCGGGACGTACGTGGGCCGAGCGGTCTCGACCTCGCTGGACGAAGGCCTGGAGAAGCTGGTCTCGTACAGCACGCTGGCCAGCGAGCGCGGCGTGAAGCTGGAAGTAGGCGACCTGTCGGTGGAAGAGCGCCCCCTCCGACCCGAAACCGCAGAGATCTTCAGCCTGCCGAGCGACACCGCGGCAACGCAGATCACCCGAGTCATCGTGATGGACGGCGAACCCGGAGCCTGGATGCGCGACGTGGTGCACCCCGACGTAGAGCTGCCGTCAGCGAGCCGCATCCGCGCCCAGCTTGAGAAGGGCGAAATGGTGCTGGACCTGCTGCTGGCCGCGGGAGTCCCAGTCGCCTACACCCGCGCGCACATAACCGCCCGCGTATTAACAAAGCGCGACCGAATCGGAAAAGCCCTCGAAGTCGAAGAACCAGTGGCCGCCCTCGAAATCGACCACGTCACCTGCACGGCCGAAGGCACCCCCGTCGAGCACAGCAACGACATCTTCCTACCCCGAAGCCTCGACCTGCACGTAATGCGCTGGCTGGAGGACATGCCGCCCGTGCCGGCGATCGGTCGCTCTACCCGGGCTTGAGCTAGCACGGCTCACGCGCCTCGTCGCCGCTTCGGATTCGTGTTCCTGCGGACGCGAAGCGCCGAGCGGATTAGGCTTGCCCGCGTGCCGATCCCGGACTCCCAGACGTTGATGCGACCCGCCCTGTCACTCCTCAGCGACGGCGAAGAGTGGCGTGTCGACCGCATTCGGGAGACGCTCGCGACTCAGTTCGACTTGACCGAAGCGGAGCTCGAGCAGCGCTCGGGACGGCAGCGGACCTTCACCAACCGGGTGGCGTGGGCGCTTGCTCACATGAAGGGCGCCCAGATGGTCGACAGACCGCGTCGCGGCGTATACAGGATCACGCAGCGCGGGAATCAGGTTCTCGCCGAGGTCCCGGACACCGAGCGCGTTGACCGTCGGGTGCTCAGCCGTTTCGAGGAGTACCGGCAGTTCAGGTCGAGCGGGACCACATCCGGCAACGACATCGACCGTCCGGGAGCCGCGGCAGGCGACGTCCAGGCCGGCACACCCACCGAGCGGATCCAGGCGGCGCACAGCGAGCTCCGGGCGGCGGTCGTCGCCGACGTGCTGGAACGAGTGCGAGAGCAGAGTCCGGATTTCTCCGAGCAGGTCGTCCTAGATGTGCTCCAGGCAATCGATTACGGCGGCTCCCGGGAGGATGCAGCAAGGCGTCTTGGGAAGGCGGGGGAGGAGGGTGTGGATGGCGTGATCAGTGAGGCCTTGCTCGGCGTGGACCTCATCTGCGTTCAGGCGAAACGCTGGGCGAACACGGTTGGCCGGCCCGAGATCCAGCAGTTTGAGGGAGCCCTGAAAGCTCAGCGCGCCTCGAAGGGTGCGTTCATCACGACGTCGTCGTTCAGTCATGACGCCGTGGACTACGCGCACTCAGTCAACCCCCGTGTCGTCCTCGTCGACGGCAAGCAGCTCGCGGAGCTGATGTTCGACCATGGCGTAGGTGTGAGCGTCGAGAGCAGTTACGAGATCAAACGCGTGGACCTCGATTACTTCGGCGCTGACGAGGACAGCTCGTCCTTGGGCGGCGGCTAGCCATAAGCGCACCGGCGGCTCACGTTCGCCGCCCGCGCCGGAGGGAGTCGCTGGCCCGCATGATCGGCGGCCCCGCTTATGCGTGGGGCTGTTGTCCGCTTGCCCTCCAGGGCCCTATACAAATTTGATCAAAGCTGCGTTATAGTCGCGTCGCGCCCTGAGGGTGCGGCTCGGTTGGTCCCCACGACTTCTGGAGGAGACGTATGAGCGACGGCGTCACCGTTGACGTGACTGCCCCCCTGACGTTTGGCGGCAACGTCAAGACCGTCCTCGACAGTCCCCGGGCGACCATGCCTCCCAAGACGCTCGAGGAGGCTAGGAATCAGCCCGGTCGGCGTGAGGAGATCGAGGCGATAACCAAGTTCATCGACGCCAATGACATCAAGTACGTCTTCTTCCAGCAGGTCTCGGTAACTGGCCGCGTCATGGGGAAGGGCGTGGTCGCCTCCTTCTTCCCGCAGGTCGCCGAGAAGGGCTATCAGCTCGTCTACGGCGCCACCGCCAACCTCTTCGTCGACCGCGCGGGCGACTACATCGGCTTCGGCCCCGAGGCGTCCGAGCTCGCGGCGATTGCGGATCTCTCCACCTTCGCTCAGCTGCCGTGGGATCCAAGAGTTGCCCGTGTCTTCTGCGACTGCTACGACACCGAGACGGGCGAGCTCCTCGACGCCGACCCGCGGCAGAACCTCAAGCGCGTGGTAGCCGAATTCGAGGAGGAGCTCGGTTACCAGTTCCTCATCGGCATCGAGCCCGAGATGATGTGGCTCAAGAAGGGTGAGGAGGGCGCTCAGCCCGAGGGCGTCACCAAGCCCTACTGCTACCACATCCATCAGTTCGAGGAGCTTCGCCCGGTGCTCCTCGACGTCGTCGACTACGGCCAGAAGCTCGGCCTCGACATGTCCTACGGCGACCACGAGGACGCCCCCGGCCAGCTGGAGCTCAACTTCCGTTTCGACCGCCCGGTCAGGACGGCCGACAACGCCACGACCTACCGGCAGATCTGCGCTGCGGTGGGCCGCAAGCACGGCCTGCTGCCGACGTTCATGCCCAAGCCGTTCACGGGCGTGTCCGCGAACGGTCACCACCACCACTTCACGCTCATGGACGATGAGGGCAACAACGTCTTCCACGACCAGAGCGGGCCGGCCCAACTGTCCGACACGGCCCGTCACTTTCTCGGAGGCATGCTGGAGCACTTCGGCGCGCTGATGTGCATCGGAAACCCGACCGTCAACTCCTATTGCCGCATGTGGGACTTCGGCTTCTGGGCTCCCGTCTACAAGAACTGGGGCTGGCAGAACCGGACCTGCACGGTGCGTGTGGCGAGCGGCGGCCGCTTCGAGTACCGCGGCGTCGACAGCTCGTGCAACCCGTACCTGACGATCGCGTCACTCCTGTATGCCGGGCTCGACGGCATTCGCAAGGAGATCGATCCCGGCGAGCCGCAGTCGAGGAACACCTACGACATCCTCGCCGAGCACGCGTCGAACGGGAGCGGGCCGAATGGCGACTCGCCACTCGAGCGGGTGCCGGACTCGCTCGGCGCGGCGTTGGAGGCGCTCGACAAGGACGAGCTCATCAAGAGCGCGATGCCAGGGCGTCTCTACGACGTGTTCAAGTGGTACAAGCGCGACGAGTGGGAGCGCTACCTCGCCGCGGTCACCGACTGGGAGCGCGACGAGTACCTGGAGGTGCTCCCGTGAGCTGCTCCGGGGGGCATGGACGCGCCCGGGGGCAGGGGCGCTAGGTCATGTGCGGCATCGCAGGGATCATCTACCGCGACGGCGGCGGCGAGCGCAAGGTCGGCCGCGACATGACGGCCATGCTCCAGGCCATGAAGCACCGCGGCCCGGACTCCACGGGCTACGCGCTCTACCGCCCCGAGGCCGACGGCTACGTCATGCACGTGAAGCTCATGGAGTCGAGCAACGGCCACGCCGAGTTCGACTTCGCCGAGCGGCTGCGCCGGCAGCGGGCCGACGTCGAGGGCAGGATGCGCTCGCTCGGCGCCGACATCGCCGACATCCACGGCCCCTCCGACCATGCGATGACGCTCACCTTTGGCTATGACGGTGACCTCAAGCAGCTGGCCGATTACGTCGAAGACGTGCGCGGGACCGAGGTTCTATCTCTCGGGAAGACGCTCGAGATCGTGAAGGACCTGGGAGACGCGAAGACGGTGGCCGCCGACTACGGTCTGGAGGGCTTCATCGGAACCCATGCGATCGGGCACGCGCGTATGGCGACCGAATCGGACGTCGACATCGCCAACGCTCACCCGTACTGGGCGTATCCCTTCCCGGACGTCGCCGTCGTGCACAACGGCCAGCTCACCAACTACCACCAGTGGAAGCGGCGCCTCGAGCGTGCCGGCCACCGGTTCCAGTCCGAGTGCGACAGCGAGATCATCGCCGTCTATCTCGCCGAGCGGATGGCGCAGGGCGACTCGCTCGAGGACTCGATGCGGCGCAGCCTCGAGGAGCTCGACGGCGTCTTCACGTACATCTGCGTGACCGAGGACGCCCTCGGGGTCGCCAAGGACGAACTGGGGGCAAAGCCGCTCGTGCTCTACGAGTCCGACGACCTCGTTGCGCTTGCGAGCGAGGAGATCGCGATCCGCAAGGTGGTGGACCGCGAGATAGAGACTTACGACCCCTATGAGGGCGCGGTGATGGTGTGGACCAGGTAACGGAGGAGATCCTGTTCGACCCGCGCGGCCTTGTCGAGCTCGACGACAAGGTCCCGAACGTCGCCGAAATCGACGGTGATAGCGCGCAGTTCGACGCGAAGGACCTCACGACGCGCAAGATCAATGCTGAACTGAGACGGCTGGTCTACGGGGAGCGGATCAAGGAGGTCACGATCCTCAACCCGTCGGCGAGGCACTCCCTCGGCGTCGGGATCCTTACACGCTGCAAGATCACCTTCGAAGGCTCACTCGGCTACTTCGGCGTCGGCCTCATCGACGGCCCCGAGGTGCAGATCAACGGGCGCGTCGGCTGGAGCGTCGCCGAGAACATGATGTCAGGCGTCGTGGTGATCGAATCGAATGCCGGATCGTTGGCGGGCGCCGCCTTAAGGGGTGGGGACCTCGTGGTGAAAGGCCAGGTCGGCGCCCGCACCGGCATCGATCAGAAGGGCGGCACGATCATCGTGCTCGGGAACGCCGGCTCGATGACCGGCTTCATGATGCAGCGCGGCCGCCAGATCATCTGCGGCGACGTCGGCCCCGGCCTCGGCGACTCCATGTACGACGGCACGATCTACGTCGGCGGCAAGGTGAAGTCGCTGGGCATCGACTGCGTGCCGGGGGGGTGGACGGAGCAAGACACCGAGCTGATCGAGCGCAAGTTCCGCATCTACGGCCTCGGCGACCCGCCCGAGCTCCGGAAGTTCGTCTGCGGCAAGAAGCTCTACAACTACGACCAGCTCGAGCCGAGCGAGCGAAAGCTGGTGCTCTGATGGCCGACGAGAACGCACCCAGCGACAAGACCGTCCTCGGCCGCAGCAAGATCTTCACGCCGGATGTCATCGACGACATCCACATGAAGGCCGAGCTCGGCCGCTACCGGATGCGCGGCTTCTCGATGTTCAAGAAGATCCCGCACTGGGACGAGCTGATCTTCCTGCCGGGCACGCTCACTCGCTTCGTGATCGAGGGCTACCGCGAGAAGTGCGTGACGAAGACCGTGCTCGGCTCGCGCTTCGCCAAGAAGCCGATCGAGCTCGACATCCCGATCTACATCACGGGGATGAGCTTCGGCGCCCTGTCGATCGAGGCGAAGATGGCGCTCGCGAAGGGCGCCAGCATGGCCGGCACCGCCACCTGCTCGGGGGAGGGCGGAATGATCCCGCCCGAGCGCGACCTCTCGACCAAGTGGTACTACCAGATCATCCAGAGCCGGTACGGGTTCAACCCGCACCACCTGATGCTGGCCGACGCCGTCGAGTTCTTCATCGGCCAGGGCTGCAAGGTCGGTCTCGGCGGCCACCTGATGGGCCAGAAGGTGACCGAGCAGGTGGCCGAGATGCGCTCCCTGCCCGCCGGCATCGACCAGCGGTCGCCGGCCCGCCACCCCGACTGGCTCGGCCCGGACGATCTCAGCCTCAAGGTCCAGGAGACCCGCGAGGCCACCAACTACGAGATCCCGATCCAGCTGAAGCTCGGCGCCGCGCGCGTGTACGACGACGTGCGCATGGCCGCCAAGTGCGGGCCGGACATCATCTATCTCGACGGTGCCGAGGGCGGCACCGGCGCGGGCCCGCACGTGGCCGCCGAGGAGACCGGCATCCCGCTGATGGCGGCGATCCCGGAGGCGCGCCGCGCGCTCGAGGACGTGGGCCTGGCGGACGAGATCGACCTGGTCGTGGCGGGCGGCATCCGCAACGGCGGCGACGTGGCCAAGTGCATCGCGCTGGGCGCCGACGCGGTCGCGATCGGCCACTCCGCCCTGATGGCGCTCAACTGCAACAAGGAGATCCCGGGCGTCACCGACTACGAGGGCACGATCGGAGTGCCCGCGGGCCAGTGCTACCACTGCCACACGGGCCGCTGCCCGGTCGGCATCACGACGCAGGACCCGGAGCTCCGCAAGCGCCTGCACGTCGAGGAGGCGGCAAACCGGGTCTACAACTTCCTCCACACGCTCACGCTCGAGGTGCAGATGCTCGCACGCGCATGCGGGAAGACGAACGTGCACTCGCTGGAGCCGGAGGACCTCGCCGCGCTCACCACCGAGGCCGCCGCGATGGCGCGTGTGCCGCTTGCCGGCACGGACTACATCCCGGGCGTCAGCGAGGAACGAGCGCTCGAGCGGATCGAGACGCTCCTCGACCGCTATCTGGCCAATCCGGTGGACGAGCTCCCCGTGGTGCCGGAGAGGGCGGGCGCCGGCGGGGAGGAGGCGAGATGAGCGAGGACGCTCGCCCCAGCACGCGCGAGCCCGAGAAGATCGTCTCGATCGACTCGGAGTACCTGGCCGGGAAGCGCTTCCCGTACCAGGAGGACATCTCCACGCTCGACGGCATCGACTTGGAGGCGGCCACGCCGGGCCAGGACATCAACTGGCTCGAGGACATCGAGCTGCTCGAAGAGGAGGGGATGCCGGCGGTGTTCGACCGCTACTCGAATTCCTTCCTCAAGATCTACTTCGACATCCCCGAGGGCCGCGAGAACGAGATCGCGCGCAAGGTGCTGATCGCGCATCTTCAGTCGGGCAACTCCTACGGGATCCGGCTGAAGGAGCAGCACTGCAAGTTCCCGCAGCCCGAGCTGGGTCCCTGGGTTAAGGACACCAGGACGGTCGGGGCCGACTGGAAGCCGTCGGTGCTCGAAGGCTGGGAGCCGCCGCTCCACTGATGTCGCGCGAACGCTCCGTCCCATACCTGGTAATCGGAGCGGGCGTCCACGGCCTCTCCACCGCCTGGCACCTCGCCGAGCGCGGCGAGCAGGTGCTCGTCCTCGACAAGACGGCCGTGGCCGCCGGCGCATCCGGCATCGCATGCGGCGTCGTCCGGAACAACTACTTCCAGCCCGCGATGTCGGAGCTGATGGCCGCGTGTGTCGAGATCTGGGAATCCGACCCCGCGACCTTCCACTACCACGGCTCCGGCTACGTCGCGCTCGGCGACGGCGACCAGGAGGCCGACCTCACGACGGTCCACGAGCGCCAGGAGGGAATCGGCTACGAGTCGGAGCTCATCCTTGGCGAGGCCGAGGTCGCCGCGCACATGAGGACGATGTTCCCGGACTGGCGCGCGCCCGGCCTCTCCGTCTGCCTGCACGAGCACCGCGGCGGATTCGCGTTCAACAAGGAGTCGATCAGGGGCCTCGCTCAGAAGGCGCTCCGCGCGGGCGCCGAGATCGGCGAGGGCGTCGAGGTGACCGGCTTCGAGCTCGACAGCTCGGGTGCCGTGACGCGCGTGGAGACGAGCGAGGGCGCGATCGCCGTCGGGCAGGTGATCGCTGCGGTGGGTCCGTGGGTTGCGCGGATGTGGGGACTCCTCGGCCTCCCGCGCCGGCTCGACATCCGCTCGCCGGACGGCTCCGTCGCGCGCGACCGCGAGATGTGGACCTACTGGTACCTCCAGGAGGGCGAGATCGGCGTCGACCCGAGCATCTTCGTCACAGCCGACGGCGAGCTGCCGCCGGTCCTCCACGTCGACAGCCACGCGCCGCTCCACGCCGACGACGGCACGCTCATCACGAGCGACCAGTGGGGCGTCTACTTCAAACAGGACAAGCACGGCGTGCAGGGCGGAGCGAGCCCGCTTCCGCAGGGCCACGACTTCGACGTGGACCCGTACCCGACAGGCAGCGCCGGGGAGAGCTTCCCCGACCTGTGGTGCGCGGCGCTCTCCCACTGCATGGAGCGCTTCGAGGGCTGCCGCCCGAAGTACAACCAGGTGCGCTCAGGAGGCGTCGGCGCCTTCACGGCTGACAACTTCCCGGTCTTCGACTACATGCGCCCGAACGTCTTCGTGATCGCCGACTCGAACCACGGCTACAAGATGATCGCCGTGGGGCGCGAGGTGGCTAACGTCGTGCTGGGAGAGCACTCGAGCCTGCTGCACCCGTTCCGATACGAGCGCTTCGCGACCGGCGACCTCCACCCGGTCTCGCACAGCCCCTATCCCTGGAGCTGACTCCGGGTTAGGCTCGGCACACCCAGGTCAACCAAGGAGGCACCGTGCACGCAGTCGTGATCCGCGTCACGATCAACGACTTCGATCAAGGCCGCGAATTCCTGACCGAGCAGGTCGTGCCGCGCGTGTCGCAGGCGCCGGGTTTCGTCACCGGCCATTGGACGCGCTCCGACGACAGCAGCAACGGCCTGTCGATGATCGTGTTCGAGTCAGAGGAGGGCGCCCGAACGGTTGCCGACATGATCCAGTCGCAGGGCCCCGGCGAAGGCGTCACGCTCGAGGACGTAGAGATACGCGAGGTCGTCGCGAACGCCTGAGCTGGCCACAGAGGAGGGCATCGTGCATGCAGTCGTGGTACGCGTGACCATCAATGACTTCGATGGAGCGCAGCAGGTGCTGAAGGAGCAGGTCGTGCCGCGCGCCTCGGGCGCGCCGGGTTTCGTCGCCGGCTATTGGACCCGGAGCGAGGACAACAGCGGGCTCTCGATGATCATCTTTGAGTCGGAGGACGCCGCGAACGGGGCGGCGCAGATGATCCAGTCGCAGGGCTCGCCGAGCGACGCCGTCACGTTCGAGGGTGTCGAGGTCCGCAGCGTCGTGGCTCACGCGTAAGTGCGCCCCGTGCCGCCAGTAGCATCGTTCACATGCCACTGGTGGCGCCCTGGAAGCGCAAGAAGCGCGCACAGCCCGATCGTCTCGGCCACGAGCGGCCCGGCGCCGTCTTCGGCGGGCCGCCGATCACCGTCACCTGCAAGTGCGGGGAGAAGCGGGAGCTCAGCTACGGCGAGGACTGGACCTGCGAGAGCTGCGCGCGGCGCTGGGACACCAACCAAATCCCCGCGGAGCAGTATCAGGCGATCCGCCACACGCAGCTCAGGTTCCGCGTGCTGCCCGTCGTCTACGGGCTCGTGGTGGTCGGCCTCGCGGCGTTCTTCACGCTCACCGGCAACATTTTCTCGGTCTTCATCCTGCTGCCGCTGTCGCTGATGCTCTGGTTCTACTTCGTCCGGCCCTTCCACCGCAGGCGCTACCGAAGGGCCATCGCGGAGCTCCCGAAGTGGGAGCTCCGCCCGGAGTAAATCTGCTGAAGGGCAGCCGCTAGACGGCCGGCGTTGCCGCCGCGGTCGGCTGCGACTCCGGCGGCATGGTCGGCGTCTCCTCGCGGAGACGGATCGGCGTGCGGTCCTCGACGACGTGCCGCCAGATGTAGAGCAGGAGGCCCACGGCGAGCACGCCAATGCCGATCCAGGTCTTGTCCCAGCCGTAGCCGTACTTGTCCGCGTAGATGAACGCGCCCGTGACGATGAACACCAGGTTGATCGCCGCGAGCAGCGCCGCAACCGGGGCCCACGCCGCGGCGAGCTTGATCGGCCGCGGCCAGTTCGGCCGGTCCCTCCGCAGCAGCAGGAAGCCGGTCAGCGCGAACACGTGCGCGAGCATGTAGCCGAGGTTGCCCGCCGCCAGGATGTCGAGCGGGTAGCCGAAGTAGCTGATCAGCAGCAGGTTGAGGATCACGTCCATCGTCATGGCGATGGCCGGCACGTGGTGCCGGTTCAGCCGGCCCAGCCACTTCGTGGTCATGCCGTCCTGCGCGATCCCGTACAGGGCTCTCGACCCGTCCATCGTCGCCGTGTTCATCGAGAGCAGGAGTCCCGCGATCAGGCACGCGATCAGGAAGTGCCCGAGCGCGTTCCCCACGATCGCGTCGAAGGCATCCTTGTAGAAGGCGATCGCGGTCGCGTCGTTCGCCACCGCCTCGGTTCCGAGCGTCCCGCCGAGCCCGAGCGGCAGCAGCGCGTAGACCAGGACCGAGAAGGCAGCCGAGGCGCGGAGAGCCCGAGGCGTGTCCCATTCGGGGTTGTGGTACTCCGGCGCGAACGCCGCAACCGTCTCGAACCCGTAGGCCGACCACCCCATGAAGTAGAGCCACGTCAGCGCCAGCCCGAGACCGCCGCCGGCGCCGATCTCCCAGGTCATGTTGTCGCTCGTCCAGTCGCCGGTGATGTAGGGGAGGAACATCAGCGTGGCCGCGGGCAGGATCAGCAGGCCGCCGGTCACGTAGCTCAGCCAGACGGCCGGCCGGATGCCGTAGATGTTGAAGATCCAAACCGCGAGGATGCAGCCGATGCCGATGTAGACCGGCAGGCTCCACTGGAAGTTCCCGACGTCCTGGGTGAAGGTCGTGTCGGAGAACCACTCGGCCTGCGCGAGCGTGCCGATCACGTACCCGTTGATCGCGAGGACGCTCGACCAGGCGAACCAGTAGCCGAACGTCGCCACGGGGCCGATCAGCGAGAGGTATTTGCGCCACGCCTCGTGCGCGTAGAGCGAGATGCCGCCGGCCTTGTGCGGGAACATCGTCGCCATCTCGGCATAGACGTTGTTCTGGAGCGCTCCAAGCACCACGGAGATGGTCCACAGGACGAACGCCCCTGTGGTCCCGAGCACGCCGATCGACGCGCCAAGCGCGGCGATCAGGAAGCCCGGATTCGCGAGTGCGACGACGAAGCCGTCCCACCACGTCATCGCCTTGAGGAGTTGTCTCTCCTCTACCTCGGCATGCGCCATTGACCCTCCACCTCCTCCGGTTGGCAGCGCCGTCGCGCTCGTACCAATTGGTACAGCGCCCTTGTACCATGCGCTGCGGACAGCAGTCAACACAGATGGCGCAACTGATTGACCGCCGCGAAGGCCGCACCACGCGGGGGGCGGAGCCCACCCGCAAGCGTCCGGTCGTGCTCGGGACGCTGTCCGTCCGCGTCGACCCCAGCGCCGAGCGGATGGCGATCGACAGCGCGATCGAGGCCGGCGTCCCGCTGGTGATCGCGAACATCCTGAGGCTGCGCCCGATGCCCACGACGCTCGCGCTCGTGGGGCCCGAGGGCCTCAACCTCCCGCACGAAGAGGACCTCGATGCGGTGCGCGCCACGGCTCAGCGCGCCGCGGACCTCGGCGTGCAGACCGAGCTGCTCCGGGTCACAACGCGGCGGCCTGTCACCGCGCTGCTTCAGGTCGTCCGAGAGAGGAATGCGGGGCTGCTTGTCTTCGGACCCGACCTGAAGCTGACGGGACGGCTGCGCTTCCGCATGGTCGCGCGCCGCCTTCGCCGCGAGGCGGGTTGCCTGATTTGGGTCGCGCCGGACGGGTAGTCCCAGATCGCCCGGCGACTAGGAGGGCCTAGCCAAACGAAAGGCTGGCCCCAGCAGCATCGCCAACACCGTCGGCGGAAGCTCGTCGCCGAGCCCTAGCAGCCCGGACGAGAGCCGGACTGCCGCCAGCATCTCGGGCCGCTAGACCGACCCGGCCCGGGCCAACGCCGCCCGTGGGGTGTCGGCGCCTCCGACCATGAGAGGCGCCGGCTCCTCGCGGGCGCTGCCCGTTCAGGCGGGTTACGCGCGCGCCACGTCCAAAGTGATCAGGCCGACGTAGGCGGCTCGCTCCTTGGAAAGAGTCAGCTCGAGATCCCGCTCGTAGAGCGGGTCCGTAGCGTTGAACGCGTCGCGGCCCCGGTCGCTCGCGTACGGCTCGCGCGCGAAGACGCGGTCCGTGAACGAGTCGGCGAAGTAGAACTGCGTCGTGAGGACGGTGCGCTTGTCCAGGTGCACCTTCCCGTGGATGTGCACGGTCCGGCCCGGATACCAGCCCGGGTAGATGGTGGTGAACTCGGCGATGCCGTCCCGGTTCGTCACCTGAAGTCCGCGGAGGTAGGTCTCGCCGGGCTCCGAGTAGCTGCCGGTCGCGTCGCAGTGCCAGATGTCGACGACCGCGTTCGGGATCGGGTCGCAGCCGGCGCCGGCGTCCCGCACGCGCACCCCGAGTCGGAGCGTCGCGCCGTCGCGGCCCTCGCGGATATCGCTGCGCACGCGGTCGACCTCGAAGTAGAACGGGCCCTCCGTCTCCTCGGCCGTGCGGGTGCATCGCGCTGCCTTGTCGAGGAGGGACGTGTCGGTATGTCCCGCGACCGCCGAGTCGTCATCGCCGCTGCACGCCCCCCAGCAGCGCACCCAGGCTGACGCTCCCGAAGCCGGCCACTGCTTGTCGGCGGCTCAGCCCGCCCATACCCTCACCGTAGAGCCTGAACGCGCGCCTTGTGCCGAATCTCCATATGCGGTAGAAGGACTATGTACATATTTGTACGAACGCGCTGCACCCGACTCGGGAGAGACGACCGTGGAGAAGACGTGGGGAGGCGAGCCCTTCTGGGGCCTCAGCTACGACTGGGACCCTGACTGGTTCCTGACCGAGCGCCAGAAGGAGCTGCGCGCGCAGCTCATCGAGCTGTGCGAGCAGGAGATGCGCGCGAACGCCAAGCGCTCCGACGACGAGCTCCTCTATCCGCGCCGCAACTTCGAGATCCTGGCCGAGAACGGCTTCCTGGGCCTCACCGTGCCCGAGGAGTACGGCGGCCTCGGCGAGAACCACGTCGCCTTCACGATGGTCTGCGAAACGCTCGCCCGCTACGGCTGCGCCTCCACGGCCATGTGCTACGTCATGCACATCGGCGCGGTGGCGACGATCATGCTGCGGCCGACCCCCGAGCTGATCGACAGGTACATCCGGCCGATGAACCCCGAGGTCAAGATCGGCACGCTGTCCTATTCGGACCCGGAGACCGGCTCGCACTTCTGGTACCCGTTCTCCTCGAAGGCCGAGAAGTCGAACGGGGGCTTCAAGGTCAACAAGAAGGCGTCCTGGACCACCTCGGGCGGTTTCGCCGACTTTTACGTCGTGCAGACCACGAGCCCGGAGTTCAAGGGCTATGACGACCTGTCGGTGTTCGTGATCGACGGCGAGGACGTGAAGGCGCAGCCCTCGCTGTGGGACGCGCTCGGCCTCCGCGGCAACCAGTCGGGCCCCATCCAGGTCGAGGACATCGAGATCCCGCCCGAGCAGGTCGTGGGTCCGCTGGGCGACGGTGCGGCGTCTAACGACGAGGCCGTGGACCCGTGGTTCCTGATCGGCTCGTCCTCCGTCTGGAACGGCATCACGATGGGCGCGATCGACATCGCGAAGCGGCACACCACCCGCAAGCGCCACGTGGACGTGGGCATGCGCGTGGCGGACTACCCGACGATCCAGGACTACGTCGGCGAGGCCGTGATGGACACGAACGCGTGCCGCGTGTTCGTGATGTCGGTGGCGCAGGCGATGGACCGCGTGACAGACGACAACCGCCGCGTCCTCGAGCCGGGCGAGACGGCGCGCGCGGACTACCTCCACTGGGCCTGGCAGATCAAGTTCGAGGCGGCCAAGAACACCGCCCAACACGTGGACAAGATGCTCCACGCCTGCGGCGGGTCCGGCTACAAGCGCGACATGGAGCTCGAGCGCTACGTGCGCGACGCGAAGGCCGGCTGGGTCATGGGCCCGACGAACGAGGTGCTGCGGCAGTTCGTCGGCAAGGCGGTCCTGCTCGGCTTCGACGCGCTCGACTACTGGAACCAGACCTACAATCGGCGTGTCGTCGAAAACGAGGTCAAGAAGCTCGACTCGGCCGGCAAGCGCGACCTGGCCAAGACGCTGATGGAGCAGGCGGACAAGGACGAGGCAAAGGAGCCGGCGAAGGCGTGACGGTCCAGGCGACGCCGCCCTCGCTGATCTCAGGGCTGCGGCCTGCAGACCGGAGCTTCGAGAGCTGGTGGGTGCGGCCGGGCTCGGCGACGGCTGTGGACGTGCACGCGGGCGACCGCGTGACGATCGTCGACCCCGACGGCGGGCAGCCGGCCGAGGTCACCACCGTGCCAGAGGCCCTCGGTCTGCGCGCCGACGCGCGGGCGACCGTGCTGGCGCGTCTGCTGGACGAGGGGGGCGAGGACGGCTTCCTGCGGGCTTTGCATCAGAGGGGGCTTCGCCCGGACGAGGCCCGCGCCGCCCTGCTCTTCGGCGGGGACGGCCCGCCGGGCGCGTCGGAATCGTTCGGCGTGGAGCGCGAGGCCCTGCTCGTGGTGGCCGCGCCAGGTGGCCGCCTCGTCGACGGCGACCCACCGGCCTCGGCGCTCGTTGTCGAGATCAGGCGCCAGACGCCGCGCAAGCCGGCCGACGTGGAGCTGCCCGAGCCGCTGGCGGAGCCGCGGCTCGACTTCCGTGTGGACCGGGCCAGCGCGCTCGCGTACGAGGTGCGAGAGGGCGAGTACATCCAGGTGATCGACGTCCAGGGCAGGCAGTGCTCGGACTTCCTCGCCTTCCACCGCGCGAAGCTCGACCGTGGTCTCGAGCGCGGGATGGACGGCGTCACAACGCGAACGCTGATGGGCGCCGCCTACCCGCTGCCGGGCCTCTACAGCAAGTTCTTCGACGTGGATATGGACCCGCTCGTGCAGGTGGTGCGCGACACGGTCGGTCGCCACGACACGTTCGGGCTCGCCTGCACGCGCCGCTACTACGAGGACATGGGCTACCCCGGCCACGTCAACTGCACGGACAATTTCAACGGGCAGGTTGACCAGTACGGGATCGCGGCGCGGGCCGGCTGGGAGGCCGTCAACTTCTTCTTCAACACCCGGATCGAGGCGGACAACCAGCTGGTCTCGGACGAGCCTTGGTCGCGGCCGGGCGACTACGTCCTGATGCGGGCGATGACGGACCTGGTGTGCGCCTCGTCGGCGTGCCCGGATGACATCGACCCGGCGAACGCCTGGGAGTGCACCGACATACAGGTGCGCGTGTACCCGCCGGAGAACCGCTTCTCGACGGCCATCGCCCACCGCGTGACCCCGGAGGCAGAGCCAGTGCTGACAAAGGAGACGGCGTTCCATCCGCGCACAAGCGAGCTCACCGAAAGCTTCGTGGAGTACCGCGGCTACTGGCTGCCGCACTGCTTCAACAACGAGGGCGCGATCGGCGAGTACTGGGCGTGCCGCGAGAAGGCCGTGGTCATGGACCTCTCGCCGCTGCGGAAGTGGGAGGTGCTCGGCCCCGACGCGGAGACGCTGATCCAGCATGCGATCACGCGCGACGCACGCCGACTGGCGGTGGGTCAGGTCGTCTACACGGCGATCTGCAACGAGACGGGCGGGATGGTCGACGACGCCACCGTCTTCCGCCTCGGCGACGACAACTTCCGCTTCATCGGCGGCGACCCATACGACGGGATCTGGCTGAAGGAGCTCGGCGAGAAGCTCGGGCTGAAGGCGTTCGTGAAGCCCTCCACCGACCAGCTGCACAACGTGGCGGTACAGGGGCCGAACAGCCGCGAGATCATGAGGCAGCTGATCTGGACACCTCCAACGCAGCCCTCGCTCGAGGAGCTCAAGTGGTTCCGCTTCCTCGTCGGGCGGATCGGCGGCTACCAGGGGATACCGGTCGTGGTCTCGCGGACGGGCTACACGGGCGAGCTGGGCTACGAGGTCTTCTGCCACCCGGACGACGGCGCGGCGGTCTGGGACGCGATCTGGGAGGCGGGGCAGCCTCACGGCCTGAAGCCGCTCGGCCTCGAGGCGCTCGACACGATCCGGATCGAGGCGGGGCTGATCTTCGCCGGCTACGAGTTCGACGACCAGGTCGACCCGTTCGAGGCGGGCATCGGGTTCACGGTCAAGCTCGACTCCGAGGACGACTTCGTGGGCAAGGAAGCGCTGATCGAGCGCTCCGAGCACCCGCAGCGGAAGCTCGTTGGGCTGGAGCTCGAGGGGAACGAGATCGCCGGGCACGGCGACGAGGTGTACGTGGGCCGCCGGCGCGTGGGCGTGGTCACGAGCGGCACGCGCTCGCCGACGCTGCGCATGAACATCGCGCTGTGCCGGATGTCGGTGCAGTTCGCGGAGAACGGCACGGCGGTCGAGGTGGGCAAGCTCGACGGGCTGCAGAAGCGGATCCCGGCGCAGGTGGTCGGCTTCCCCTTCTATGACCCGAACAAGGAGCGCCCACGCTCGTGAGCACCCCCGAACGGCCCGCCGAGTTCAACTTCCCGCTCAGCTGGAGCGGGCCGGACGGAATCGGCGCGACGCCGTTCGACGAGTACGCCGAGCCCGAGCGCCCGGACGTGGGAGAGGACGGACAGGATCCAGCCGTGGCGCTTCGCAGGACGCTTGGAATGTTTGCGACCGGCGTGACGGTGGTGACAGCGTTAAAGGACGAGCAGGTGCACGGGATGACGGCCAACGCCTTCATGTCCGTCTCGCTCGAGCCGCCCCTGGTGCTGATCTCGGTCGACCGCCGCACCAAGATGTGCGCGCTGCTTCACGAGGGCATGCACTACGGCGTCAGCGTCCTCGGTGCAACCCAGGCGGAGTTGTCCGACCGGTTCGCCGGCCGTTCGAGCGAAGCCGAGCCGCGCTTCCAGGTCGTGAAGGAGACTCCGCTCGTGGAGGGCGCGCTGGCTCACTTCGTCGCGCGCGTGGAGCGCTCGTACTGGGGCGGCGATCACTCGCTGTTCCTCGGCCGTGTTGAGTACGCGCGCCAGAACCCCGGCACCCCGCTGCTGTTCCACGGCGGGCGCTACGAGAAGCTCGGAGCCGGCTGATGCCGCGGGCCATCGTGGTCGGCGTCGTCGGGGACTCCGGCGCAGGCAAGACGACCGTCACCCGCGGCCTCCTCCGCGTGCTCGGCGACAGCCATGTGACGCACATCTCGGCGGACGACTACCACCGTTACGACCGGGTCTCACGTCGTGAGCTGGGCGTCACGCCCCTGCATCCCGACTCGAACCACCTCGACATCCTCACCCAGCACGTCGTCCACCTCAGGCGAGGAGAGCCGGTGCTGAAGCCGGTCTACAGCCACCAGGACGGGACCTTCAAGCCGCCGGCCTACGTGAGGCCGTCGACCTTCCTCGTGATGGAAGGGCTCTTGAACTTCCACACGGAGACACTGCGCTCGCTGCACGACGTGCGGGTCGTCCTGGCGCCGCCGGAGGAGCTCCGGCGGGCGTGGAAGGTGAAGCGCGACTGCACCCGGCGCGGCTACACGACGGACGAGGTGCTTGCCGAGCTCGACGCCCGGCAGTCCGACGCCGAGGAGTTCATCCACCCGCAGCGCCGGCACGCGGACATCGTCGTCGCGTTCGCGCCGAACAGCTCGAGCGATCCCGCGCACCTGGACGCGGACGTGATACTGCGCGATTCGCTCCCGCACCCGGACCTCTCGCCGCTGCTAGATGGCAGCGACCACGGGCCGGCGCTGATCAAGCGCGAGCGCGAGTGGCTGCTGCGCGTGCCGGGCGACCTCGACCCGGGGCACGCCGCCGAGCTCGAGGAGGCTGTCTGGGACCGGATGAGCTTCGCCTCGCACCTGCGCATCCGCCGGCTCGGCGAGTTCACGGTCGGCACGGACCTGCTCCGCTCCGACTCGCTCGCCCTGGTGCAGCTCCTGATCCTGTACCACGTGGTCACGGCCCGGGCGGCGCTCTCGATCGGTGGATCGCCCCCGCGCGCAGACCCGCGCTTCCCGACGGGCTCCGACTCGGCACTGCACGCCTAGCCTGGGCGATCTCGCGGCCGACATCCGATCCGACGTCGCTTTGCATCCTTAGGCATCTCTCTATACGTTCCTCAGTACGTATGGCGGTGACGCTTACGCAGCTTGTCGCCTTCCTGACGGTTGTACGGCGCGGATCTGTTACGGCGGCAGCGGAGGAGCTCGTGGTGACGCAGCCGTCGGTCTCGGCCGCCGTGTCGGCCCTGGAGCGGGAGCTCGGCGTGCGGCTCACCGAGCGCGCAGGACGCACCGTGCGGCCCACGACGGCCGGCTCGGCCTACGCGCCCTACGCGAGCGACGTGCTCGGGCTCCTCGAGCAGGGCGCTCGCGCCGCCCGCGAGGCGGCGGACGCGCGGCCGCACACGCTACGGATCAGCGCGGTCACGACCGCTGGCGAGTACCTCGTGCCGCAGCTGATCCAGGCGTTCCGGGAGCGGCGGCCGGAGGTGGAGATCTCGCTCGACGTCGGCAACCGCCAGGTCGTCTTCCAGCGGGTGCTCGACCACAAGGTCGACGTGGCCGTGACCGGCCGGATCCCGGACGACGAGCGGCTCGTGGGCGAGGACTTCGCGGACAACGAATTCACGATCGTCACCGCCGCGGGTGATCCGCTCGCGCGGCGGCGCTGGGTGGCGATGGAGGAGCTCGAGAAGCGCCCGTGGCTACTGCGAGAGCAGGGATCGGGCACGAGGACTCTGGTGGAGGAGTTCCTGGCTTCGCGTGGCATCGAGCCGACCCTGCTCACACTCGGCTCCAACGGCGCGATCAAACAGGCGGCGCGAGCGGGCCTCGGCGTGGCCCTTCAGTCCCGGGCGGCGGTCGAGCTCGAGCTGAAGCTCGGCCTGCTCGACACGATCACGCCCCGCGGCGGTCTGCCCGAGCGCCGCTGGCACGTGGTGCGGAGCGCGGTCGGTCCGGTCCGCGAGGACGTGGAGGCGTTCATGGCGTTCTGCAGCTCGGCGGCGGGGCGGCACGCGCTGGCGGGGTGAGGCGCGGGGCGGCCCGCGCTGGGCACCATGGACCGGCGAGCTGAACTACGGGCATTGACTGGGGTCTCGGCCAGGTGGTCGGTATCTGGTGCGAAAACGCGACGCATACCTACCACCACCTATATGAACAGTCCCTTTCGGTTTACTCCGGGGCCAGCTCCGCCAGGAGCGCGGCCGCCGCGGCCACCAGCTCGCCGTTCCCGGATGCCGGGCTCCCGTCGGGCAGCACGGGTGTGTCCTCGAGTCCGGTTCGGATCCCGTGGCCGTGCGCGGCCGCGCGGCGGTTCACCGCCCACGACGCCAGGCCGTCGCCGTGATGCACCTGCTCGAGGCCGATGCCCGCGTTGGACAGCAGCTCCTCGATTGCCTCCGCCTCCGCGACCGCGGCGTCCGGCTCTTCGCCGAGCGGCTCGACCATGGCGCGCGCGCACCGGCCGGCCATGCCGGATGCGACGAATGCGCGAGCGTCGCCCAGCGACAGCAGGCCTGCCTCGATGCCGATGTCCCACTCGACCAGCAGCGCGCACAGATCCACGATGCCCGCCTCGCCCTGGTTCGCCGTGACGAGCTCGGGCAGCTCCGTCCAGGCGGCGACCAGCCTCCGCCGCCGCGCCGGGTCGGGCTCGATCTCGGCCGACGTGCTCAGCGAGATGGGGATGCCCGGGCACACCGCGCGCACGGCGCTGATGGCAGCGGCACACGGCTCGGCCTCGAGCGTCTGACGGCCGTCCGCGTCATAGGGGTGGAGATGCAGAACCCGGGCTCCGGCATCCACCGCGGCGCGTGCCTCGGCCGCCAGCTCCACGGGCGTGCGCGGAACCGCCGGATGGTCCCTGTCGCCATTCAGCGCGGCCTGCAGAAGCGGCATTCGGAGGAGCGTATCCCCGCGATCCGCGGCGCGGGCTAGCGCTGCTCCGCGCAGGCCACCAGACCGCACATCAGCTCGGCTGCCTGGGCGTCGTCCAGTACCTGCTCGTGCGTGAGTGAGCGCCAGGTCGGATACGCCAGCGCGTGGCCGATCGCGGCGCGCGCCCTGTCCCGAGCGCGGCCGCGGACGCGCCTGCCGTGCAGCAGAATCTCGCGGGCGCCGGCCTGGTACTCACGGAATGCGGTGAAATGGTGCCGCACGGTCGGCATCGTCACCTCGTCGCGGTGGAGGTTCTCCATCATCCGGTCCGTGCTCCGGTAGAACGCGTACAGCTCGCCCAGCGCGGTGCGGAGCCGCTCGTCCGGATCCGCGACCGCCTCCCAGCCGGCCAGGTCCGGCAGCGGGTTCGCATCCGCCCAGTGCGCGGAGCAGGCGGCGAAGAGCGTCCTCTCGTCGGGGAAGTGGCGGTAGATCGTCGAGCGCCGGACGCCTGCGTGCTCCGCTATCGCGCTGATGGAGGTGTGCGCCGGCCCAATGGTCCCGTGCAGCTCCACGGCCGTCTCCGTGATCCGGCGGCGGGTCTCCGCCTCGAGCTCGGCCCGACGCTTCTTTTCGTACCTGCGTTTTTCGACGGTCATAGGTGTCCAATCAATCTTGACAGATCCCGCGGCGCTGTGTTAGAACTTTCACGCGACACTACTGTCCAATCAAAGGAGAAGCCTCGTGGAAACAGCTACCTCAGCGAAGATCGTCGGGCCGAAGGACGGCAAGTCTGGATTCCTCGGCAGCATCGGCGTCCGGTTCATGATCGACGGGGTCGAGGCGGACGAGCGGTTCTCCCTCGTCGAGCACCCCATGTCGCCGCGAGCGCTCGCCGCCCCGTTGCACCGCCACACGCGCGAGGACGAGTACAGCTACGTGATCGAGGGCCGGATGGGCGCGCTCTTGGGCGACGAGGTGGTCTACGCCGAGGTCGGCGACCTCGTGCACAAGCCGCGCAACCAGTGGCACACGTTCTGGAACGCCGGTGATGAGCCGTGCCGCATCCTGGAGATCATCTCGCCCGCCGGCTTCGAGGGCTTCTTCAAGGAGCTCTCGGACATGGGCGGTGTGGCGAACGCGGCCCCGGAGACGCTCGCCGAGCTCAACGAGCGCTACGGGCTCGAGATGCAGCCGGACTCGATCGCGGGGCTCGTGGAGCGGTTCGGGGTCGTCTTCCCGGGCGAGCCGATCTAGCCCGTCAGGGCAGGGGCGCGCTCGTCGGCCAGCACGGCGTCGAGCGCGTCCAGCACCCGGTCCGCCGTATCGATCGAGGCGTTCCGGCCCATCAGGCCGATCCGCCACATCGCCGGGGCGTCCGGGCCGAGCCCCCCGCCGATCTCGATGCCGTGCTCGCGGAGCATCCGGGTCTGGATGGCCTTGCCGTCCACACCGTCCGGCACGCGCGCCGCGGTCAGCGGGGCGAGCCGGTGGTCGGCGTCCGCAAGGAGCTCCAGCCCGCGCGACTCCAGTGCGTCCTGGAGGTGCGCCGCTGCCTCGGCGTGGCGCTCCCAGCGCGCCTCGAGTCCCTCGCGCAACACCTGGCTGAGGCCCTCGTGAAGCGCGTAGATCGACAGGACGGGCGCGGTGTGGTGGTAGGTCACCGGGCGGTCGATCCAGTACTTCTCGAGCAGCAGGAGGTCGAATGAGAACGGCACCGGCGTGTGGCGCGACCGAAGCCGCTCGAGCGCGCGCTCGGATACCGCCACGGGCGACATCCCGGGCGGCCCCGCCAGGCACTTCTGAGTGCAGGAGTAAGCGAAGTCGACTCCCCAGCCGCCCACATCCAGCTCGACGCCCGCGAGTGAGGTCACGCAGTCGGCCATGAGGAGGGTGTTGCGGTCGCGCAGCGCGGCGCCGAGCTCGGCGAGCGGGTGCTCGACGCCCGTGGAGGTCTCCGCGTGCACCACAGCGACCATCCGTGCGTCCCGGTGCCGGTCGAGCGTCTCGAGAATGGCGTCGTTCGATACGCACTCGCCCCAGTCGGCGTCGACGGTGACGACGCTCGCGTGATGACGCCGCGCGATTTCGGCGATCCGGCGGCCGAAGAACCCACACTGGGCGACGATGACCTTGTCGCCGAACTCGAGCAGGTTCGCGATCCCGCACTCCATGCCGGCCGTGCCGGTGCAGTGCAGCGGCAGCACGAGCCCGTCGGGCATCCGGTAGACGCGTCGCAGCATGTCGACGACGTCGAGCAGGATCTCGTGAAGGTCGGGGTCGAGGTGGCCGAGCATCGGCTTGCGCATCGCGTCGAGCACGGCCGGGTCTACGTTCGTGGGTCCTGGGCCGCACAGAAGTCGCTCTGGCGGTTGGAGCTGAGGGAGTTCCATCAGGTCAGGGTGCCGGAACCGCATCTAGAGCACAAGCTAAGAGTTTTGAGTAACACATAGACAAATTTCTCTAACAATGCTTGCCGGATCGTGCGCTCGCCGCTCTACTCCGGGCATGACGCCGACCAAGACCCGTCTCCACCGCTCAGAGCTCGCCGTGCCCGGCAGCAACGTACGCATGCTCGAGAAGGCTCCCTCGCTCGGCGCCGACGTTGTGATGCTCGACCTCGAGGACGCGGTCGCGCCGGACGACAAGGAGCAGGCGCGCATCAATCTCGTCGACGCGCTGCGCGAGCAGGACTGGTCGCGCTGCTCGGTCTCCGTCCGCATCAACGGGCTCGACACGCACTGGTGCTACCGCGACATCGTGGACGTCGTCGAGCAGGCCGGCGAGCACGTTGACGCGATCGTGATCCCCAAGGTGAGCGGCGCGGGCGACGTGCATCTCGTGGCCACCCTGCTCACGCAGATCGAGGAGGCGATGGGGCTCGAGCGGAAGATCGGGCTCGCGGTCCTCATCGAGACCGCGATCGGCATGGTCAAGGTGGACGAGGTCGCCCAGGCGTGCCCGGACCGGATGGAGGCGATGATCTTCGGGGTCGCCGACTACGCGGCCTCGATCCAGAGCCACACGGCCTCGATCGGCGGCGTGGACGAGAACTACTCGGTGCTCACGGACCCGAACGGCTCGGACGAGCGCCACCGTCACTGGGGCGACCAGTGGCACTACCCGCTCGCGCGCATCGCCGTGACCTGCCGCGCCTACGGCCTGCGCCCGATCGACGGCCCGTATGGCGACTTCACCGATGCCGAGGGCTATCTCGCCGCGGCGCGCCGGTCGGCGGTGCTCGGCTACGAGGGCAAGTGGGCGATCCACCCAGCGCAGATCCCGCTGGCGAACGAGGTGTACACACCTGCCCCGCGGCTCGTGGAGCGCACCCGCCGGATCATCGAGGCGATGCGCGAAGCGGCGGCGGAGGGGAAGGGCGCGGTGTCGCTCGACGGCCGGCTGATCGACGCCGCCTCGATCCGGATGGCAGAGAACCTCCTCGCGAAGCTCGAGCAGATCGAGGCGCGCGACCCGATGGCGGTGGGGCCGGAGCCGGTCCGCGAGCCCGCGCAGGCCGTGTAACGGTGGCGGGGGCTGACCGCCTCCGGCGCGCGGACGGCGCGCATCGCGTGGCGACGACCGCCGACGAGCTCCAGCGCGCATGCCGCGAGCTGCTGCCGGGCTACGAGCGGGCGCGCCGCGAGACGGAGCGGTGGGCGATGCTCACGCGCGGCTGCCTCCAGCGGTGGCCGGTCGAGCGGACCGGCGAGCCCGGCCCGCCTGGGGCCGAGCGATTCGACGAGGTGGCGCTCCGGCTCCTGCTCGACCCGGACG
>JBKPSR010000167.1:0-19061 GCA_046735115.1 Actinomycetota bacterium
CCCCGGCGCCCGCGGCGCCGGCGCCGCCGCGACGAAGCAGGGTGCGGCGGCTTAGCGTCATCCGCCCAGCACGGGCTTCGCGCCGTGGCGGCTGAACTGAGGCAGCGTGCCGCCGCCCTCGTCGGACAGGATGCGCCAGTACCGCTCGACGACGTCGGGGTGCTGGTCCGCGACGTTGTGCTCCTGGAGCGGGTCCTTCTTCTGGTCGTAGAGCTGCGGCCGGAAGCGAGCGCTGTCGGTCAGGAAGAACCAGTCGTCGTCGCCGGCCAGGACGTAGTCGTCGTAGCAGGAGGTGAAGTGCGGGCGCGGCGCCGGGCGCGTGCCGTCGAAGATGACCGACAGGTCCTCGCCGGTCATCATCCCGGGCGCGCGGACGCCCATGAAGCCCATCGCGGTCTTCGCGATGTCGTGGTTCGAGGCGTAGAAGTCGTCCCATTGGCCGGCGAGCTTGCCATCGGGGTGCCGGATGAAGAAGGGCACGTGGTAGATGTGCCACTGGGCGCGCGCCCCGTGCTTTCCCACGATCCCCTGCTCGCCGAGCGTGAGCCCGTGGTCCGAGGAGTAGAAGACGACCGTCTCGTCGAGCAGCTTGAGATCGGCGAGCCGGTTCATCAGCCGGCCCACCCACTGATCGGTGAACGCGATCTCGGCGGCGTAGAGCTCGCGGACGCGCTCGATCGTCTCCGGGTCCAGCTTCATGTCGATGACCCACGAGTAGGGCGTCTCGAACGGCTGGATGGGCGTGATGCCCATCGTCTTCTCGATTCCCTTGGGCCCGCCGTACTTGTCCTGGAAGATCTTGGGCGCGTCGAGTGGCTCGTGCGGGTCGAAGCCGTCCACGCCGAGGAAGAACGGGCGCTTCTTCTTCAGGTCGTCCGCGATGTTGATGCCGGCCCTGAAGACGCGCGCCGTCGGATAGTCGTTCTCGGTGTCGCGGTTGATCGAGTTCCAGCCGACCATCGAGCGGAGGCGCCCCACCTCGACCGAGTCGCTCAGCTCGGGCATCAGGTAGCGCTCGATGGCGCTGCGCGGAGCCGGCCGCTTGAAAGGCTTGTTGAGGAAGCGGTACGCGCCCTGGGAGAAGCTCGGCTTGATCTCGTCGACGGTGCTCCGGAAGTTCGCGAAGCGCGGGCCGACGAGGAAGGGGTTGTCCGTGCAGTAGCCGGTCTCGACGCCGGCCTCGCCGAGCACCTCGGTCACGATCGGCTGGTTGTCCTGGATCGAGATCCAGCCCGGGCCCACGGGCAGCCCGGGCGTGGGAACGTAGTTCCGGAACGGGAACGAGCGCACCCCGGTGAGGAGCCCGCGCCGGGCCGGCCCGGTGGGCATCGCCTCCGGGACCGCCATCTTGAAGGCGAGCGAGTCCCTGCCGAGCGCGTCGAGGTTGGGCGTGTCGGCGAGCCGGTTGGCCCCGCCCATCTGCTTGTTGTAGTAGCCGATGAAGTCCGCCCGCGTGGAGTCCGTGAAGATCAGGACCACGTTCGGGACGTCCTTGCCATGCGAGGTCGCCGGCTCGAAGTAATCGTCGCCGCAGGCGCTCAGCCCGACGGCGGCAGCGCTCGCGGCACCGGCGCCGAAGAGTCCCCGACGTGTGAAGCGGTTCCCCGAGGCCATCCGGGGCGGCAGGCTAGCTGACGACCCTTAAGACCACTGCGTACGGGGCCGCGGCTCGCGCTTGCCGTCGACGTCGATTTCGACGCGCTCGTTGTAGAAGGCGACCATGCTCCTGACGGGCATGGCGTCGTTCAGCGGGAGCTCATAGCTCCAGGCGACTGCGCTCTCGCCGGCCACGTCCCAGTGGGTGGCGTGGCCCTTGTATGCGCAGGTGGTGCGGTGGCCGTCGTTCCGCATGAGCTCGGCCGACACGTCGTCACGCGGGATGTACCAACGCGTCGGAAGGTGGGTCTCGAAAAGCGCGACCGCGCGCCGGGTCTCGGCCACGACCTCTCCGCCGATCGAGACCCGGATGTGCCGGGACGTCCGCCGGCAGTCGATGCGCTTGAAGGGATCGCGCGCGTGGCCGAGCAGCTCCTCGTCCTCCTCGAGCCACTCGTCCGGCGCGCCCCAGGCGATCTCGACCAGGCCGTCCTCGTGCCGGGTGATCGACTCCTCCGGGAGCAGGTCGAGGCGCACGTCCTCCTCCGGGAAGACGTGCACGGGAATCACCTTCGGCGGCTGGTAGAGCAGCTTCGTCCTGCGGCTGTCGGCCACGGTCTCGCCGCCCCGCCTGGCGCGGATCCAGCGCGGCGAGTCGACCAGGTGGGCCAGCGTCCTAGGAGGCGCTCGAGGCTTCGACCTTCTCCGGCACCTCGATCTCGCGCTTCAGGATCTTGCCGGTCGGGCCCTTCGGGAGCTCGTCGACGAACCAGATCCTCCGCGGGTACTTGTACGCGGCGACCTGCTCCTTGACGTAGCTCTTGAGCTCGTCGGCCTCGAGCGACTCGCCCTCCTTCAGCACCACGGCGGCGCCGACCTCCTCGCCGAGCTCGTCGTGCGGCACGCCGACGACGGCCGCCTCCTGGACCTGCGGGTGCTCGTAGAGCACCTCCTCGATCTCGCGCGGGTAGACGTTGTAGCCGCCGCGGATGATCAGGTCCTTCTTCCGGTCGACGATGAAGAAGTAGCCGTCCTCGTCCATCTTCGCCATGTCGCCGGTGCGGAACCAGCCGTCGCCTGTTATCGCGTCCTTGTTCGCGTCCGGCCGGTTCCAGTAGCCCTTCATGATGTTGTGGCCGCGGATGACGATCTCGCCGACCTCGCCCTGCGGCACCTCGTTCCCGTCGTCGTCCCAGACCTGCATCTCGACGCCCTCGATCGGCGTCCCGATCGAGCCGGGCTTGCGCTCTCGGTCCGGGTGGTTGAAGGAGGCGACCGGCGAGGTCTCCGAGAGCCCGTAGCCCTCGAGGATGATGCAGCCGAACTTCTCCTCGAAGGAGCGCATCAGCTCGGCGGGCATCGCCGCGCCGCCCGACATGCAGATGCGAAGCGTCGAGCAGTCGGCGCTCTCGCACGAGTGCGAGTGGAGCATGGCGTTGTACATCGTCGGTACGCCCTGGAAGAGCGTGACCCTGTCGCGGTCGATGATCTCGAGCGCCTTGTCGGGATCGAAGCGCGGCAGCATCGTGACCGTCGCGCCCACGCTCACGGCGCTGTTCATCGTGCACGTCTGCCCGAACGAGTGGAAGAGCGGAAGCGCCCCGAGCAGGACGTCCTTCTCGGTCATCTCGCCCAGCTTTTCCGACACGCCCTTCGAGTTCCTGGACAGGTTCGAGTGGGTGAGCTCGGCGCCCTTCGGCTTGCCGGTGGTGCCCGAGGTGTAGAGGATCACCGCCGTGTCGTCCCCCGCCTTGTCGGCCATGTCGCGGTCGGCCTCCTGCTCGGCGAGGAGCTTCTCGAAGTCGCTCGGCTTGACGAGGATGACCTCGGCGCCCGACTCCTCCGCGCCGGCCTCGGCCGCCTCGGCGAAGTCGCCCCATGCGAACAGGAAGCGCGCCTCCGGGTCGGCGAGGTAGAAGGCGACCTCGCGCTTCTTCAGGAGCACGTTCATCGGCACGACGACGCCGCCGGCGCGCAGAATCCCGAAGTAGACGACCGGGAAGTAGGGCACGTTCGGCATCATCAGCCCGACCCGGTCCCCGGCCTCGAGCCCCTTCGACTTCAGGAGCCCGGCGACTCGCGCGCTGCCCTCGTCGAGCATGGCGTAGCTCAGCTCGATGTCGTCGAGCTTGAAGGCCGTCTTGTCGCCGTGCTGCTCGGCGGTGTCCGTGAGAATCGTCGCCAGGTTCTCGCTCATGCCGTCTCCCTCCGTCGCTGCGGGCAGCGTACCCGACCCTCAATGGGGTCAGACCCCATGAGTCGAGCCCACTTAAGGGGTCAGACCCCATGGGTCGAGCCCACTTAAGGGGTCAGACCCCTTGAGTGTGGGCCGCTTAGATCGGGGGAGCGGGCCAGCGGCGCGCACCCAGCTCCCGCGACACGCCCCGGGCCGCCTCGGCGACCGCGCTCGTGATGCCGCGGGTGGGCCCGCGAGGGAGTATCCGATCCGTGTCGCCCACCACGCCGATGCTTCCGACGGCGTGACCGGAGTGGTCGAAGATCGCTCCGGCTACGCTCGACTCGCCGAGCACGGCCTCGTCGCGCTCACGCGCTATTCCGCTGTCGCGCGTGGAGATGAGCTCCTTGCGGAGCGCCGCCGCCGTGAGCGTTCGGCTCGTGAGCTTGGTGGGGGCCTCCTCGAGCAGGTCGTCGAGCAGCTCAGCCGGGGCGAAGGCGAGAATGGCCTTTCCAAGCGCGCTCGCGTGCACCGGCAGCTCCGCGCCCACCTCGAGGATCTGAAGCGTCGTGTCGGGCCTGAAGACGTGGTGGACCACGACCACGGTTGCCCCATGCATGACGCCGACGCGGACCGCCGCGTCGGCGCGCTCGGCAAGCCGCTCCGCGTGGACGATCGAGCGCGCGCGGAGCTCATTCAGGTCAAGGTACGAGTTGCCGAGCTGCAGCAGTCCGGCGCCCAGCTGGTACTTGTCGGAATCGCGGTCCTGCTCGACGAACCCGTGTGCCAGCAGAGTCCGAAGGAGCCCGTGAACGGTGGGCCGGGACAGCTGGAGGCGATCCGCCAGCTCGCTCACACCCAGCCGCCGCGGGCCTGCGGCAAGCGCCTTGAGGATGCGCGCGGCGCGATCGACCGACTGGATCGTTCCCCGCTTTGGGGCGCGTGCTCCGCGGGTCGAACCCGCCGAGACACGTTCAGATTGATTCGATATTGTCGAATCCACTTCGATAGTGTAGATTAGCTCGGCGACGGACTAAGGAGGAGAGGACCGTGGTCGGGATCGTAGTCGTATCGCACAGCGCGGACCTTGCGGAGGGCCTGGCTGCCCTCGCGTCGCAGATGGCCGGACCGGATGTCCGCATCGAGCCCGCCGGCGGGCTGCCTGATGGCAGCCTCGGGACGGACGAGGATCGGGTCCGGGCGGCCATCAAGGCGGCCGACCAGGGGTCCGGCGTCGTGATCCTGGGCGATCTCGGAAGCGCCATCCTCACGGTCCGCCACGTGCTGGAGCGGCAAGCGAACGGCCACGTCCGGCTGGCCGACGCGCCGATCGTGGAGGGGGCGGTCGCGGCGGCGGTCACCGCCTCCGCGAACATGCCGCTCGGCGATGTCGTGCGATCCGCGGAGGAGGCTCGTGGCGCAGGCAAGCTCTGAGCAGGCGGCTGGCTCACCGACGGTGTTCGTGACGCTTCCCGACGCAGTGGATCTCCACGCTCGGCCGGCAGCGGACTTCGTCCGGACGGCGATGGCCTTCGACGCATCGATCCAGGTGGCCGCGAACGGCCGGGAAGCCGACGCGAAGAGCCTGCTCACGGTGCTGGCGCTCGGCGCGAAGGGCGGCACGGAGCTGCGACTGACGGCGGCCGGCGAGGACGCAGGCGCGGCGCTGGACGCCCTTCGGGAGCGCGTTGCGACCCTGAGCGACTGAGTGCCGCCGCCTTTGGCGGCGGCAACAACAGCATTGAGGGGAGGGGGGCTCGCTGCGGGCGGGTTGGTTGGATTCGCCTCGCGCGGGGCGGATTCGTCGAGTTTTGTACCGAGGTCGGTACAAAAGTCGACCCACCCCCAAGGACCACACCGCCCCGGGGCGGTCGCCCACCCATCATTGCCGCCGTTCCCCCGAACCGGCGCTGCGGTAACAGGCACCGAGGCTTACACAGGGGCGCGCCTAGTCCACCGGCGCCAGCGGCCGCGCCAGCGCCTCGACGCTCGACGCATCGCCGGCCTCCAGCGCTTGGCGGGCCAGCTCCACCGCGCCGCGGTGATGCAGCCGCCGGATCCACGCGCGGACGGTGCCCACCCGGGCCGCGCCCACGCTTAGCTCGTCGGCTCCGATGCCCACGAGCAGCGGTACCATCAGCGCGTCCGAGGCCGCCTCGCCGCATACCTCCAGCGAGATCCCCGCTTCCTTCGCCGCGCTTGCCGCTGCCGCGATGTGGCGCAGCACCCGGGGATCATGAGTCGGTGCCTCGCCGCGCGCAAAGCGATCCGTTCCGAGGGTCGCGTGCGTCAGGTCGTTCGTGCCGACGCTCAGGAAGTCACACTCGGCGGCTATCTCGTGCGCCGCAGCGGCTGCCTCCGGCAGCTCGATCATCGCGCCGAGGCTGAGTCGGAGGCCGAGGCTGTCGCGCACCGCCGTCGTGAGCCTGACGTCCTCGACTCCCCGCACCAGAGGTAGGAGGACGCGCAGCTCGGCACCATTGGCGACCTCGGAGATCGCCGTCAGCTGGGCGCGCAGCGCGCCTGGGTGCGCCAGCAGCAGCTCCATGCCTCGCCGGGGCTCGTCCTTCAGGAACGGGGGCACCTTATCCCCGCCGAAGTCGAGCACGCGCACGGTGGCGGTGGAGCCGTGGAGGCTCGCCAGGAGCGGCGTCAGCATCCGCACGTGATCCACCCGCGAGGGCCAGGAGGCGGCGTCGAGGAAGGCCAGCTCGGTCCTGATCAGGCCTGCGCCCTCGGCCCCCGCCGCGAGGCCGGCCGCCACCTCGGCGGTCGTCGCGGCGTTCACGAGGACGCGCACCCGGCGGCCGTCGGCGGTCACCGCCGGCAGGCCGCTCTCGGCGCACTCTTTCACGCGCGCGTGTGCGCGTGCGCGCGTCGCTTCCTCGGCGAGTCCGAGCCGTGCAGGAGAGGCATCGAGCACGACCTCGCCCTCGCCGCCGTCGACCACAAGGGCGCTCCCGGCCGCGACATCGAGCAGCTCCGCGCCCGCCTGGACCGCCATCGGGATGCCGAGCGAACGGGCGACGATCGCCGCGTGGGCGGTGACCGCCCCGCCGGACAGTGCTATCCCCGCCACCTGGTCGCCGTGCTCGGCGACATCGGCTGGACCGAGGTCGTCCGCTACGAGGATGAATCGCGAGCCGTTGCGGCGCTCCTGAGACTCGCCGCTGCTCGCGATCCGGGCCGCCCGGCGGCCGAGCGAGCGCACGTCGTCGGCGCGCGCGGCCAGCACGGCGTCGGGGAGCGACTCGATCGCCTCGGCGTGTTTGTCGGTCGCGGCCAGCAGCGCGTCTGCCGCGGCCACGCGCGACTCCAGCACGGCAGCGTTCACGGCCCCGGCGAGCACCGGGTCCGCCGCCATGAGGGCTCCGGTCTCGACGATCTCTGCCTCGTCTTCACGGCCGCTCTCACGCAACTCGGCGCCGATTCGCTCGAGTTCCGACGCGGCAGCGGCAAGGGCGGCCTGCGCCCGCTCAGCCTCAGCCTCGAGCTCGGCCTCAGGAACGGGCTCACGCGCGGATCCCGTGGAGGGAGCGAACAGCACCCGCGCGCGCCCGGCAGCGAGCCCGGGCGACGCGGGGGCGCCGCGCAGGACCCGCTCGCTCATCAGCTCACCCGCTCGCCTGCCGGCGGAGACGCGGCCGTCCTCATCGGCCCTCGGCCTCGACGGCCCGCTGCAGCGCGGCCATGATGAGCGCGGCCGAGGTCGCGCCCGGGTCCTGGTGCCCTATTGAGCGTTCGCCGAGATAGGAGGCACGGCCCTTCCTGGCCTGAAGCGGAACCGTGGCCCGCGCGCCTTCATCGGCCGCCGCGGTTGCCGCGGAGAGCGCCTTCTCTAGCGGCTCACCCGCGTCGAGCGAGCTCGCCAGGGCGTCGATCCCGGGACCGAGCGCGTCGACCATGGTCTTGTCTCCGGGCTGGGCGGCGCCAAGCTCCACGACGCCTTCGAGGGCGGCGCGAAGGGCGGCGAGCAGGTCGTGCCCGTCGAACTCCTCCGCGTCGCCCAGCGAGCGCCCCGCTCGGCGGAACGCTGTCCCCCAGAGCGGGCCGCTCGCCCCACCCACTGTCGATACGAGCGTCTTGCCGGCGAGGGTGAGGAGCTTCCCCGGTGGGACGGCTCCGTTTTGCGCCGCCAGCGCCTTGCCGACCGCATCGAAGCCGCGGTCCATGTTCACGCCGTGGTCGCCGTCGCCGATCGCCGCGTCCAGCTGGGTCAGGTAGTCGCGCCGATCCTTCACGGACTCCGCGATCGTGGTCATCCAGGCGTGGATCGTGGTCGTGCGCACCGCGGCTCCTGCGATCATCGGCTCACGCCCCCCAGCGCAATGCGGGGGTGTGGACGGGAGCATCCCACAGGGCGGTCAGCTCGTCATCCAGCTCGAGCAGCGTGAGCGACGCGCCCGCCATCTCGAGCGACGTGATGTAGCTGCCGACCAGCCGCCGCTGCGGGCGCAGGCCCCGCTCGCGCAGGCGCCTGTCGATCTCCCCATAGACGAGGTAGAGCTCCAGCTGCGGCGTGCCGCCCATGCCGTTGACGAACGGCAGCACGGCCGCTCCGTCGGCGGGGGCGAGGTCGCTCACCACCGCTTCGATCATGAGCTCCGCTATCTCGCCGGCGCTTCCCAGCGGCCGGCGCTCGCGCCCCGGCTCGCCGTGGATCCCGATGCCGACTTCCATCTCGCCGTCCGGGAGCTCGAAGATCGGCGCGCCTGCCGCGGGCGGGATGCACGACGACAGGGCGATGCCGTAGGAGCGAGCCCTCTCGTTCACGCGCCGCGCCAACCCGGCCACGGAGGCCAGGTCGGCTCCGCGCTGGGCTGCGGCCCCCGCGATCTTCTCGGCGAGCACCGTGGCGCCGACGCCGCGGCGGCCCGCCGTGTAGAGCGAGTCCTGCACGGCGACGTCGTCGTCGATCAGCACGGACTCGACCTGGATGCCCTCGTCCTCCGCGTCCTCGGCCGCGAGCTTGAAGTTCATCACGTCGCCCGTGTAGTTCTTGACGATGTGCACGACGCCCTTGCCGGCGTCGATCGCCTTCGTCGCCGCGAGCATCTGCTCCGGCACGGGTGAGGTGAAGACCTCACCCGGGCAGGCCGCGTCCAGCATGCCCGCTCCCACGAACCCGCCGTGCATCGGCTCGTGTCCCGAGCCGCCGCCCGATACGAGACCGACCTTGTTGCCCGGCGCGTCGGCGCGGACGAGGATCTGAGCCTCCGAGTCGTACCGCAGCAGGTCGCCGTGCGCTGCGGCCAGGCCGGCCAGCGACTCCCTCACCACCTCGGCGGGGTCGTTCAGGAGCTTCTTCATCGGTGTCGCGACAGTAGCCATTCCTGCTCCTCTCTACTTGGCCGCGAGGGCTTCGACGGGGTCGGGATGCGTGACGGCGCTCTCGATCGGCTGGACCCGCTTGCGCGGCGTAGCGAGGAAGTCGTACGTGAACGCCGCAGCCGCGGCTCCGGCGAATCCGGGCAGCAGATACACGGGAATGATCTGGTTCCAGTGCGTGGTGCCGCCGCCGATGGACAGCACGAGCTCCGGCCCGAACGCGCGGGCCGGGTTCAGCGACGCCGCCGTGATCGGCCCGACCACCATGATGATCGCCACGACCACGCCGCCGATGACAATGCCGGCGAAGTCGCCGGGCGAGCGTGCGTCGACGATGCCCAGGATTGCGAACATGAGGATCCCGGTGCCGATGAACTCGGCGAAGATCGCCGCGCCCCACGAGTAGGTGTCCTCGTTGAACGAGGCCGCCCCGAGTCCCATGTCGATGCCGGTCTGGGTGAACAGCGCCCAGATGCCGAACGCGCCGAGCGTGCCGCCGACGAGCTGGGCGCCCCAGTAGTGAGGCACCTCTTTCCACGGGAAGCGCTTCGTGGTCGCCAGCGCGAAGGTCACGGCCGGGTTGATGTGGCAGCCCGAGACCTTCCCGATCGCGTACACGAGCGCTGTGATGACGAGCCCAAAAGCGAACGAGATGCCGAGCAGGTCGGACCCGTCGATCGCGGGCACCTTGTCGCCCGCCAGGACGAGCGTCGCGACCACGGAGCCCGGACCCACAAGCACCAGCAGGGCGGTCCCGAGTGTCTCCGCAAGAACTCGCTGGGACAGTGAGTGCTCTTCCACTTCTCCTCCTCTCGCGTCCGATTAGGATTCGATAATGTCGAACGCTGTTCGCGCAAACTACTCCCGCTTGGCATCTGTGTCAAGTCCGCTCAAGGGGTCAGACCCCTTGAGTCCCTGGCGCTTAAGGGGTCTGACCCCTCAGTGCAGGCTCGGCAGTGCGCTGCTCACGTCACGGGCGACGTCGAACAGCGGGTCGGGCCAGATGCCGAAGAAGATCGTGGCGGCGGCGCAGAGCACAGCGACCGCCACGACCTCGGGCTGCGCGAAGGCGTCGGCCTCCGGTGACCAGCCGGCCACGGGGCGCACGCGTCGTGGCGGCACGCTCGGCAGCTCGACCTCGTAGCGGCCCATCCACATGACGGCGATCACGCGCAGGTAGTAGGCGAGCGACAGCACAGACCCGATGACGATGGCGATACCGAGCCAGGTGTAGTCGCCCGCGACCGCTGCGTCGATCAGGAAGAACTTGCCGATGAAGCCGGCGGTGGCGGGGAAGCCGGCGAGCGACAGCATCGCGATGGTCATCGGCCACGCCAGCCAGGGCGCGGCCCGGCCCAGGTTCTCGAACGAGCGCAGGTCGTCGCCGAACTCACTGGTGCGCTCGCGCGCAACGACGACAGCGAACGCCGCCACGTTCATCAGCAGGTAGACGGCCAGGTAGAACGCCGTGGCGCGCACGCCCAGCTCGGTGGCGACCACGACCCCCGCGAGCAGGTAGCCGGCCTGCGCGATGCTCGACCACGCGAGCATCCGCTTCAGCGACCGCTGGGCGATCGCGCCCACGTTCCCGATGACGATGGTCGTCGCCGCGAGGAACGCGAGCGCCGGTCCCCAGTCGAGCTGGGCCAGGCCCAGCGCGTGGTCGAACAGGCGGATCAGGATCGCGAACGCCGCCGCCTTGGTCGCGACCGCCATGAAGGTGGTGATCGGCGTCGGGGCGCCCTCGTACACGTCCGGGGTCCACTGGTGGAACGGCGCAACCGACGCCTTGAAGGCGAGGCCGGTGGCCGCCAGCGCGATGCCCGTCAGGAGCAGCGGGTCCGATGCGCTCAGCTGGTCGCCCTCCAGCGCGTTGGAGATGCCGTCGAAGCGGAGCGCGCCCGTGGCACCGTAGATCAGCGCGAGCCCGTAGAGGAGCGTGGCGGAGCCGACCGACCCGACCACCAGATACTTCAGCCCCGCCTCGAGCGAGGTGCGCCGGCGCAGGTGCGTCGCGCACAGGACGTAGAGCGGGATCGAGAGCAGCTCGAACCCGATGAAGAGCGTCATCAGGCTTTCGGCCTCGGCGAGCACGACCATGCCCGTGATCGATCCGAGCAGGAGGGAGTAGAACTCGCCGTGCCCTGCCTCGAGCGTCGCGGTGGAGCGCAGCGAGAGGACGATCGTCACCAGGCCCGCGGCGTAGAACAGCATCGAGATGCCGAGCGAGAGTGCGTCGACTCCGAGCGCGCCCTCCACGATCGGCAGCTGGTCGCCCGGCTCCCAGATCCAGATGGTGAGGCCGATCGCGGTGACGATCGCGACCGCCGTGAGCGCCGGCACAAGCGCCCGCCTCACGAAGGGCGAGCGGAACAGGCCGACCATGAGCACGATCACGGTCCCGCCCGCGAGGGCGAAGAGCGGCGACAGCTCCTTGTAGTCGATGACCGGAGGCTTCACCTGCGCGGCGGCGAGCAGCGTGCTCATCTGATCGCGGATACCTCCTGCGCGTTGCTTGCCACGCGCGCCTTCGCGATCGCCTGGGTGGTGGCCCGCTCCGTCCGGTGCACCACGAAGTTCGGATACAGGCCGAGGGCCACCACGATCGCCACCAGCGGCACCACGGCCGCCAGGTTCACATGGTCGATCTCGCGCGACTCGACGGCCGGCCCAGCGCGTCCGTGCATCGTGCCCTGGTAGAGCCGGATCATGTAGACCGCCGCCAGCACAACGCCGACGGACGCGACCAGTCCGTAGACGAGCTTGTTCTCGAAGGTCCCGAAGAGGATCAGGATCTCGCCGATGAAGTTCCCCGAACCGGGCATGGCGAGCGTGGCGAGCGCGATCACGAGGAAGAGCGACGCGAGCACCGGCGCCCTGAAGGCCATTCCCCCCAGCTCCGTGAGCGACTCGCTTCCGCGCGCCCGCAGCGCGATCACCCCCACGATCAGGAACAGGGCCACCGTCACGATGCCGTGGTTCAGCATCTGGAAGAGCGCGCCCTGCGCGCCCTTTTCCTCGAACGCGAAGATCCCCAGCACGATGAAGCCGAGCTGGGCGATCGAGGAGTACGCCAGTACCAGCCGGATGTTGTCCTGCGAGAAGGCCAGGACCGACCCGTACAGGATCGAGAAGACCGCGAGGATGATGAACAGCTCCTGCCAGTGCTGCGCGCCGTCGGGCATGATCGGCAGCACGATCTGCAGGAAGGCGTAGACGCCGACCTTCGACAGCACTCCCGACAGGAGCGCGAGGACCGGGATCGACGTGGCGCGGTAGGTGTCCGGCACCCAGCCGTGGAACGGGAACAGGGGCGCCTTCACGAAGAACGCGAGCGCGAAGAGCGGGACGATCCACTCCTGCGAGCCCAGCGGCACGGACCGCTCACGCAGGTCCGAGAGCAAGAAGGAGATCTGACCGCCATCGGGAGTCGCCAGCACGCCCAGCGCGATCGCCGCGGCCATCATCAGCAGCGAGCCCGACAGCGTGTAGATCACGAACTTGGTCGTGGCCCGCACCCGGTCGCCGCTGCCCCAGCCGCCGATCAGGAAGTAGAACGGCACCAGCATCAGGTCGAAGAAGACAATGAAGAGCGCGAGGTCCTGCGCTGTGAAAGCGCCGAGCACGGCTGTCTCGGCCAGCCCTAGGTGGAAGAAGAAGAGCCGCGGGCGGTCAAGCTCGCTGAATGCCGCCACAAGCGCGCAGGGCACCCAGGCGATCGCGGTCAGGGCGATCATGAACAGGCTGATCCCGTTCACTCCGAGCGCGTAGTGGATGCCGAGCTCCGGGATCCACTCGTCGTTGGTCACGTATTGGAGGCCGCCGCCTGGCTCGTAGTCGATCAGGATCGCAACGGCGTAGGCGAGCACGATCAGGGTCCCGATCAGGACGGTCCAGCGTGCCGCATCCCGAGGCAGGAAGGCGCCAACGAGGCCCGTGAGCAGGGGTACGAAGAGGATTATCGTCAGGTGGAACGTCACGAGCTGTTGAGCAGGAAGTAGAGGGTCAGCCCCGCCACGCCGAGCAGCAGCAGCAGCGCGTAGGCGCGCAGGTAGCCGGTCTGGATCGAGCGAGCAACCGAGGTGCCCACGCGCACGATCCCGGTCGCGCCGCCCACGATCGTGCCCTGAACGAAGTCCGTCTCGATGACGCGCCGGCCGAAGCCGCCCGCCGTGGCCATCGGCCGCACGAACACGGCGTCGTAGAGCTCGTCGAAGTACCACTTGTGGGAGAGGAAGTCGTGCAGCCGCGGGAAGCGCTCACGCAGGCGCGTGGCCGTGCCGGGCTCGCGGATGTAGACGAGGAACGCGAGCCCGATGCCGACGATCGAGATCGCCCCGCCGACGACGAGCCCGATCCACTCGGCGCCCGTGCTCGGGTGCGTGTCGGCGAAGCGCGAGTCCGCGAAAGTGGGCTCGAGGAACTTCTCCAGCACGTTGTCCACGCCCGGGATCGCGATGTAGCCGCCGACGATCGCAAGCAGCGCGAGCGGGCCCATCGCCGCTTTCATCGGCCACTCGCGCTCGGCGATGTGGTGCTCGGGACCGGGGAAGCCGACGTCCGTGTCCTCGGGCTCGCCGGTCATCGGGTTCACTGGGTCGCCGTGAGCGATGTGGCCCCCCTCGAGCTCACGCGCCTCGGGCGCCTGCTGGCCGGCGAAGACCCGGAACACCATCCGGAAGGCGTAGAAGGCCGTGAGGAAGGCACCGACGTAGCCGAGGACGCCGAGTACCGCGTACAAGCCGCCCCGGTTCAGCAGGAACCCGATGATCTCGTCTTTCGAGAACCAGCCCGCGGTGAACGGGAAGCCCGCGAGCGAGAGCGCGCCGATCGTGAACGTGATGAACGTGAACGGCATCGCGCGCCGGAACCCGCCCATGCGGTCCATGTCCTGGATCCCCGCCATCGCGCCGATCACCGAGCCCGCTCCCATGAACAGCAGCGCCTTGAAGAACGCATGCGTCATCAAGTGGAACAGGCCCGCGCTGTACGCAGCGGCGGACACGCCCATCACCATGTAGCCGATCTGCGAGATCGTCGAATAGGCGATCACGCGCTTGAGGTCGGTGACCACGAGCGCAACGGTTCCGGCGAACAGGAGCGTCGCGCAGCCGATGATCGCCCCGACGTCCGCCGCGGTGGGCGCCTGCTCGAAGAGCGGGTGCATGCGCGCGATGAGATAGACGCCGGCGGTGACCATCGTCGCGGCGTGGATCAGGGCCGAGACCGGCGTGGGGCCCTCCATGGCGTCCGGAAGCCACGTGTGGAGCGGCAGCTGCGCCGACTTGGCGAAGGCTCCGACGAGCAGCAGGAGGCACGCGGCGACGAGCGTGCCGTCGTTGCGGGGGAAGGTCTCGTTCACCTGGCTGAACACTTGAAGGAAGTCGAGCGAGCCGACGTGGTCGAGGATCAGGAACGCCCCCACGACGAGCCCGACGTCGCCGATCACGTTGATGACGAAGGCCTTGATGCCGGCGTGAACGGCTGTGTCGCGCCGGTACCAGAACGAGATCAGGAGATACGACGCCGCACCGACGAACGCCCAGCCGATGATCAGGATCACGAAGTTCGCCGCCAGGACCAGCAGCAGCATCGAAAAGACGAAGTAGTTCAGGTACGCGAAATAGCGCGCGTGGCCCCGGTCGCTCGTCATGTAGGCGACCGAGTAGAGGTGGATCAGGAACGACACCCCGCTCACGACGAGGCACATGAACACTGACAGCGGGTCGACCAGTATCGCCATGTCCACGTGGAAGTCCGCAGTGGACGCGTAGGTCCAGAGGCTGTCGACGAGGTGGCGCTCCTCCTCGGGGAGGTCCTGCATCTTGACCAACGCGCCGATCGAGGACAGGAACGCGAGAAAGATCGCCGACGTTGCGATCCAGCCGGGCAGCCGTCCCGGGAGCACCCGCCAGCCCAGCGAGATGGCGACCATCCCCGCGAGCGGGAACGCCAGCACGAGCCAGCCGTAGGTGGTGGCGCTCAACCCCTCAGCTCGGACATCTCGTCGATGTCGATCGGGAGCCGGTTGCGGTACATCGCGACGATGATCCCGAGGCCGATCACGACCTCACACGCCGCGATCACCATCACGATCAGCGCGAACACCTGGCCGCCCGCACCGCCGTGCATCCGCGCGAACGCGACCAGGGCCAGGTTGCCCGCGTTCAGCATCAGCTCGAGGCAGAGCAGCACGACGAGCGGGTTCCGGCGAGAGATCACGCCGGCGACTCCGATCGCGAATATGAACGCGGACAGGACCAGGTACCAGGTGATGTCCACTTACACCCTGACCTCCAGCGTCTCGGTCGGCGTCACCTCGTCGCGGGCCCGCATCGGGCCGGTGCCCTCGTCCTCGAGGCCGCGCCTGCGCCGGGCGAGCACCACGGCGCCCACCGCGGCCACGAGCAGCAGGAAGGACGCGGCCTCGAACGGGATCAAGAAGTCGGTCAGGAGCAGCTCGCCGATCTGGCCGGGGGAGCCGAAGCCCGGGCCCACGTCCGCGCCCCGCGAGTCGAGCGCCTGGAGGCCGCTCGAGATGAACGCGATGCAGAGCTCGACCGCGAGAGCGAGCGCGAAGACGGGCCCGAACACGGCAACGCCGCCGCCCTCAGGGCGCAGCGGCTCGTCGGCGCCGCCGATGTAGGCCACGACGAACACGTAGAGCACCATCACCGCGCCGGCGTAGACCACCACCTGCGCGGCCGCCAGGAACTCCGCGCTCAGCAGCAGGAACAGCACCGCGAGCCCAAGCAGGTGGCAGACGAGCGAGAGCACACTGTAGAACGGGTTCTGGAGCAGCACCACGCCGAGGGCCCCCGCCAGCGCACCGATGGCGGCGATGAAGAAGATGACGTCCTCGAACCACACGGCTACTCCCCCTCGCGCCTGAGCGGCGTGTGCTCGGGCGGGTCGCTGAGCAGCATCTCCTTCGTGAAGATCAGGTCGCTGCGGCTGTAGTCGGCGAGCTCGTAGTCGTTCCCCATCGTGATCGCGTCGAACGGGCAGGCCAGCTCGCAATAGCCGCAGAAGATGCAGCGGGTCATGTTGATCTCGTAGACCGCCGCGTAGCGCTCGCCGGCGGACACCTGGTTGTCCGGCGTGTTCTCGGCGGCCACCACGCGGATGCACTCCGCGGGGCAGGCCGCCGCGCACAGCGAGCAGCCCACGCACTTCTCGAGCCCGGTCTCCTCGAAGCGGTGCAGCTTGTGCCGGCCGCGGAAGCGGGGGTAGACCGGCGTTTTCTCCTCCGGGTACTCGATCGTGTGATGGCCCTCCAGGAGCCGGCCGAAGGTGGTGCGGAGGCCGCGCAGTGTCTCACCGAAGACTCGGTATGTCGCTCCGACACCGCCGGGCTCGGGCCCGCGCTGGACCTGAACGACGTCGTCGTCCCACGCGAAGGGACTCACCAGATCCACCAACTCTCGTCGTCGAGGACGACCACGGTTGCCGTGATCAGGACGTTCAGCGTGGCCAGCGGCAGCAGGACCTTCCAGCCGAACGACATCAGCTGGTCGTAGCGCAGCCGGGGCACGGAGGCGCGGATCCAGATGAAGAAGATCACGCCGAGCATCAGCTTCAGGAACATCCAGAGCGGGCCGAGCGCGTCCGGGCCAGGCCCGTGCCAGCCGCCCAGGAAACAGGCCGCGGCGATGCCGGAGATGATCACGACCTCGATGTACTCGGCCATGAAGAACGAGCCGAAGCGCATCCCGCCGAACTCGGTGTTGTAGCCGCCGACGATCTCGGCGTCGCCCTCGGGAAGGTCGAAGGGGGCGCGCCCGGTCTCGGCGAAGCCGGCCACGAGGAAGATGCAGAAGCCGACGAACTGCGGGACGACGTACCAGATGTTGTCCTGCGAGCTCACGATGTCGACGAGCGAGAGCGAGCCCGCCGTCATCGCGACGCCCAGCAGCGAGAGGCCGAGTGCAACCTCGTAGGAGATGAGCTGCGCGGCGGAGCGCATCGCGCCGAGGAAGGAGTACTTGGAGCCCGACGACCAGCCGCCGAGCAGCAGCCCGTAGAACGCGAGCGAGCCGAAGGCGAAGAAGTAGAGAAGCGCGATCGAGACGTCGATGCCGTAGATGCCGACGTCCCCGCCCCACGCGCCCACCGGGCCCCAGGGGATGACGGCGAGGGTCGCGACGGCCGTCACGATCGAGATCACGGGCGCGATGGCCATCATCCACGGGACCGCGGTCTCGGGCGTCGAGCTCTCCTTGGAAAGCAGCTTGAGCACGTCGGCGGCCGGCTGCATCAGCCCTCGGAAGCCCACGCGGTTGGGGCCGATCCGCGACTGGAAGCGGCCCAGCAGCTTGCGCTCGAGCCAGAGGATGATCGGGACGATCCCGAGGACGAACGCGAAGATCACTATCGGCTTCACGATCAGCCAGATCGTGCTCTCGAGGGCGATGGGCATCAGGCGACGACCGCCTCGGCTGCTCGTACCTCCACCGGACCCTCGGCGAGCGCCGGCGGCGAGAGGAAGGCGCTCCCCGCCGGCACCGCGGTGCGCACGATCGCGATCGCCCGAACGCTGCCGCCGTCCTGGCGCAGCTCCACCTCGTCGCCGTCCGCCACACCGAGCCGGCGCGCGTCCCCGACGGACAGCAGAGCGCGCAGCTCGGTCGACAGGAAGCGGAGCGAGGGCGATTGCTCGACGACCGGACCGCTCCAGAGCGTGGGCGCGAATGCGAGCACGACGCCGTCAGGGGCGGACGGCGGCTGCGGGAGCGGCTCGGTGGACAGCGGCGCCTCCGGGAGCGTCGACGCCGCCTCGCGCTCCTGCCAGCGGATGCCGTCGCCGCCGATCTCGTCGAGGGTGATGCCCGCGTAGAGGGGAACCGCATCCGCGATCAGCGCGGTGACCGCGGGTGACGAGCGCGCGCCGGTGTCCGCGCCGAGGAGGTCGCCGAGCTCCACGAGTACGCTCCAGGCGGCGCGGCTCTGGCCCGGGTGCCCGAGCGCCTGGCGCACGCGCTGGACGCGCCCGTCGGGGTGCGTGACGGTCCCGTCCTTCTCGGCGTAGACGGGCGCCGGGAACACCACGTCGGCGTGGCTGTCGAGCGCCTCGTTGCGGAACTGAGCGAACGCGACGACCCCGGCGGCGCCCTCCATGTCGGCCTCCGAGGCGGCCGCCTCGAAAAGGAACAGGGCGCCGATGCCATCGGCCGACGGCGGGTCGGCGTCCGTCAGTCCGGGACCCAGTCCGGCCACGCAGCCCACCTCCCGGAGGCCGCGGCCGTTGGACTCGGCCGGAATGCCGATCAGGCCCGACTCGGCCCTACCCGTGATCTCGAGCGCGTCCGCGACCGCCACCAAGGCCTGCCCCGCCTGCATGCCGCGACCGCCGCACACCACCCGCTCACCCCAGATCACGACGACATCGTCCGCGCCGCGCAGCACATCCGCGACGGAGCGCACGGCATCCACGCCGGCGGGCCTCCCGCCGTTCGCGGACACGCGTCCCGGGATGAAGCCCGCCTCCGCGCGGGCGCTGCGGGCGAGCTCGTCGAGGGACCCGCTCACGCGTGGCGAGCCGAGCGCGCCGGCTAGCGCGCCCAGGGCGGCCTCGGCGGCTCCCGGCGCGAAGCGGAGCGCGGCCGAGGCGGCTGCGTCGAGCGTCGACGGACGGCTCGATGCCACGACGAGCCGGGCGCCGTTTCTCCGCACGGCCTTCCGGACGCGCAGGTCGAGAATCGGCGCCTCGTCCACGAGCTCGGTGTCCAGCACGAGGATCGCGCCCGCGTGATCGATGTCCGTGACCCGCGCCGACAGATCCACGCGCGCGAGCGCGCGCGCGAGGGAGGCCGCGGAGGATGCGCCTCCCGCGCCGGCGTCGCCCACCGCGATGTCATTCGCGCCCAGCCCGCTTCGCATCAGGTGCTGGACGAGGAACCCCTCTTCGTTCGTCGCCTGACCGCCGACCCGCGCGACGGTGCTCGCGCCCGACTTCTCCAGG
>JBKPSR010000168.1:0-8383 GCA_046735115.1 Actinomycetota bacterium
AAGCCGGTGGCCTCACAGAGCGCGAACACGAGGATCTTCGCGAACACGACCGCGATCAACAGACCGGCGCCGAGCGCCGCCCCTTCGTCGATCACGGTCGTGAGCTGATCGGTTCCGGTGAACAGCGTCAGCGGCAGCGCCACGCCGACCAGCCCGAAGCCGACTCCCCCGATCGCCGAGCGAAGAATCGTCCGATTGCCGAGCCGAGCGGCGAGCCGCGTGAAGACCGCGACCGCGACCATCGTGATCAGCGCCAGCGTCCCGGCGGCCAGGCCCAGGGGAACGGCCGCCAGCAGCTGCCAGTCCTCGTACTTAAACGACGGCACCGAGTAGATCCCGACGAACGTCGACCCCGCGATCGGAAAATACACCGCGAACGCGACCGTCGAGGCCAGCAGACCCCCGACCAGCGTCTCCGAGAAGCGAGCGCCCTTCGGACGCGCAAGCTCGAGCACCAGAATCGTGGCCAAGATCGGAGCCGACAACAGGCCGCCGTACGCTGCGGACATTCCGGTGAGCGTGTTCGTGTGCCGCATGTCCTCGCTGAGTTGCTTCCGCTCCGAGACCCAGGTTCCCAGCCCGCCCCCCATCAGCCCCAGTCCGCCCTCCGGCCCGAGGCTCGCACCGCCGGCCAGCGACACAAGCGATACGGCAACCGCCTTCGGGGCCGTGGAGGGCTCGACACGCTGTTCCTTCAGCTCTTGGACGGTGCCGGGCAACTTGCCCGGAAGCCGAAACAGCCGTCGAAGCACGCCGACGAGCATCCCGGCGGCCGCGGTCACCGCCACCCACCAGAGGCTCCCATCGAACCAGCCGGGGTTCTTCGGAAGCGTGAACCAGAGGTCGGTCCCGCCCTTAACCAACCCCAAAAACGCCAGGCTGGCGAACGCTAGGACCACCCCGAAGAACGCGGCATACCCCATCAGCCGCCAGAACCCCGGCGACCGCGTCAACGCCACACCGTCGGGGTCTGGCGGCGACCCCTGGCCGGAGCCGGGACGCGGCCCCGCGCTCACGAACGAGCGATCATCGCCGGGCCGCCGGGTCGGCGACGGTAGGCTCGCCTGCCTCCAGTCGCAGCGCCTTAGCAGTTACGGGCAGCACACCGCGGCCGCTCCAATCCGAGCTCACCGCCTCGCTCTGGCTCGTCCCGACGCGGACCAGAACACCGGGCCTGCCTGACGCGCACACTGTTTCCTCATGTGGTGCGGTTCGCACTCGAGCGATGGCACATACTACCCGCGCGGGGGTAGCACCACGAAGCCGTCGAGTTACCGGCCACGGACGCACATCGACGCCCTGACCGCGTCCCGTGGCGTCGGGCCTCTCACGCGAGGCGCGCCACGCTCAAGCTCTGACCAGCAACCACCAACGCCGCTGCACGCGTCGCTTCGAGCACGCTGGGGAGGCCGGTCTGTGACCGGTCTTCCCAGTCACTCCAAACTCATGGATTCGCTGGCGCGAAGAAGACGAAGGCGATTCGCTCGGGCTGGCCCGGAAAGGTGAACCGGCACTCGACGAGCCTCCCCTGCTGCTCGAGGCCAGGGTTCGGTTCGACGAGGATCTCACCGCCGACGGTCGCGACCGCACCCGCCCGGATGGCCCTGCGCGGCGCTAGGCGCCGAACTCGCCGCCTCACACCTCCCGTAGCCCGGCCGCCGGTGCCCGCCCGGCGAGCCACGTATCGACCTGCGCGACCGCCCGCTCGTAGGCATCCGCGAACAAGTGGCCGTACACCTTCGTGGTCGTCTTGTGTCGGCGTGGCCCATGAGTTGAGCCACCCGGAGGATGTCGACGCCAGCGGCCATCAGTGCGCTCGCGAAGTGGTGCCGGGCCGAGTGCATCGTGTACGGCTCGAGCTCGGCGGCCTGCCACGCCTCGCGCGCCCTGGCCCGGACCGCCGTCGGATTGAACGGCACCGTGGCCGTCTCGCCGAACACCAGGTCGTCGCCGCGACGGCCGGTTCGCAGCAGGTGCTCGCGGAGCACTGGGCGCAGCGGGCCGATGATCGGCACCGCCCTCCGCGCCTTGGCGCTCTTGGCTCCCTGCTCGCCGTCGACGTCGGCCCAACCGCGGCGGACATGGATCAGGCCGGCCCGCAGGTCCAGGCCGGTGACCCGCAGCGCCCGCAGCTCGCCTCTCCGCAACCCGCCGTAGAACGCTGTCGCCCAGAGCGCCCGGTCGCTGTCGTCGGCGTGTAGCGGCGCGCTCCACGGGTGCCGCACAGAATCGGCGAGCCGCACCAAGCGCCGCTCCTTGCATGGAAAGGGGCACTCCACCCGGCCGCGAGATACTGATGGCGATGTCGCAGGAGAGCGTCGAGAGCTTGCACGGGACCCGGATCGCGCTCCGTCCTCTTAGTGAAAGAGCGAGGCGGTGCCGGAGCCTTGATCAGCACGTCTACGTCCGCTTTCCCGCCCTTTACCGCCTGCTCGCCGACGCCCTCGCGCGGCTGCCGCCGCGCTCTCGGCTTCGGCGGCTGATGCTCGCTCGCGCTGTACGTCTCGCATACGCGGCAGCCAACCGTCGCGACTTCGACGTCGTTCTCGTCGGCTGGGATCCCGGGAGCGAGTATCGCCCCAGCAGTGACCTGATGCCCCCTGACGCGGAGCCGGTCTTTCACGGCCATGACGGATACCTCCAGCTCTGGCGGTATTGGCTCGATGCATTCGAGGACATCCGGTGGGACCCCGAAGAAGTGCTCGACTTCGGAGACAGGTTTCTCGTCACCACCGAGCAGAAGGGACATGGATCCGGCAGCGGCGTGGCGGTAAGCGAGCCGGTATTCCAGCTCTTCAAGCTCCGGCGGGGCTTGGTCATCCGGCAACAGGACTTCCTGGACCGCTCCAACGCACTCGAGGCCGCCAGCTTGCCGGACTAGCGGAGTGCCGCTGTGGACGAGAGCAGCACTCCCGCGTTGCATGGAAAGCGGCGTTGGCGAGAGACTGCGTGGAGATGTCGCAAGAGAACATGGCCGTCCTGGGGAGGGCACTCGACGCTTTCAATCGGCGTGACAGGGCCGCGTGGTTGGTGCTCAATGACCCTGAGGTCGAAGTCATTCCCGCCCGGGACTGGCCCGAGTCCGATGCAATCCGTGGTCGCGAAGCTGTCTGGGACTTCTATGTCGGGGTCATCGGGGCCTTGCGTGATGGTGTCCTTGAAGACGTCGAACTTGTCGAGGCCGGAGACGACGGCGTCGTCCAGCACTTGCGGGGTGAGCTGCAAGGCACGGAGAGCGGTGCATCGGTCGTGTTCAGCTACTGGTCGGTCACCACGTTCCGCAATGGGAGGCTGCTGCGGGTCAACTGGTTCACCGAACGAGGCGAGGCCCTCGAAGCCGCCGGGCTGCGGGAATAGGCGATGTCGCAGTCGTGGGCGCGCCCGCGCTCCGAAGGGTGAGCGCGCGGGAGACCTCGCTATTGCGGGGGAACGACTGCGACTACGACGGTCAGGTCGCTGACGTTGCCGTCCTCCTCGAAGTGCTGAGTGCACGTGAAGGACTCCAATCCCGCCTTGTTGCCGTAGCTCTTCGCGAAGCTGAAGGTCTGGCCGTCAAAGGTCGCGGTGCCGGAGATAGACAGCGTTATCACGGTTTCGCCGGTCGAGGTAAAGCCTCCGGTCGCCTCTGCAGGCTTGGGACCGACGATTGAGATTTCGCCAATCTCCTCGCAGTTGAACGTCCCGAAGTCAAACAGTCCTTGGCCCTGCGGTGAGGCCGCCGGAGCCGGAGCTGCAGCCACCGCCAACAGCGCAATGCTGCCCAGTGTTGAGGCCGCTAACGCGGTCCTTCGCAGGACCGAGGCGACAACCGCCGGTAGAAGTAGTCTGCGCCCGATCATGACCCGCTCCTTGTTTGTGATGACCAACGTGAGGGCGACGCTACGCCGGGGTCGGCGCCGCGACATCGGGGTCACCTCTAAGAAGGCATCCGTGCTAGCCCCAGATTTATGACTCCGCTTCAAGCGATGACTGGCAAGGAGCCCTCGAAGCCGCCCGGGCTGCGGGAGGAGGCGAGACTGCCGCTTTGGACGACAAGCGGCAGTCACTTGTGATCGGGGCGTCCGCGCCGCGCGGTGGCCGCTAAGCAGGGTCGAGGCGAGCATCACGAGCCGCCGTCGGCACCGGGGGCCATCCCCGGTCAGCACGCACCGCGCCGAAGTCGCGCCGAAAGCGCCCCGGAAATCAGCCGGGGTCAACCGGGGTCAACCGGAGTGAAGACCCCGCCCGGCGATGGCCGGCGGTGACGCGGAATCCCGCTTCAGAAGTGGAATCCTCGCTGCTAGAGCCACACCGGGCCGACCGGGCGGGGAAGTACCGCCACGGGGATTCGAAGTCCAGCCCGGGGCGCGCTGTAGAGCCAAAACCCGCACGGCTACGCGGCGCCCTCTCCGCTGTCGCCCGCTAGGGCCCGGTCGGGGGCGGCGTCGGCTTCCCGCACTTTTTCCCGCACCGGCTCGGCGGCACGCGCCAGGTAGGCGTCCAAGCTGCGCACGACCTCTGCCTCGTGGCCGGGGAACATGTGGCCGTAGCGGTCGAGCGTGATCGTCACGGACGCATGGCCCATGTATGTGCTGAGCGCCTTGACGTTGACGCCCGCCGCGATCATCAGCGACGCGAACGTGTGGCGGCACTCGTGCAGCCCGATCGGCTCGAGCTTCGCGGCCTTCCACGCCGCCCGCGCACGCCTGCGCACCGTCGACGGCACGAAGGGGGCGGTAGCCGTCGAGCCGAACACGAACCCCGCGCCGCCCGTCCTCATGCGGTGCTCCACGAGACAGTCCCGCAGCGGGGCCGCGATCGGCACGTCGCGCTTGCCGGCGCGGGTCTTGACCGCGATGGCGTCCTCGTTGTCATCCCATGCCCTCACGACGCGAATCACGCCTTGTGCCAGATCGACCGCGGACCAGTCGAGCGCCCGCAACTCGCCGCGCCGGAGGCCCGCGTAGAACGCGGTGGCCCACAACGCCCGGTCCTCCATCGGCAGAGCCTCCAGCAACGCGACCGCCCCAGCCGGGCTGGCCACGTGGTCACGTCGGCCCTCGGCCCGTGGGAGCTCGAGCCCGCGAGTCGGGTTGTCTGCCACCTGCTCGCGCTTCACCGCGTAGCGGTAGACCGCCTGCAACGGGTTGACCGTGTTCTTGATCGTGGACGGGTCGAGCCCCTCGGACAGCCACTTGTCGACGAGAGCCTGTATGTCCTTGCGCTGGATCTCGCCCAAAGGCTCGGAACCGAGCTTGGGCAGCACCCGCAGCCGTAAGCAGCGCTCATAGCCGCGAATGGCGGACGGCTTGTACCGCTCGCCGTTGCGGTTGCGGACGTGACCCCGCCTGGCGCCATCTATGAACGCCGCTGCGGCCTCTCGGAGCGTTACACGCGACTGTCGCGGTATCACACCGTGCCTGAGCGCCTTGGACGCCTCGGCGTGCCAATTCTTCGCGTCGTGCTCCGTTGCGAAGCTCTTACGGATCAGCCGTTGCTCGCGCTTGCTCCAGACGCTGGCGCGGTAGGACGGCTGGCACTTGCAGCGGCCCTTGCGCTTCGCGGGGCAAGAGCGGGCGTGGCGGACTTCGATTCCGGCGGCGGGCATCAGCGATCACCGCCGGGATTAGGATCCTGCTGGGCCATGGACGTAACCTCCTTGGCTCCGGGGGCGGGCCGTTTGCGCGGCGCCGCCCCGTTGAGTGCGCAGCACCAGACTAGCGCCGTCACGCAGGCCAGCTTGACGGGGCGATGTCACCGGGCGCCGTCCCAGATGTTCTCGGCGTTCTCTCGGCACCAGCGCTCGAGTTCGGCCACAGGCACCACAACGACGCGACCCCTGCGAATCACCTTGATATGCGGCCGCACATAGCGGTCAAAGCTGTCGGGGCTCATCGCGACCATCGACGCGGCGGTTTCGAGCTTGACCGCGATCGGCTGCGCGGCGACGCTCAGCTTGTCGTTCACGCGGCTGCCCTCCGCATCGCGGGAGGCCGTACAAGCGTTACAACGGTGCCAGTCGATGTCCCGGAGCGGATCGGGCCTCTGCGTGCCCTGTGGGCGCGCACCCGGCACGCGCCGTCGAAGAACCGGGCGTTGGCGCGGCGTCCTTCCAGGGACCTTCCGCAGTTGCAGGCGCAGACGCGGCCGACGCTCATGCCGGCCACCCGGCATCGCGGCCTACATGCCCGGAGCTTGGTCCGGGCTCAGGATCGCCGGAGCTGTCGTCCGGCCCGGCGCGAGTCGCAACAGCGCCACGCCGCGAGCCGCGGCGCCGGAACGTCCGGCCACGTGGCGCACGAGCCCGGGTGCCGCACTTCCGGCGAACCGGTGCCGGTGCGGCCATAGGCGGCAGTGGGGTTGCGTTCCCCATCGGCGGTGCCTCGGCCGGGAGAACGCTGCCGCCTCGGTATCTGGCGGCGGGCCTCGGCGCCGAACCCGCGACGGGGATTGCGCTACCCGAGGTGCCGGCCGAAAGATCCGGCACCAGCTCGAGCGGCTGGTGATCGCTGGCCTTGAACGGGAGGAACGGCATCGACACGTCGTCGTTCTCGACGGGCCGGACCCGGACGGGCTCGGCGTCGGCGTCGAGCGCGGAGAAGTCGAGGACGCGGAACTTACCTGCGGCGCCCATGGTCGCGTCCTGATGAAAGTCGATCCAGCATCCACCGGTTAGTGAATCACGGCTCGCGGCGGCAAAACCTCGACAACTGCGACGACCCCGTTGCCGGGGCCGCCGAGGGATGATTCTGGGTCGACGCAGGAAACGCGACTGACGGAACGAGGGTACCTGTCGCCGGGGACGGGTCAGCCCGTCGCCCCAACCGGGCCAAAAATCATTTTGGCCCCACCGGACGTGGAGCGGCAAGTCCCCCACGCTGTCGCCAACGTCTCGTGGGCGTCTTCTAAACGCTGGCGTTTCGATCGCCTGGCGCAAGTCAAACTTGGGCGTAGACATACGACACTCACCTAGCCTGGATGCGTGCCTCGCGCGCCGCGCATCGCGCCGACCCTCATCCTCCACGAGGTCGCGCCCGAGCAATGCCTAGAGGGCTTCCATACGGTCCATGTTGCGTCGCCCGATGACCCCGCCCTCCCGCTCCCGTCCCGCTCGTCTCCAACTCGATAGCTGGGTCGGTCGGACCGCCGCTATCGCATCTGCCTCGAAGCGGAAGCGCAGGCAACGCTTTGCTGCACATACGGAGCCCTCCCGCTGATCGCGTATTGCGTTAGCGACAGATCAGCGCGTGACGAGCTTGTGAACGGGGTTGACCTCCGGCTCCGCGGTGGGAGGGGGCTCTTCCCCGGCGAGCTCTCGGATCGCTGGAAGCAGGCTCTCCTCGCGAAACCGATCAAAGGCCTCTCGCGTCTCCCACACGGTGATAACGCGCCACCCCTGCTCGACGGGCCCGCCGATGTGGAGTTCGCATCCCGCAGGAAGCTGGTCGCCTGGCATCACTCTGGTCGTTAGCGCCTCGTACATCTCCGCGTTGAGCCCGGGAGAGACGGCAGACACGACAACCGACATGAAGACCTCCTCTCGCTGGTGGCGTCGCCCAGCCTACCCAGCGACATCGGAAGCCTTTGGTCCAGCCACCGCCGCAGACGGTCCGAAGCGAGGCCGCCCCTTTCGCGTGTTTGGGGCGGCGCCTCGGGCGTCGCAGGCGCGCTGCTGCTTTCGCCTGGAAGCGACCGCCTCGAGCGTGAAGCGCGAAGTGTCGCAATGCGCGATCAGCGAAAGCCCTCTCAGGCTCGGAGCTCGCTCTCGCATCCATGGGGATGCAGCACTCTTCTACGCGCGATCCCCACGCGAGAGCAACCGCCCAGCGCACCGAGCACCAGCCCAACCTCGGGGGCGAGCGGGAGGTCGGTGGTCAAGCTGATGACGATGCCGAGCGCCAGTCCGGTCACGACGCCGACGGCGATCGCGAGTCCGATGCTCATGCGGGGCGAGTCTATGTCGGGCAGAGCGCCGAAGCAGTGATGCTTTGCACGGGAACCGACGCGCTCGCGTGATCCGAACCCGTCGGAAACTACGTACGCAATCGCCAGCTGTGGCTCGGATCTAGGACGCGACCTGCGGCGGCGGCGACGGGCCTGGCTGCGCTCGTGGCGGCGCGGGTAGGGGCTCTGGTCGGCGGGCGAGCAGGTCCGTGCCGAGGGCGCAGAGGCCAATCGTGGCGAGGGCGGCGAGAGTCACCGCGGCGCCCAATCCCGGAGAGATGACGTCTTCTTGAAGCCCGATCTGTACCACGGCGGCGGGGACGCCGAGTTGGGCCGTGGCGATCAGGCCCGCGGACAGTGGCTGGCGCGTGGCCATTGCGGCGAAGGCGTGGATGACGAGATTGAGCACGATCAGCGTGGCGGTCACGAGCAGCAGATCGGGGTGGTCGAGCAGCGCGCT
>JBKPSR010000169.1:0-5967 GCA_046735115.1 Actinomycetota bacterium
CGCAGCTCGTCGCGGCGCGCGGCGGAGATCTCGGCCGTGTCGCCCGCCTCCTTGACCCAGCGCACGACGTCCGCCTTGTTCTTCTCGAGCTCGTTGACGACCGTGTCCGAGTCCGTGATGAAGTGCTTGATGACCGCGTTCTGGTCACCCAGGATCCTCAGCACCTTGGAGGTCTCGCGGAAGCCGGGGTGCGCCCGGCGGAGCACCTCCTGGAGATCCTCGGGCCGCCCCGCGAGGCCGGTGCCGAGCTCCGTGATGAGCAGCCGGAAGCGCTCCCTGTAGGGGCGCCGCATGATGTCGTTCACGATGTCGACCGGGATCGTCGAGGACGTCTGCTCGACCGGGACCGTGTCGCCGTTCCTCAGGTGCTCGGGTGACCTGCCGGGCTGGCAGTCCACGTAGTACTCGCCGATCAGGGACTGCGGGCGGATCTCGCAGCTCGCGTCCTTGCGGAAGTCACCGAACCCCGGCTTCGTGACCTCGGCTGTTACGACGGCCTTCGGCGCCTCGCCCTCGTGCTTCACGACGCTGAAGTCCGTTGTCTGCCCGGCGGTCACGCCGCCCACGCGGAAGTCGCCGCCCTTCGCGAGGCCGAAGGCGTTGTCGAACATGATCTTGTAGGTCGTGCCCTCGGCACTCTTGTCGGAGGCCCCGGCGAGCACGAATGCCCCGGCGCAGACGCCGATCACGGCGAGGAACATCAGGACGCGCCTCACTTCGGCGTCCCCCTATCGGCCTCGTCACAGTTGAGCCGCTCGCGCTCCTCAGCGGAGAGGACGTTGGAACCGTCCTTCGCGGGCGCTTCGGCGGAGCCCGGACAGCGCTTGTACTGCTTGTACGCCAGCGAGTCCTTGTGGAGGAACTCGGACATCGTGATGAACCCGCGCGCGGTGGCGCCGAGGGCGTCGAACCCGCCGCCGGTTGTGGAGAAGTCGTCGAACCAGCCGAGGAAGTCCGTCGTGTACGGCCGGGCAAAGCTGATCTCCTTGGCCCCGCTCTTGAGCGCGTCGACCGACTCGGGGAAGGCGCCCTCGGCCTCCCCGACCGAGTGCGGCGTGCCGCCCGGCGCGTAGCTGCGCTCCTTCTTGATCGTGGCGATCTCGGCCAGCGGCGGGAAGCTGTTGACGAGATTGATGAGGTCGTTCGCGCGGCCGGGCTTCGAGATCGTGAGGCTCAGGTCGCGGACGGTCGGCTCGGCGTCGGCGGCGAAGGCCCGCGCCTGCGAGAGGAAGGGCTGCAGGCGCTTCGCCACCGGCTTCGAGGCCTCGACAAGCGGGTCGACTTGGTCGAGGGTCGATCTCAGGTTCACGAACGTCGTGTTCGCGCGGCGCATGAAGGGCGGCAGCCGGCCGATCGACTCCGCGAGCGCCTCCTTCTGGCTGCCGAGCGCGCCCATCGTGTCGTTCAGGTTTCCGATGAGCTGTGCGAGATCGTCGCGGCGCTCGGCGAGCGCGGTGACTGTCTGCGAGCTGTCCAAGAGGAAGCGCTGCAGGAGCGGGGTGTCCTGGGCCAGCTCGTTGAAGAGGCGACGCGAGGTGGACAGCGCGGGGTTCAGGTACTGGAAGCCGAGGTTGGCCTCGTCGGCCATGTTGTGCCACTGGTCGGCCGAGCCCTTGAAGAAGCCCTGAAGCGCGCGCCGCGTTTTCGGGTCGAGCGTGTTGTAGAGCTCGTCGAGGTCGACCTGCGTGACGGTCTTGTCGGTGTCGATGACCCCGCCGTCGGGGATCGTGTCGGCCGAGTTCGGCGGGAGCTTCAGGTCCACGTAGCGGTTGGCCAGTCCGGACTGGGAGAACTGGCGGATCTCGGCGCGGGTTCCGTGGCGGAGGGGCGCGTGGTCGCCGTCGATCGCGAGCTCGACCTCGGCGTGGCCGTCGTCGGTGATCTGGATCTCCTTCACCGAGCCGATCGGGACCCCGCCGACTTGGACCGGGTTGCCCTTGACGAGCTGGCCGGCGTTCAGGAAGCGCGCCTTGACCCTGTAGCCGCCGGTCACCCCCGCGCCGAAGAGGATCAGGCCCACGAGCACGATCGCAGCGATCAGCGCGCCGACGGCGGCAACGCGTCCGATAGCGCTCAGCGATCGCACCTACCCCTACTCCTCTCGCACAGCCCAGCCCCTCGCCCTCCCTTGGCGAGGCTCCCAAGCCGGGTCCGAGCTCAGCCGTGAGCTCTTACGGTCGTAAACGCACGGAAGCGCCGGTTCTTGCGCTATGGCCCGTTCGAAAGGCGGGTATGCCTGTAACCGGAATGGTTACTCGGGATCGGGGTGCTTCTCCCCCGGCCATGACCCCGTTGTGCGATAGAAGGCGCGCCGCGAAGCATGATCGGTGGCCTCCTTGACCGCGCGGAAGATGGCACCCTGGATCGCGCCCGCCAGGATCAGCCGACCCCAGGAGATGTCGCGGTGCTTCGAGTCGGGCGGCTCCTCGTCGTCGATGACACCCCAGAGCCCGTTGAAGAGCTTCTTTCCGAGAACGCCGGCCAGAAGGCCGGCCGTGATGGAGAAGGGGATGAAGAGCAGCTTGGCCATGTGGTGGGTGTATACCCCGACGCGGCGTCGGGCACGCGAACGACGGCAATGAGCGGGTTGGGGTCGAACCGGGATTGGGGGCCGTGGGGTCACTTCTCCGTCATGTCGACGAAAAACCGTCCAAGCCCCCTCCCTCAATGCCCGTAGTTCGGCGGAATCGGCGCGCGCGGCCGAGTTGGACTACCCGCCCAGATAAGTCGCCTGCAGCCTCACCGCCGTGCTCTTCGGGCTGAAGCAGCGCCGCACGCGCTTGCGCCGCACCGCCCGGCGCACTCCGGTTTCCGGATCCCGGACCACCACGAACCTCCTGAAGGTCCCGCAGAACTGGCCCGGCCCGAAGGCTCCCAAGAGCGGCTCGTAGCCGTAGATGTTCGCCGGTTCGACCACTGAGAAGAGCTGCCCCAGCGGCACCCCGCTCGCGGTCGCGGCCGCCTGTGCGTTCGCGCGCGCCGCCTCAGCGGCCGTCGGCGTCGCGGCCAAGCGTGCCGCCCGGAGGGCGTGTCGGATCGCCGGGCTCGTCTTGCGGGCGGGCTCGCTTGGGGCGGTTCCGGTACCGGTTCCCTCGAGCTCGCGTGCTCCCTCGGAGTCGCTCGGGCCTCCGACGATCGCGAAGGTCGCCTCGACGTTCACCGCGTCGAGCCGGGCGCAGCGGCGGGTCCGCCGCTCGCCGCAGTCCGGTCGCGGCTCGAAGGGCGTCGAGACCTCGGCACGGCGCACGTCGCCAAGCGAGACGCCGAGCGCGGATGCGATCGCCTCCGCGCGCCGGCGGGCGTCGCCCATGGCGCGCGCCGTCGTGCGGTCGCGAGCGCCGAGCGGGGCGAAGCCGATCCCCGACACCGTGACCCCCGGGCCGTAGTCCTCCTGCGGGCTCGGCGGAAAGAAGATCGGGGCGCCGAATTGGGCGTATGCGGTACCGGGGAAGGCAACGCACACGAGGATCGCGCCGGCAAGGGCCAGTCGCTTCACCGCGCGAGTATCCCTCAAGCTTCCTTCAGTAGCAAGGAAAGCTCCCGTGTTACGCGCCGCGCGTAGGCTTAGAGATGCCCGGGTGGCGGAACTCGGTGAGACGCGGTCGGCTTAAACCCGACTGCCCGCGAGGGCGTGTGGGTTCGAATCCCACCCCGGGCACCTATGCCGCCTCGCCCGCCCCTCAAGGTCGTCGGCCGCCGCCTCGACCCGGAGGACTACAGGCTGCGCGACTTCCTGACGCGCGCCGCACAGCCGCACGATTTCTACGAGGCGGGAACGCCCGCGGCGGACGACGTGCTCGACCGGGCGCGCGCTCGCGACGCAACCCTCCCGGTGGTCGTGGACGGCGAAACCGTGCACGCGGGCGCGACCGTGGAGCGGCTCGCGGAGGCGTGGGAGGTGTTCGCGCGACCGACACGGACCCACTACGACCTGTTCATCGTCGGCGCGGGCCCGGCCGGCCTCGCCGCGGCCGTGTACGGCGCCTCTGACGGGCTCTCGACAGCGGTCGCGGAGGCCGACGTCCCAGGCGGTCAGGCGGGCTACACCTCGATGATCGAGAACTTCTTCGGCTTCGTCGAAGGGATCGGCGGAGCCGAGCTCTCGCGGCTCGCCGGCCGGCAGGCCGAGCGCTTCGGCGCGGAGCTCCTGATCCTCAATGGCGTGGTGCGCGGCCACCTGAAGCCAGACGCGATGCCGGTCGCGGAGCTGTCGAGCGGCGACGAGGTCAGCTCCGACCTCGTCATCGTGGCTCCCGGGATGGAATGGCGGCGTCTCGAGGTCGACGGCGTCGAGGAGCTGCTCGGGCACGGCGTCTACTACGGCGCGGGTCGAAGCGAAGCGCTCCAGTGCGCGGGCGAGCACGTGATCGTCGTCGGCGCCGGCAACTCCGCGGGGCAGGCGGTCATGAACCTGGCGACCGCCGGGGCGCGGGTGACGATGGTCGTGCGCGGCGACAGCCTCTCCAAGTCGATGTCGGCCTACCTCGTGGAGCGGGTGGAGGCGAGCGCGGCGATCGACGTGCGGCTTCGCTCCCAGGTCCGCGAGCTCCACGAGGACGCCGGGCGCCTGGAAGCCGTGACGATCGAGAGCGCGGACTCGGCGCCCGAGCGGATCGCGGTCACGGCGCTGTTCCTCTGCATCGGCGGGGTGCCGCGCACGGCGTGGGCGCCTGGGAGCGGGGTGCGCACGGACCGGAACGGCTTCATCCTCACGGGGCCTGACCTGCTCGACGGCGGGAAGCGTCCGGAGGGGTGGCCGCTCGACCGCGACCCGCTCGCGCTCGAGACGAGCATCCCCGGCGTGTTCGCGGCGGGCGACGTCAGGCACGGGTCGGTGAAGCGGGTGGCGGGAGCGGTCGGCGAGGGATCGATGGCGGTGGCGTTCGCCCATCACCGCCTCTCGGAGCTGGCAGGTCGTTGAAAACGGCATGGCTGCGCCCCGGGCACGGCCCGGTGCGTGCCCACGGCGCGCAACTTTCCCACTGCTACGGTGTCTCCGAATCGGGGGCCAGCGGGCCCCTGGATGATGCATGGAAGCTTCCGCTCTCCGACAGTCAGCCGCGCTTCCCGCCCTCGCGGGGCGTTCGCCCCTCCTTCGCCTGCAGAGCGACGAGCGGCTGATCGCCCTCACGCGGCGCGGCCAGCTCGGAGCCTTCGAGGCTTTGGTGCAGCGCTACCAGCCACGGCTGCTCGCCTTCTGCCGCCACATGCTCGGGTCGCAGGAAGACGCGGAGGACGTTCTCCAAGAGGTCTTCACCGCGGCGTTCAACGCCATCCGGGCCGATGAGCGCCCCATCAACGCCCGCCCGTGGCTGTACCGGATCGCGCGCAACCGCTCGCTGAACCACCTGCGCCGTCCCCAGCCGAGCGGGCAGGACTCGATGGACATCTTCGAGCGCGACGGCGGCGCGACGACGGCGGATACGGTCCACAAGCGCGAGGAGTTCCGCCAGATCGTGGCCGACGTCCACGAGCTGCCCGAGACCCAGCGCACGGCGCTTCTGCTCCGCGAGATCGACGCGCTCTCCTACGACCAGATCGCCGAGACGATGGACACGACGGTCCCGAGCGTGAAGTCGCTGCTCGTGCGGGCGCGCGTCTCGCTCGCCGAGGCCGCGGAGTCGCGGCTCCTCACCTGCGCGGAGGTCCGGGTCGAGCTCGGGCAGGTGGCGGAGGGACTCACCCGCACGACCGCGCCGGTGCGCCGCCACCTCAAGGCGTGCGACCGCTGCCGCACCTTCCGCGCCGAGCTCCGGAGGACGACCCGGGCGCTCGCGGCCGTCTACCCGCTCGGGCCGCTCGTGTTCCTGAAGAAGCTGTGGATGGCGAAGGCGGGTGTCGGTGGAGCAGGTGCGGCGAGCGCCGCGAGCGCCGCGGGCGGCGGGGGCGCGGCAGGAACCGGCATGGCCGGCGTCGCGGCCACGGCGGCGGGCGGCATCACGGCCGGCGGAGCGGTCTCCGCAGGTG
>JBKPSR010000170.1:0-36315 GCA_046735115.1 Actinomycetota bacterium
GTCATGGTCGTATTCGCATAGCCGCTCGACCGCTCGCGCCGCAGCCGGAGCTCGCCATTCGCCACCGTCTGTGACCCGGTCGGCGCGTTCGGCTCCCACCACTGGTGCGAACACCAGGTCGTCCGATCGAGCGTGTCGAAGCAGTCGCCGAACCGCTGTGTGTAGCCGAGCCCCGCGATCGGCGCCGGCAGGGACGTCGGGTTGCACTCCGCCGGCGCCGGCGGTGGCGGTGACGGAGCCGTGTTGTTGACGTTGACGTAGATCTCGGTGTGACCGAGGTTCGACCCGTCGTTGCGGAACGCCCAGGTGTCGAGGTTGGCTTGCCCGTTCGCGCAGATCGTCGTATCCCACTGGACCGTGAAGGTGCCGTCCGCCTCGGCGGCGAGGTCCTCACCGACCGACTGGCCACCGCACGCATACACGCCAATCCAATTGGTGCCGGACGGGACGCGTACCCGCACAGGGGTTACCGCGCTCACTGTCGCGCCGGCCGTGGGCGAGACGTACTGGACCGACGCGGGCGCCGGGTCCGGGCTCTCGCTGTCGTCGCTCGCCGAGTCGCACCCCGGATCGTTGGGGTAGTCGATCTTGCCATCACCATCGTCGTCCTGCCCGTTGCTACATCTCGGTGCCGGAGCGGGCGCCGCGTCGCTGACGCTGATGGTCTTCACGGTCGAGCTCGCGCCGCCCTTCCTATTGGTGACGGTCAACCGAATGAGCTTGTCGCCGGCCGTGTGGAACGTCTCGTAGAGCATGCTGCCCGTTCCGAGAAGCGTGCTGTTACCTGCGGGCCCGTCCGACCCCTCGTCCCGCCAGGAATAGGAGCAGGGCTTCCGGTCGCAAACCGATGCCGATGCGTCGAACGTCGTTCTCGTCTCGGTAAGAGGCTTCGACGGTGCGTACGTGTACCGCGCTGTGAGGGCCGCGCTGGCGCTCGGCGGAAGGATGACGGCGGCGGCGACAAACGCGCACACGACGAGCAACAGCGGCCGACATGACACGGGCGACCCCCTTTGGGCGGTAGGGCAACTACTCGTGGATCGGCGCGCTTGTCGTCGACTTGAATGCTGGTTGGGCCGATGCGGACGCTTGTTCTATGCGGCGCACGGACGCGTGAACCCGGCAGGCCGTAGAGCTAAGCCCAGCCGCTGGGCCGGACTACTGCCAACGTTCACCCAGTCCAATCGCTGCGCAGCTCGTCCGGCGACGAGGGCATCCGGATCGCGCGCCCATGTATGGGGGCCACCGGTAACAGCGAGTGCATCGGCTTAGTTCGTCGAGTCGAACGGCTGCGATATCGCGGTCGTCTCAGCGGAGTACGCTAGACGACCTCCTCCCAGCCGAGCCCCCCGTCGTCAGTCTCGCGGCGACGGTAAACGGTGTATCGCTGCTCCGGTGCCTGCGACCCGGCCGCGCCGTTCTTGCTGTGGCTGCCGTTCGCGCCACTCGCCTGCACTCGGCTGTGGTGTTCGTTGACCAGCCCGACCGCGTGCCTGCCCTGCTCGGTGACCTGGAACAACTTGGCGGGGCGGCCGCCGGCCCTCGGCTTCTTCTCCAACAAATCCAGCTGCTGCGGCGTCACGCGCGTATTCCCGGTATCCACTACGAGGCCCTCCGGGATGAGCCGGTCGTTGATGGCTGCCAGGACGCGCTGCGAGAGCGCCCGGCGATCCTGTTCTCTCTCGCTGTCGCACAGGTGGGCCACGATGTCCGGGGCGGTGAAGCCCTCGTGGTCGCCCACCCTGATCCCGGCTACCACGATGTCGTGCTGCAACTGCGCCGCGTTCAGTCGCGCAGGAAGTTCTTGCTTGCTCGCAGCCGATGGCATCTGGCGCAGATGGTCGGGCAGCCCCGCCGGGTCACCCGGCTCGTGCGAACCGTCCGTCCCGTCCGGACGCGAGGCAGCCGTGCCGTGCTCGCGCGGCAGCGCACCGGCGGTCCCCGTGTGCGGATCGTCGCCGTGGTTTCCCCTCCACGCGCCCCCCCTGTCGGCGCGCCTTGATGCCCCGGAATGCTGCGACTGCTGCAGCGTCTCTTCCGCGCCGGTCACGACGCAACCAAGCTTGACCGCCGGAGACGATTCGAGCATGCGGGCGAGGTCGTCCAGCGCGCTCAGCGGCAGTACGTGGAGACGGACGACGGGTACCAGCGCGTCGACGTGCGCGCTGAGAGCAATGGCGTCCCCGGTGGGGAGGAGCGGCCCGGCGTCGATGAGAATGTAGTCAGCGCGCTCCCGGATCTGGTCGACGATCTGGCCGACAACCACATCCGCGCGCACGTGATCCGGGTCGCGGGGCGTCCGCCCCAGCGGAAGGACCTCGAGCCTTCCCTCCTCGTTCCGGACTGACTGCGACGGCTGCTCATGTCCGTCGGCGTCCGCCAGACGAACGTCGGCAAGCGCCGTCTCAATATCCGCGTCATAGAGAGAAACGTCGATTAGACCGGGCGTATCGGCGAGGCCGAAAAAACGGTGAAGACCAGGATTTCGGACGTCGAAGTCAATGAGCACGACTCGCCGTCCGCCGCGCGCGAGCGCGACGGCGAGATTCGCGACAGTCGTCGACTTGCCCTCGCCGCCCACGCCGCTCGTGAACATGATCGTCTTAGCTCCGACCTCGCGGACCGCGAACTCGAAGTTCGCGCGCAGCACTCGAATCGGCTCCGTCTCTGCGCTCGTCGGCGCTGCCAACATCACCAGCCCGCCTCGTTTGCGGAGCGCTCGCGCGGGCGTGGGCAGGCGGCCGAGAACGGGAAGGCGTGGAAGCGCGTTCCGGAGCGTGTCGAGCGACCGCACCCGGGTGTCGAGGGCGTCCCACAGAAACGCGAGCCCAAGGCCGACGACGATGCCCAGGATGAGCGCGATGCCGCCGTTCCGCTTCACGGGCGGCCCGACCTTGACGGCCTCGTCCGACGCACGTAGGACGACGAGTGACGGAACCGGAGTCCCGTCGAGCACAGCAAGCTGCTGCTCGACGCTCCGGTGCTCCGCGCTGTTTCCGCGCCCGATCGCCTCGAGTTGCTGCTTTTGGCGTTCAGCGAGGTTGCGCGCACGCGCAAGCGCCTGATTGTCGAGCTTGAAGCGGTAGTCGACGTACGCTCGCGCGTAGGCCATCGCGAGGCGGTCGGCGACGGCGGGATCCGAGTCCTTCGCGGAGAAGGTCAGGAAGTCGCTGCCCGGACTTGCAACGACGGAGGAATGGTCCAGGAGTGCGTCGGATGTAAGCCCCTTCATCCCTGAATTCGCAACGGCCGGCCGGACCACGTTCTGGACCCGCGCCAAGTCTGCCTGGGTCTGGGCGGCTCTCGCAGGGTCAACATATGCCCCTTGCGACGCGACGAGACCGTTCTGCTGGTTCAGAAGCACCTTCGCCGATCCCTCGTAGGTCGGAGGGCTCCGCCCTGAGAGGGCAACCGCGACGGCAGGTATCGCCAAGGCGGTCACGATGAATACCCGTTTCCGCCGTTTCAAGAGGCGGAGGTAATCCGCGAGGGTGGCCGGTGCCAGGCCGGCTTCAGCTGACACGAATCCTCCCGGCATCTCGAGAGGAGAACGGATGGGCGAGGAGCGCGGTCCGCTCAGGGAGCGCTCGACCGGCTCGCGGGTCCTGGACATCAGCCGTCCGGGTGCCCGTTGGCTGCGTTCCGAAGACCACTTCCAGCAACCCCTCGTCGGGGTCGAGAATCAGAGAAGCGGCCTCCTTTCTGCCGCCCGCTCCTAGCTTTCGATACGCGGACGAGAGGTGACTCTTCACCGTGCTCTGAGCGAGGAACATTCCCTTTGCAATCTCGCTGTTCGTCTTACCAGCGACCGCGCGCCTCAGGACTTCGCGCTCGCGGTAGGAGAGCGCGGGGCGGTCTGCGGCGTTCCGCACCGGCACCGGGAGGGCGCTAAGGCCAGCGGCGACCGCGCGTACAGCCGGTGCAAGCGTCTCCTCCAGGTCGGAGGCGACGATGACCGCGTCGGCCCCTGCCCGGATCGCCCGCGCCGCCGACAGGGGGCTGCATTCGGGCGAGACGACCAGGACCGCGCAGTCACGATCCGCACCAAGGCGTGCGCGTAGTGGGCCGACGGCGACGTGTCGTGCCAGGTCCTCCGCGACGATTCGCACCTGGGCGCGGCTGCCGTCGCCGTTCTTGTGGAGGGCGATACCGCTCGCCTCGAGCGCTGCAACGACGCGCTGACGAAGCGCGCCGATTGCTCTCACCTCGGCAGCCAAGCTTGTGGGGTCCACACGAACAGAACGTGTGAGGGAGTTCCGCACTTCTGGCGGCAGCACGCCCGCGCTCATGGCCTGGCGCCGCCGGCACACGCTCCAGCCACCTTGCCGCGGAACGGAGGCATTCGGGCACAGCAGCGAGTCGAACTCGCCGCGTTCGTCCACAGGGAACTTCGTCCCTAATTCGGCCTAGCCCAGAAGCAGATCGACGCGCATCCGCGCGTTATCTAGATGTGACGCCCACGAAGGCAGTGGTGCTGGTCAGGGAGCCGAACCGCGGCGGAGCGGGGGTCGCGCCGGCCCTCGTCTCCGTCGCGAACCGCCCCCTCCTCATCCACGCTCTCGACTGGCTGGAGGAGGGCGGGGTTCGCGAGGTGGCATTAGTAGCAAGCGAGCAGATCGCGGAGCGTGCCTGGGATGCTGTCGGCAGCGGCTCCAAGCGCAGGGCGCGGGCCAGCTGGCTCTACCAGGTACCCGGCGAGACGCTCGGTGAGGCGCTGGAGGCTTTGACCGGGTTCCTCGAGCAAGACGCGTTCGTCCTCCACCTCGCCGACAGCCTCGCCAGGAACAGCTTCCTACGTCTGCTGGGTGATTCGGACGTGTCCGACGTGGGGGCCGTGTTCCTGACGCACGGCTCGCAGCCCACGCTGGCGCCGGTCGTCGACATACGCAGCGGCCGCTGTGCGCGGCGCCGAGACGGTGCCGGTGTCGCGGTCTTGGGCGGTGGCGTGATCGGGACTACGGCGGACGTGGACGCACCCCCTGGCAGCGAGCTGAGCGAGCTCGCGAATCATCTGAGCGGTATCGGCGCCGATGTCGAGTTCCGGAGCGCCGAGGCGTGGTGGCGATTTCGCGACGCTGGAGAGGCGATGCTCGAGGGCAACCGCTTCGCGCTTGAAAGCCTGCGTGGGGCGCCGGTCAATGCCGCGCTGAGGAACAGCAGTATTGAAGGCCAGGTTCTGATCGATCCGTCAGCGCGAATCGAGTGGAGCACAGTTCGTGGACCGGCAGTGATTGGCCCCGGGGTGCGCCTCGCGTCCGCCTACATCGGTCCGTTCACATCTGTCGGGCCGAATGTGCTGATCGAGGGAGCGGAGATCGAGAACTCGATCGTACATGCGGGCGCCTCGGTCACCCATCTGAACATCAGGCTCGAGGGGAGCATCATCGGCCCCGGCGCGCGAGTCTTCAAAGACTTCCGTATACCCCGGGCGATGCGGCTGAACGTCGGACGTGGGGCAGAAGTAGCCGTCACTTAAGGCTGCGATCCACGGTTGGATGGGTGGACGACGTCGTAAGTGCTCTCCATCCTGGCGCGTTCTCTTCCTGTGGATCCCCCACGCCTGCAGGTCGAAGTGAGGGCATCCGGCATGCTCGGTGCGCGCATCTTCGCGGCGCTGCAAGCTGATGGGATCTCCGTGCGCGACAGCGCCGGTGGCGCGGACCCGGTCCGCATAGTCGCCGAGGATCTGGCGCTGCCGATGGCGGTCGGCCGACTGCGTCGGCTCCTCGGAGCGGACCGGGTCGCGCGAATCGTGGTCGTCTCGGAGGAGTGCAGTCCAATCGCTGCGCGACGGGCCGTCAGGGCCGGTGCCGCGTCGGTAATCCTGACGTCCCAGCTCGAGGAGACGCTCGCGCCGGCCGTGCGCGCCGTGGCAGTTGGCCTGAGCGCGTTGCCGGTGCCGCTGCGTGGTGCCGCGGAGCGTCCCGCGCTGTCCCACCGCGAGTGCGAAGTCTTACGGCTTGCGATCGCCGGCAACACGAACAGCGAGATCGCCAAGGGCCTGTTCCTGGCGCAGAGCACAGTGAAGAGCCACCTCTCGTCGGCATACCGAAAGCTCGGGGCGTGCAGTCGGAAAGAGGCCACTTCGCTGATCCTCGACCCCGACGCGGGATTGCTCGATGTCGTATTCGGGACGGACGCGAGCGGATGAGGCCGGCCCTGCGCGAGCCCGCTGCGTTGCTGACCCGTTCCGTGCGGAGGCATTACCCAAATGGGGCAGGAAACTCCTCCTAAATTCGGCCTTCCGGGCCGGAAGCTGTGCAAAAACTGGGGTGGTCTCCCTAGTGCCGCGAAAGGACGACGCCCTTAGGCTCTCTCTCTCAGCTTCTCGCGGCCGCGCCTCTCGCTTCCGCCCCCGACGTCCAACCCGGGGACCCCCTTCACATGACTTCAGCCTTCCCGCGCCATGTCGCACGCACAGATGAGTCACAACTCGTCAGGAATGCGGCGGCGCGAGCGAAGGAAGGCGACATGAGCGCTCTCCAGTTCCTGTACGTCAGATTTGCCGACGACGTTTGCGGCTATGTCAACAGCATCGTCCAGAACTCCTACGACGCCGAGGACATCACCCAGAACGTCTTCGGCAAGCTGATGACGGCGATCCAAAGGTATGAGCCTCGCGAGGTGCCATTCGCCGCATGGATACTCCGAGTCGCCCGCAACGCGGCGCTCGATCACCTGCGCGCCCGGCGGCAGATCCCAGTCGAGGAGGTCCGCACGGACGACGGCGGCCATGAGCAGGTTGGCTTCGAGCGCTCCCAGTGTCTCCGTGCGGCGCTGCTGAACCTCCCGCCGGAGCAGCGCGAGGTGCTCGTGCTACGGCATCTTGCCGGCCTCTCACCCGGCGAGATCGCCCGCCGCCTCGGCAAGACGGAAGGCTCGGTCCACGGGCTTCACCACCGAGGGCGCGCCGCCCTGCAGGACCTCCTCCGCGAGATGAACAGCGCGCCGGTTGTCACGGCTTCGGCCTGAGGCCGCCCTCAATCAAGCTTGTCCGGCAGCTCCCGGCGGGATTTCACACCAAGCTTGACAAAGGCATGACCGAGGTGCCATTCGACGGTCTTCACGGTCACGACCAGCGTCTCGGCGATCTCCCGGTTCGACAGGCCCTGGGCCGCGAGCGATGCCACCCGTCGCTCTCTCTGCGTCAGCGCCTCGCTGCCCGTGAGCGCTGTCCTGCGCGGTCGTGCGCCGGCCGCGCTCACCTCGTCCATCGCGCGACACACGAGCGCCTCCGCGCCGCAGCGCTGTGCAAGGTCGAGGCCTTCGCGGAGCATGCGAATGGCGTCGCGGCGCTTCCCAGAACGTCGGAGCGCCGAGCCGAAGTCGACCATGGCTCCGGCGCGCTCGAGAGCCGCCTGCGAGCTTCCGAGCACCGCGACGGCGGCTTCGAGGATCTCGAGCGCGGTGGCCGGGTCACTCACCGATGCGAGCGCGCGCATCGCACGACCAACGGGCCCGGGTGCGCCGAACGCCTCAGCTCTTGAAAGCTCTGTCTGGATCAGGCGAGCGCCCTCGGCGAGATCGCCCGTGGCGACGGTCGCCTGGCCGGCATAAGCACGCCATTCGACGACCGCCGGGTTGGTGATCCCGGCCCTCTCTGCGACCTCACCCGCCTGCAGGAAGTAGCGGAGCGCCGCAGGGGCGTCGCCGCCATGGAGCTCGATGCGGCCGCGTGCCGTGAGTATCCAGGGCTCGTACCGGCCAGCAGGTCCGGCGAGCGCGTCGATCTGGTCGAGATACTGCCTTGCCCGCATGAGGTCGCCCTGCTCGAGCCTGACTGCCGAAAGGATCGCGCGCGCTGCGCCTCTTATCGGCTGCCAGTCACCACGCTCGAGGGCGACGGCGTGCCGCGCGTCGCCGGACGCGTCGCTCAGCCGCCCACGGATCAGGATCGCGCGCGCTCGTAGACGCGACGCGATCGCGAAGCCGAGCACCGAGCCGCGCGACTGCGCGTCCTCAATCGCCGCCGTGAGCGCCGCTTCGGCCGTCTGCAGGTCCTCGGCAAAGGTAAGCGTGCCCGCCGCGAAGTAGTAGCTCAGTCCCGCGGACGTCTCGTCCTCGAGCAGGGCGCCGCGCGCCAGCGCCCGCTCCGCCAGTGCGCGGACCTCGGTGGCGGGCGCGCCCCGGAGCGTCCGCGCAATCGCATGCAGGGCCAGGAGCGAACGATCGCCGGGAGTCGCTGCCGTTTCGGGGATGGGGGGCAACGACTGCGCCTCGCCGCCCGCGAGGCCCGTGAGCCAGCGCGCCGTCGTACGACCGGCCCGGAGCCACGCGGACAGATCCGGATCGGAGTCTCCTGCGACCACCAGTCCATGCTCGAAGGCTTCGATGGCGTCGCACGGGTTGCCGAGCGCGATCAGCGCGCGCCCGGCCTCGAGGGCGACCACCGGCTCCTCGATCGCATGGTCGGCCTGACGCACCGCTGCGCGGAGACGCTCGCCCGCGTGCGGCTCCCCCGCCGCCGCCTCAGCCCGGCCGAGCTCGAGGACGACGTGTGCGCGCGTTCGCGGCGGCGGGGGCTCCTCCAGCGCCCGGCTGAGATAGAGCACCGCGTCCCCGGGCGCCGCGCGACTAAGCGCCACGGCTGCGGCCACGCAGAGCACGTCGACGGTCCACCCACTCGCGATACGTGGCGCGTCTAGAAGGTGTCGTGCGACCCGCTCGGGGTCCGCAGCCTCGGCGGCGAGCAGCCGAGCGGCGCGAAGGCTGATCGCGGCTCGCTCACCGGCCGGCTGATCGCGTCGAATCGCTGCCCCGACGGCGGGCTCCGCGAACGCGACGTCATCCCGGTGTACCAGGATCTCCATGTCCACCAGGCGGTCGAGCAAGCAGCCGGCAGCATCGGCGTCGAGTCCCGCCAGCGCGCTCACATGACGAAGTTCGCTGCCCTGTCCGAGCACCGCCACCGCCGTCAGCAGATCCGGTGCGCGCGCGTCGACATCGGCGGCACGTGTCATGGCCCATTCGGCGAGGGTCGTCGGCGCGACATCGTCGAGAGGAAGTCCAACATCGCCGGCGTGCTCCGCGAGCACGCCCGCGAGCGCGTCCACCACGAACGGGTTTCCACGGCTGGCGCGATAGATCTCGGCGGCCACCTCGTCCATCGCCACCCCGGGCCAGCGCTTCGACAGCCGCCGTTCGGTCCCGGCGAACGTCAGCGGATGAAGCGTGCAACGCGTCGTGATCGGGTGGCGAGCTATGTCGCTCAGGAGCGTGGTCCGCCCGCCCGCCGCCGTCCCGGCCGACAGCACGAGTGCCATGGGTGCGTCGGAAATCCGTTCCGTCAGGTAGAGCAAGGCGGCGAGGCTCGGCTCGTCGGCAAAGTCCACGTCGTCCACCAGCAATAGGAGCGGCGCTGCCCTCGCCACCCCCAGGCACATTCGATACATGGCGTGCACACCGTGGAAGGTCGCTCCGCCTGACTCGAGTTGCGCGAGGAGTGGTACCCGATCGTTCACCCACTCGACGCCCGAGCCATCGCGAGCCTCCCGCAAGCCCGCCTCGAGCAGCTGCATCACCACGCCATAACGGAACTCCTGCTCGCGCCTTCTTCCGCGCGCGCTCAGGACCTGCATGCCGCTCTCGAGCGCAAGCGTCTTGATCGCGTCAACGAGCGGCGTCTTGCCGAGCCCGCTCGCGCCCTCGATGAGCAATACCGATCCGCTTCCTACTCGCGCTGAGCCGAGCACCCGTGCAACCAGGCTCCACGCATCGCCCCGTTCGATCAGGGCAAAGCGCGTCTCGTCCGCGCCAAGCTGGCGCTGCCCCTCGTCAAGGCCCATGCGGAGCGCGCCCGACACTCGATCAGACTAGGTGTGGTACCGCCGATACGCAAACGTTCTCTACGTCCGGTGGTCGCCCAGCGCGCGTTCGAGCCGCGCCCCCACGCGGCCGCTGTCCACGTCCGCGAGGAAGAAGAGGACGGCGTGCCGAATCAACTCGGCAGGGGACACGTCCTGGCGTACGGCCTCGTTCTGAACGTCGTGCCACGTCTCCTCGTCGAGCCTCACCGTCATGCCCGGTGACGCGAGCGCGTCGTCTCCCGCGCAGCGCGAGGCGCGCCAAGCAGGACGCCCTTCATCGCCTTCGGAGAGGTAATACAGAAACGCGATCCTGACGGCCGCGGAATATGAATCGCGCCGCTGTCGCACGAACTGGTCGAGCGCTTCGCGTCCGAAGTCGTCGAGGTTGAGTGTCAGCGCCCTCATAGTCCAGGCACCCGCTTCGCCGCGGGGCTTCCGCCGTCCTGGTGTCTGCATGCGTTTTAAGAAACGCCTGCCAAATCTAGCGCCGCCCGCAGATAGGTCGTTTCTGCGACCAGCGCGCGCGCATCTGGAGCCCGTTTCTGTTTACGCGAGCGGGCTAGGCTTCAGGATTGGTGGCCACCGCCCAAACCAGCCTCGAGCGTGCCGAGGGACTAGCCGAGCAGCTCCTCCCCCAGCGAACTCCCAAGCGCCGGATGCTCGTGATCGTGAACCCGTATGCAACGACGGTGTCCGATCGTCTGCGGAACCTCGTCGTGTACGCGCTCGGCTCGCGCTACGCGGTGGAGGCGATCGACACGCAGGAGCGCGGCCATGCCACGCAGATCTGCCGCGAGGCCGCGAGCGAGGGCTACGACGTGGTCGTCGCCTTCGGCGGCGACGGCACCGTGAACGAGGCCGCGAACGGGCTCGTGGGCTCGCGCACTCCGCTCACGGCGCTGCCCGGCGGGTCGACCAACGTGTGGGCGCGAACGCTGGGGATACCGAATGACGTCGTGGACGCCACTGAGCACCTCCTCCGCATGGCCGACGAGTTCGACCCGTTCCCGGTCGATCTCGGCCTGGTCAACGAGCGCCACTTCGTCTTCGCTGCCGGGGCCGGCCTCGACGCTTCGGTGGTTGAGCGGGTAGACGCGCATCCGTATCGAAAGGCGCGCTTCGGCGCCTGGTACTACAGCGTGTGCGCTGTGGACATCTTCCTGCGCCGCTACCTGGTGAACCCCCCGCGCGTGCGGGTGGTCGACGGCAACCGCGTCCAGGAGGGCGTCACCGCGATCGTCCAGAACTCGGATCCGTTCACGTACTTCCGCCAGCGTGCGATTCGCGTCGTCGAACCGGCAGGACTGAACATGGGCTCTCTGTCGATTGGCGTGCTGAAGCACGCGACCCTCCTCGAGCTCCCGACGCTGATCCCTCGGCTGCTGTCGACGCGCCCCCGAAGCGTGATGCGCCACCGCCAGATCGAATCGCTGCTCGAGCTGCAGCACGCTCGCGTCGAGGCGATCGACGACCGGCCCTTCCCGGTTCAGGTCGACGGGGATTACATCGGAGAGTTCTCCGAGATCCAGCTCGGCGTACAGCCCGGCGGGTTGCTGGCCGTCTCCTAGCGGACGCGCACGATCCCGCAGTCGCCCGTGCCGGTGGGCGGAACTCTGGGCGTCGCCCCGCACCGGCGTCGCCGTGTGCGCCTGGAGGTGCTACTGCCTTGAGCGAGGCCGGGCCCGGCGTCCGCGAGTCCTGATCGCGGACGCCGAGCAGATCTCGTACAGCGGCCCTACTTCTTGGGCTGTAGCACGGCGGCCAGGATGATCGGACCGCTGCTGGATCCGAGGCGGATCCTGACCGAGTAATCCTTGCCCTGGGTCAGGTTCTTCGTCGCCAGGTTGTACATGTACATCCCGTCGGCGATGCGCATCTGCCCGGTCGTGTCGGCTGCGCTGACGCTCTCCGCGACCACGGTGTTGCCCTCGATGACCTCGCCCCCGGAGCCCTCGACAAGACCGATGTAGAGCGAGACGTTCGTTACCGCCGCGCCCGTGCAGCTGTTAGTCAGTGCGACCTTGACCGGCACCACGTTGCCGTACTTGACGATGTTCCGCTCGTTGTCGACGATTGGCGGGCGGAAGCCCCTGGCGTTGACGCTCGTCTGCGAGTTCGAGTAGATCGGAAGCGCAGCCGACATGCCCAGGTCGTCGTCCTTGGCCCTGCCGGTGACCGTCAGGTTGTAACAGCCGGTGCTCAGCGTCCGGGTGTCGGACGCGTGACCTGAGCCATTCGTCTCAGTGACCGATCCGAACCGATCGCCGACGTCACTCCACGTGAAGTAGCTGAGGTTCGGACCGTGGGTGTCGGCTGTGCCGGGATCGGTGAAGTCGAAGCCCGCGGTCGCCGTGCCGAGCACCGGGTCGAACACGAAACTTCCGTTCGATGCCGTCGGCGCCACGTTGTCGACATCCACGTTCTTGGTGTCGGACCTCGCCCCGCCGTCGTCGTCGGTGACCGTCGCGTTGACCGCGAACGTGCCAGCCCCCGAGTCATCCGAGAAGGTGCACTTGAAGCTGCCCGACTTCGACGCCGGCGTGAAGACCTTGTCGGAGGCGGTGCCCTTGGGCCCGCAGGCGACCGAGTTGCCCGCCGCCGGGAACGTGTCACTCGAACCCGGATCGGTCCACGTGTAGCTGTAGCTCTTCGTGTCGCCCTCGTTGGCCGTGACCGGGCCGCTCAGGGTGACCGTCGGCGCCACGTTCTTGACCGTGACCTGGAAGGTCTTCGAATCGACGTCGCCGTTCTTGTCGGTGACAGTGACCGTCACGACGTAGGAGCCGTTGTCCGCATACGCGTGGGAATGGGCCGTGACCGTCTCGTCCGTCACCGGCCCGGCCGCCGTCTCGTCGAACATCGTATGGGTCGAGCCGTCGCCCCAGTCGACGTCGACGGCCCACGGACTGTCGGGGCCCGGGTCGCTGAACGAGCCCAGAGCGAACGACTTGTTCTCACCCTCGTCGGAGCTCTGATCAGCGGGAGCCGTCAGGGTTGGAGCCACGTTGGCGATGGAGACGCTGATGATGTCGACGTGCTCGACGTCCGAGGCGCTGATGCCACCGTCGTCGTCCTTGACCTTGACAGCGACGTCCGTCGTGTTCGGTCCGTCCGGGAAGCGGCACTGGAAGCTCCCGTCCGCGACCGCCGGCGTACCGACGAGCTCCCCGTGGGCACCGCAGCTCGGATAGGTCGGCGGTCCGGACACGAAGGTGAAGGTGTCGTCGCCCGGATCCGAGAGCGTGAACGTGTACGTCTTGGTGTCGCCCTCCTCGGCCGCGTCGGGGCCGGTCAGATTCACGACGGGGGCCACGTTGTTCACCGTCACACCGCGCGTGGCGATGTTCGAGTCAGCCGTGCTCGAGCCGGCGGGCTCGTCCGCGTCACGGACCTGCATCCGCACGGTCGGGCTGGCCGGCCCGTCGCTGAAGCGGCAGCGGAAGCTGGCGCCGCTGGCGGTGGTGGCGAGCGAGCCTGAGACCAAGCTGCCGCCGGTACCACAGTCGGGGAACCCGCTCTTGACCGTGAAGCCGTCGGTCCCAGGATCGGACACCGAGACGGTGTAGAGCTCAGACCCGTTCTTGTCCTCATTGACGTTCGTCGGTCCGCCAGTGAACGTGACTGTCGGCGCCACGTTGTCGACGGTCACCTTGAAGGTCTTGCTGTCCGACGGAGTCGGCGTCGTGCCGGCCTCGGAGACGGTCACCTTGACCGTGTACTCGCCATCGTCGGCGTAGGTGTGCGACTTGGCCGAGATCGCACCCGGAGTCGCCTCGGTGAACGTCGTATCGGACGAGCCGTCGCCCCACTCCACCTTCACCGCCCAAGGACCGTCATCCCCAGGATCGGTGAACGAGCCCAGGCTGACGGACTTACTCGTCCCCTCGCTGGCAGTCTGATCAGCTGCCACCGTCACGGCCGGCGACACGTTCGCCACCGTCACATTGAAGGTCTTCGTGTCCGACGGCGTCGGCGCCGTACCCGCCTCCGACACCGTCACCTTGACGGTGTACTCGCCATCGTCCGAATAGGTGTGCGACTTCGCCGAGATCGGGCCCGGAGCGGCCTCCGTGAAGGTCGTATCGGAGGAGCCGTCGCCCCACTCAACCTTGACCGCCCAGGGACCGTCATCGCCCGGATCGGTGAACGAGCCCAGACTGAACGACTTCGACGTGCCCTCGTCAGCCGTCTGGCCGTCGGCGGCAGTGACCGCCGGCGGCACGTTCGCGACCGTCACCGTGAAGGTCTTGCTGTCAGACGGCGTCGGCGCCGTACCCGCCTCCGACACCGTCACCTTCACGGTGTACTCACCGTCGTCCGCGTAGCTGTGCGACTTCGCGCTGATCGCTCCGGACGTCGCCTCGGTGAACGTGGTGTCGGACGAGCCGTCGCCCCACTCCACCTTCACCGCCCAAGGACCGTCATCGCCCGGATCCGTGAACGAACCCAGACTGAACGACTTCGACGTCCCCTCGTCAGCCGTCTGGGCGTCGGCGGCAGTAACCGCCGGCGGCACGTTCGCGACCGTCACCTTGAAGGTCTTCATGTCCGACGGCGTCGGCGCGGTGCCCGCCTCGGCGACCTTGACCGCGACGGTGTACACGCCGTCGTCCGCGTAGCTGTGCGACTTCGCCGTGATCGCGCCCGCGCTTGCCTCGGTGAAGGTCGTGTCCGGCGAGCCGTCGCCCCAACTCACCGTCACCGCCCACGGGCCGTCATCACCGGGGTCCGTGAACGAACCGAGGCTGAACGACTTACCGGTCCCCTCGCTGCCAGTCTGATCAGCTGCCGCAGTCACAGCCGGCGCGACATTCGCGACCGTCACCGTGAATGTCTTGCTGTCAGACGGCGTCGGCGCGGTGCCGGCCTCGGCGACTGTCACGGTAACGGTGTAACTCCCGTTGTCGGCGTACGTGTGCGACTTGGCCGAGATGGTTCCGGGACTCGCCTCGGTGAAGGTCGTGTTGGACGAGCCGTCGCCCCAATTCACCGTCACTGCCCAGGGGCCGTCGTTGCCCGGATCCGTGAACGAGCCCAAGCTGAGCGACTTCGAGGTACCCTCGTCAGCGGCCTGGTTCGCCGCCGCCGTGACGGCCGGCGCCACGTTCGCGACGTTGAGCTGGAAGGTGGTCGTGGTGCTCGCGTTGTGGTTGTCGGTCGCCGCGATCGTGACTGTCTGGGTCTGCTCCGGCCCATCGGTCGTGGCGTAGGACCAGCTCCACGTCCCGTCGGCGTTCTTCGTCACCGTGCCGACCGACGCCGAGAGGCTCACCGTGTCGCCGGGGTTGGCATCGGCCCATGTGCCTGTGTTCGTGGCCGTCTGCCCCTCGTTGACGCTCACCGTCGCGTTGTTTCGCGCGACGGTCGGAGCCGTGTTCACCGCGTAGTTCGCGGAGATGTCCTCGTTTCCGCTCTGGAAGCCCTGGACGCATACGCTCTGGCCGCCTGTCCCGCTGATGACCGTGAAGACCAGCGAGGAACCCGCGGGCTTGGACCAATTGAGGAACGTCTGGCCGGTGCTCGCGGCAGAAGGCGCATCGAGACGGACCGACTCGTTGTTGCCGATGCCGACCGTGTCGGTCGCGGGAGACGTGAACGTGGCCGTGCTGTCTTTCTTGAGGTTGCCGCCGCAGTTCGACGCGTCGAAGATCCTCTCCCTGATGGCGGCGGTGACGCCGCTCGGCGTCAAGCTGATCTTGACGTTCCCGTCCGTGAACGTCGTCTGCGCGGTGCCCGAGGCATCCCCGGTCGCCGTCACGGCGTACTCCGCGATGAACGACGTGGGTAGCTGGAACTCGTCGCGGATCGAACCGCCCGCGTCGGCGGTGACGTCGGCCTCGCGGAACCAGGTCTGGCCGACGCTGTCGTTGACCACGATGTGGACGTGCTCGCCCGGGAGCCAATTGGTGCCCGTAAGGACCACGGTCTCGCCCGGGGAATAGTCGGCCTTGTCGGAGCTGATCGTCGGCGAGCCGAAGGTGCCGGTCGAGCCGCCTGTGAGGTCGCCGAAGGGGTCGGAGGCGGCGGCCGCGGATGGAAGGCCCAGGAGGGCCACTGAAGCGGCGATGGCGAGAATGGCCGTGCGTGTCCAAACACGCCAGCTGCTGCGCTGTGTTTGATCCAATGCGTTGCTCATTATCGATCTCCGCTTCATGACTGTTCAGGTTTCCGACCGCTTTCGGCCGACGGCCGGTATGTGGTCGATTCGCTGGAACCGCAAATGGGCGGACTGCTGGCCCAAAACGAGTGTCCCGCCCGCCTATGGGCAACGCGCTATACGGATGTCTCGGCCACACCTAGACCTTGGTACAGCAGCCCACCGCCCTCGCTCGAAAGGCCCAGGGCCGTTCGGGAAAGGCCCAGGGCCGCTCGGCGGAGGCCATCTCCTAAAGCTCAGGTAGAGGTCGAAGATTTCCTCTGTGTGGCGGCCGGCGCGGGTCAGCCGCACACATGCGAGGCCGGCGATAGAGTGACTGGTCTAGACCGGAGGTGCGTAAGTGCGGCTGGGCGTCAAGGCTGCGCTCGTCGGCGGCGAGCTGATCACCGGGGACGTCGACATCGAGGACGGAGTCATCGTCCGGCTGGGCGTGTCGCCCGCCGGCTCGGAGGGCATCGCGGTCCCCGGCTTCGTCGACCTCCACATCAATGGGATCGCGGGCGTCGACTTCCTGACCGCGGACCCGGAGGCGTACCGCCGAGCCGGCGAGGCGCTCGCGCGAACCGGCGTCGTCGCCTACCAGCCCACGTTCGTGTCATCAGACGAGGGCGCCTACGGCGAGCCGCTTCGCGTGGCGGACGCGGCGAGAGCGGAGAGCCTCGCTGAAGGTTTCCCGCTCGTCCTCGGCGTGCATCTCGAGGGGCCGTTCCTGTCCCCAGAGTGGCCGGGCGCGCACCTGATCGAGCACCTGCGCCTGCCCGACCTCGCGCTGGCCGACCGCCTGCTCGAGGCGGGCCGCGTGACGACCGTGACGCTCGCGCCCGAGCTGCCCGGCGCGCTCGAGCTGATCGACTGGCTGGTCGGTCGCGACGTCGTCGTGTCGTGCGGTCACTCGGACGCCGACACCGCCCAGGCTCACGCCGCTTTCAACCGCGGCGCGCGAGCCATCACGCACGTGCACAACGCGCACCGGCGCTGGCGTGCGCGCGATCCGGGGCTTGGCGGTGTGGCACTCGTACGTTCCGAGGTGACCGTTCAGGCGATCGCCGACGGAGTGCACCTCGCGCCGGAGACCGCCTTCGGCGCGTTTCTCAGCGCGCGTGGGCGCTTCTGCCTCGTGACCGACGCGATCGAGGGGGCGCTGCTCGACCCGGGCGACTACGAGCTCGGCGGCCGCCCGGTCCGCCTGCGCGACGGCGCGGTGCGTCTACCCGACGGCACCCTGGCCGGCAGCGTCCTGACAATGGACGAGGCGGTGCGCAACCTCGTGGCGAGCGGCGCGGACTGGATGGACGCGGTACACGCCGCCTCCACCACGCCCGCGCGCCTGCTGGGACGCGGCGACCTGGGCCGACTCGTGCCCGGCGCGCCGGCTCACGTCGCGGTGCTGGACGACGACCAGCGCGTGCTCCGCACGCTCGTGGGCGGCCGCGAGACGCTCAGCGCGTCGGCGTGACCTTCCGCAGGCCGGGGGGCGAGTCCGGGTCGAGGCCGCGCCTCCTCGCCACCGCGAGCGCGAGCTGCTGGGCTCGGACGGCAGCGGGCAGCGCGCGCAGCGGCTCCGGAAGACCGCCGGGGTAGCCCAGATCGGCGCTCGGGTCGTCCGCGAGGCGCAGGACGACTGCCCCGCTCGCAGCCATCTCGCGCACGAGCTCGTCGACGTCCGCCGCGGCCGGCCCGGCCGCCGACACCGCGAGCACCGGCAGGTCGGGTCCGGCCACCGTCACGGGGCCGTGGCGGAAGTCAGCGGCAGACCAGCCCTCGGCCCGCAGCCTCGCGGCTTCGCGCATCTTGAGCGCCGCCTCGAGCGCGACCGGCATCAGGTAGCCGCGTCCGAGCGCGACGAGCTCCTCGGCGCCGTCGAGCCGTGCGGCCGCCCGCTCGGCCGCATCGAAGTCCCCCAGCACGTCCTTCACCGCGGGGGGCACTCGCTCCCAGTCGTCCCCGTCCCAGGGCACCGGTCCAAGCGCCTCCGCCACCAGAGCGAGCGCCGCCAGCTGCGCGGTGAACGTCTTGGTCGCCGGGACCGCGGCCTCGTCGCCGGCCCCCAGCGCGAGCGACCAGTCGGCCGAGCGAGCGAGCGGGCTGCCCGGATCGTTCGTGATCGCGAGCGTGCGGGCGCCGGCGCTGCTGTAGGAGTCGAGGACCGTCCGGATCTCCGGCGTCCTCCCCGACTGGCTGATCCCGACCGCGAGCCAGCCCTCGAGCCGCGGTTCCACTCCGTAGAGCGTCTGAAGGCTCGGCGCGGCGAGCGCGACGGGTCGCCCGGTGGCCGCCTCGAGCAGATAGCGCCCAAAGATCGCCGCGTAGTCGGATGAGCCCCGCGCCACGATGACGATCCCTTCCGGCGGCGGGCCGAGCTCCGGCCGCGGCTGCGACGCCAGCGCTCGGAGCACCTCGGGCTGCGCCCGCATGTCGGCGTCCATCTGCGCGCCGAGCCCGCTCATTCGCGCGTCTGGCGCAGGGCGATCTCGTAGCGGTCGCCGGGGTAGAGCGAGACCGCGTACAGGACGGGCACGCCGCTGCGGTCGCGCGTCACCGTGTGGAAGCGAAGCCCGGGCGCGCCCTCCGGCACGCCAAGCAGCGGCGCGTCACCGGCCTCGATGGCGACCGCCACGATGCGCTGCTCCGCCTCGCCGAGGGTGATGCCGAACGAGTCGGTGAGTACCTCGAAGAGCGACGCGCCGGCGAAGTCGACGCGCTCGATGCCGTCGAAGCGCTCGAGCGGCAGGTGCACCTGCTCGATCGCCATCGGCCGCGCGTCGGCGGTCCTCAGGCGATCGAGTCGGAAGCAGCTGTCGCCGGCCTTCACCTCGAGCGCCGCCGCCAGGAAGCCGTCCGCGGCCACGACCTCGCAGGAGATGACCGTCGAGCCGGGCTCCAGCCCGCGCGCGAGCATGTCCTCGGTGAAGGAGGTGAGTGCGCCGGCCTGTGCGATACGCGGCTCGGCGACGAACGTGCCGCGTCCATGCAGCCGGTACACCGAGCCCTCCGCCGTCAGCCGCTCGATCTCGTTCCGCACCGTCATGCGCGCGAGCCCGTAGCGTTCCGCGAGCTCGCGCTCCGAGGGCAGTGCGGCGCCGGGGGGCAGCGAGCCGAGCAGCTCCTCGAGTATCGCCCGAAGCGCCTGGCCCTTCGGCGCGTCGCGCGGCAGGCGGCGCGGTAGCGCGGCGCCGTCCGGTGCCGCTCGCTCAGCCATCGAGTCCGCCCGGCGTCGCAGCCGCGAGCCGACGCGTGAGCTCGCCCGGATCGGTGATGGCGGTACCGACTACGACCGCGAAGGCGCCGGCCTCGAAGGCGGCGCGGATTTCGTCCGGGCTGCCGTAACGGCCCTCGGCAAGCACCGGCACGTCGAGCTCGCGAGCGAGCGCAGCGACCAGCGGGACGTCAGGTCCGGCCGTGCCGTCTGCGGCCGATCCGCCCGCGCCGGTGTAGCCCGACAGCGTGGTCGCGACCGCCGCGGCACCGGCCTCGGCGGCCGCGCGCCCGGCGCTCGCGTCGTCCACATCGGCCAGGATCCTGCCGGGCAGCTCGGCGCCGACCACGGCCACGAACTCTGCGCCGACGGCGCCGTCGGCCCGTGACCGCTCGGTGGCGTCGACGGCCACGAGCTCGGCCCCCGCCTCCGCGACGCCGGTCGCGTCCTCGAGGTCTGGCGTGATGTACACGTCGCTGCCGGGCGCGCGCCGCTTGACGAGGCCGATCACGGGAACGTCCACAGCCTCCCTGATCGCGCCGACAGCGGCGACTCCCTCGGTGCGGATCGCCGCGGCCCCGCCGGCCACCACGGCACGGGCGATCGCCGCCAGGTGCTCGGGCGCCGCAAGCGGGCTCCCCGGCGCCGCCTGCACCGACACCACGAGGCGCCCGCGCATTCGCTCGAGCGCGCCGTTCACTGCCACTTCCGCAGGACGCCCGGCTCGTCACGCAGACGCGGGGCCAGCTCGACGAGCAGGAGCGCCCCGGCCAGGGGATCGTCGGCCGGCTCCGCTACGGACGCCCCGGGCAGCCGCGCCTCGACCTCGCGCCTGAAGGGCTCGGCGATCAGATCGCCGGCCTGAAACACGCTTCCGGCGTATGAGACCAACACCGACTCGCCTGGCCCGAAGAGCCGGCGGGCCGCGGCGCACGCGCTGATCGCGAGCTCCCGGGCGGCAGTCGCCAGGATCGTCCGGGCGTGCTCGTCGCCCGCCTCGGCCGCTTGGGCGACATCGGCCGCGAACGAGGCCACCGCACGCGTCGGCACCGGTGCGGAGTAGATCTGCTCGGGCAGCTCGTCGACCGAGCCGAAGCGCCCGCGGGCGGCCTCCATCAACCGCGCGGAGCCGCCCCGGCCGTCGTACTCCCGCAGCGCCGCGTCGAGCCCCGCGCGTCCGATCGCGAACCCGCTGCCGGCGTCGCTCAGGAGCGATCCCCAGCCGTCCACCTTTGCGAAGCGCTCAGCGCGGCGCGCGAGGCAGGCGGTTCCGGTGCCGGCGGCCACGACGACCCCGTCGCTGCGGCCGATGGCGCCGAGCAGGGCGGTCAGACCGTCCGAGGCGATCGCGAGCGACTCGACGCCGGCCCCGCGGCGGAACGAGTCGGCGACGCTGGCGAGCTCGTCGTCGCCCAACGCCTCGAAGCCCGAGAGCCCCACCGCCGCGGCGGGCGCGGGCTCGGGCAGCGGCCCGAGCTCGGCCACGGCGGCCAGCAGCCGCTCGCTCACCACGTCCGGCCCGGCGGCGGACCCGACACGCACGACCCCGGGTGTCACCGCCGAGCGCGGGCCGCGCCCGTCGTCGACGAACGCGGCCCGGATCGTTGTCTGTCCTGCATCGACGGCGAGCGCCGCCTGGGTCACTCGAGGCCGACCTTCTGGCAGGCCTCCTTGTACTTCGCGGTGCAGATGTCGTCCGTCTTCAGGAAGCCCTCCTTGACGACCGTGCTGTCGATGTTGTCGGGCTGGATGGCGAACGTGTCGAGCAGGGCCGAGGGGACCTTCTTCTGGCCGTTGTCCACCTTGTCCTTTGCGAGGTCCGCGGGCGGCTCCTTGCCCTGCGCGAGCGGAACCGCCAGCTCCGCCGAGGTCTCGGCGATGTCGATGATCGGCTGGTAGACCGTCATCAGCTGGTCGCCCGTCAGGATCCGCTGGATGCCGGCGAGCTCCGCGTCCTGGCCGGTCACGAAGCGGCTCTTCGGGTCGATGGCCGCGCCCTTCAGCGCGGCGATCGCGCCGCCCGCCATGCCGTCGTTCGCGGAGTAGACGGCGTCGAAGCCGTCCTTGCCGAGCGCGGTGATGGACGCCTCCATCTCCTGTTGCGCCTTGTCCGGGCTCCAGTCCGGCGTGTCGTAGGACTTCACGATCTGCGCGCCGCGCTGCTTCAGCACCTGGGTCGCGCCGTCCTTGTAGGGCTTCGAGTTGCTGTCCGTCGGCGCGCCGTTGATCATCACGACGCGAGGGTTCTTCTTGTCCGCCTTCTCCATCGCGTCCATCTGGACCTGCGCCTGCTGCTGGCCGACCTTGAACGGGTCGATCGAGACGTAGTAGTCGATGTCCGCGTCCGGGATTAGCCGGCCGTAGGCGATGACCTTGACGTCGGACTGCTTCGCCCGCTGGACGATGCTCCCCGCCGACGCCACGTCGACGGCGCTGATCACGATCACCTTGGCGCCCTTGGTGATCGCCGCCTCGGCCTGCTGCTGCTGCTTCGCCGGGTCCTGATTGGCGTTCGCATAGATCACCTGGCAGCCGCCGCACAGCTCCTTGACGCGACGCTCGAAGTTCGGCTTGTCCTGCTCCTCGTAGCGCGTCGTCTTCGTCTCCGGCAGCAGGAGGGCGATCTTGCCGCTGCCGCCGCTGGAGCCTCCGCCTCCGTTGTCGTCGTCGTCGTCGCCGCATGCGGCGAGGAGAGCCCCCGCGAGCAGAACGGCAACGCAAACGGTGAACGCCTTCAAACGACTCCTGCGATCGCCCATCGGCTCCTCCTCACGCTTGCGGAGCGCGGGACGCTATCACAAGTGGTCTATACCAGTCAGCTCGTCGGCGTGACGCGGTAGGCGTCGAAGACCGACTCGATGTTCCGGATGCGCGTGATGCAGGTCCGGAGCGCCTCGGTGTCGCCCACCTCGACGACGAAGCGGTTCTTCACCATGGGGTGCACCACGGTGCAACGCGCCTCGAGGATGTTGATCCCCGTCTCGGCGAACGTCCGCGACAGGTCCTCGAGGAGCCGGTGGCGGTCCCACCCGTCCACCTGCAGCTCGACGCGGAAGGCGGACGTCGTGTCACCGTCCCACGACACCGGCGTGAAGCGCTCCGGGTTCTTCATGAGCGCCTGGGCGTTCGGGCAGTGCTCGTTGTGGATCGTGATGCCCTTGCCGAGCGAGATGTAGCCGACAATCGGGTCGCCCGGCACCGGCCGGCAGCACTTCGCCAGCCGCAGCATCACGTCTTCCACGCCCTCGACCTTGATGCCGTAGGTGGAGGAGGCGGCGGTCTTTCGCGGCGTCTCGCGCCGCTCCATCAGCTCGGCCGCCGGCGAGGGCTGCTCCACCGCCGACTCGCCCTCCTTCAGCCGGTGCATCAGCTTCTGGGTGACGGTTTTTGCCGAGATTTTCGCCTGGCCCAGCGCGATGTAGAAGTCCTCGCCCTTCCTGAAGCCCATTTCGCGGATCACGTCCGCGAGCAGCGGCGAGCCGTGCATCTTCTGCGGCGGCAGCCCCGCGCGCTTCAAGTTCTCGTGGAGGATCTCGCGGCCGGTCCGCTCCGAGTCCTCGCGGCGCTCGCGCTTGAACCAGGCGCGGATCTTCGACTGCGCGCGCGTCGTCTTCGCCAGTGCGAGCCAGTCGCGCGACGGGCCGCGCTCCTTCTTCGACGTGAGCACCTCGCAGATGTCGCCCGACTGGAGCGTGTAGTGGAGCGGCACGATCTTGCCGTTCACCTTGGCGCCCACGCAGCGGTGCCCCACGTCCGTGTGAATCTCGTAGGCGAAGTCGAGCGGCGTGGCGCCGGCGCCGAGCGACTTCACCTCGCCCTTGGGCGTGAAGACGAACACCTCGTCCTCGAACAGGTCGGCCTTCAGGGTCTGCGCGAACTCCTGCGGGTCCGACATCTCCTGCTGCCAGTCGAGCAGGTGGCGCAGCCACTCGACCTTGTCCTGCATGGCCTTCGAGCCGTCCTCCTTGTAGATCCAGTGCGCGGCGACGCCGAACTCGGCCGTGCGGTGCATCTCCATCGTCCGGATCTGGATCTCCAGCGGGCGGCCCTCGGGGCCGATCACCGTCGTGTGGAGCGCCTGATACATGTTGAACTTGGGCATCGCGACCCAGTCCTTGAAGCGGCCCGGCAGCGGCTTCCAGAGCGAGTGGATCACGCCGATCGCCCCGTAGCAGTCCTTCACCGAGTCGACGATCACGCGCATAGCCGTGAGGTCGTAGATCTCGTTGAACTCGCGCCCCTTCTTCGTCATCTTCGAGTAGATCGAGTAGAAGTGCTTGGCCCGGCCTGAGATGTCGGCCTCGATGCCGACGGCCTTCAGCTCCTTCTCGAGGTACTGGCCGGCGCGCTCGACGTAGGCGTCGCGCTCCTCCCGCTGCTGCGAGACGAGCTGCCTGATCTCGTTGTACTTGCGCGGGTGGAGCGTGTGGAACGCCAGGTCCTCGAGCTCCCACTTGATCGCGTGGATGCCGAGCCGGTGCGCAAGCGGCGCGAAGATCTCGAGCGTCTCGCGCGCCTTCTCGTGCTGCTTCGACTTCGGCATCGAGCCGATCGTCCGCATGTTGTGGAGGCGGTCGGCCAGCTTGATGAGGATGACCCGGATGTCGCGGGCCATCGCCACCATCATCTTGCGGTAGTTCTCCGCCTGGCGGTCGTCGCGGCTCTGGAACGTGACGCCGGACAGCTTCGTCAGGCCGTCGACGAGCTGGCCGATCTCCTCGTCGAACTCCTCGGTTACCTCCTCGAGCGAGGCGCTCGTGTCCTCGACCGTGTCGTGCAGCAGCGCGGCACACAGCGTGGCCGTGTCGAGGCGCATGCCCGCGCAGATCTTCGCAACGCCGATGGGGTGGACGATGAAGTCCTCACCGCTTGCCCTGCGCTGGTCCGCGTGGCGCTTGCACGAGAAGACGAATGCGCGCTCCACGAGGTCGCGGTCGATCTCCTCCGCGGCCTCGCCGGCGTGCTCCTCGACGACCGCGAAGAGGTCGCCGAGGAGGACGCGCTGGTCGTCCGTGAGCTTGGTCTTGGGGCCCGCGGGCGCGTGGACCTCGTGGCGGTCGACCGGCCGGTGCCTGAAGTCGCGCTCCGAGGCCTTCGGGGCGGCCGACTTCGTCCGCGCGCCGTTCGAGCGCGTCCGCGGAGCCGAGGGATTCTTCTTCGCCGCGGCCGTGCCCGCGGATCCGCCGCCCACCTTCTTCGCGGGGGAGGACTTGGCGGCGGCCGCAGGCTTGGCGGCGGGCTTCTTGGCCCGCTCCTTCGTGGTGGCCTTCTCGGTGCCGCGGGGCGACTTCGGCATGATGTCGAGTTTAGAGCGGCCTCATGCCGCTTCGTTCCTAGGCGACCGCGGCCACGCGTGGGCCGCGCGCTCCGGCGGCCAGCGGATCCATGGTCAGCACGCGCATCAGCGCCTCGACCGCGGCCGGGTTGAACTGTGTGCCGGCGTTCCCCTGGAGCTCCTCGATCGCCTCTTCGAGCGACATCGCCGCGCGGTAGGAACGGCCGGTCCTCATGGCGTTGAACGCATCGCAGCAGGAGACGATCGTCGACTCGACCGGGATTGCCTCCGCGACGAGGCCGTCCGGGTGCTCGGGGCCAGGAACGTGATCCCCTCGTCCGCGGGTGCGTCAGGGAGCTCGTGAGTCAGCACGAACACCGGTACCTCCCACGCGCCGCCGTAGATGCCGCTTCGGCCGCGGTACCGGGCCGTCGCGACGTCGTACCAGCGGCGGCCGGCCAGGACGGCGCCGGTGCTCTTCATGACCCCGTCGGCGATCCGGTTCGGACCGGGGTATTCGAACGCCGCTCCATCGAGTCGTCAGGGCCCGTGATGAACCCGTCCAGCGACATTGTCACGTGCCAGACGACGTCGCCCACGGATCAGCCGGCCACCCTTGCGGGGAGCGGCTGCGGCAGCTCGGAGGCGAGGGCCTGCTCGATCGCCTCCAGCTGCTCGCGGCTCGAGCGGAAGGTCGACGAGAGCTCGAGGTCGCTGCTGACCCCTTCGAGGACGCGGCAGCTCGGTGAGTCCAGCTCGAGCTCGACGAGGCCGAGCTCCGTGAGGACTCTCAGCAGGCGAGCGCAGACGGCCGCCGCACGGGGATAGCGGCCGCTCCCGCGGAGGGCCGTCTCGAGCGCCGCCGCCGAGGCGGCAGGCGGCAGGGCCCGGAGGGCGCGGTAGAGCTCCGTGAGCTGAGGCTTGAGGTCGAGCGACGCCCTGTAGGCGGCCATCGCGAACTCGGCCTCGGCCGGCCCCCAGGCGAGGTGGGCTCGGCGCGTGGCGTTCAGGAGCGGGTCGGCGATCCCACCCGGCGGCGGGTCGAGCGCGACCAGGTGCCCGAACTCCCCTGCGAGCTCCGGCCGCGCCGCGAGCACGGTCCACGACACGACCGCCATCGGCCCGTCCGAGAGTCCCGCGACCAACGCCTCGAGCCCGGCGCGGCGCCGCGGCACTTCCGCGACCGCGACCACCACGGCCTCGCCGCTCGTGAAGAGGTCGCCCGCAACGCCGGCGAAGCCCTCCCGGCGACGGTCCTCGATGACCCCACTGCCATCCCTGATGCGGGCCCCCTCGGGGTGTCCGCCGAATGCGGCGCGAAGCTCCTGCCAGAACGGGCGCCCCGCGCCGAGGACCTCGACCTCACCCGCTTCGGTCGGGCAGACGGCGCGTAGCAGCACCCGCGGCTCCGTAACCCCCTTCCAGCGGTTCTTCTCGAGGCGGAGCGCGATGTCGTGAGGTGCTTCCTGGGCCGGAGCCAGCTCCTTGGGAGCCGACCTGAACGCCACGCCGCGTGAACGAGCGCCTCCCGCTGTGACGAGTGTGAACCGTGAGTGCTCCCTCTCCTCTCCCATTGCGGTGACCCGCTCGAAGCGCGCGGCGGGAACGAGCAAGGTCGGCTGGGGGTTGCCCATCCCGAACGGGCGAAGCAGCTCGAGGTCCTCGGCGAGATCGAGCCCGAGGTCGCCGCCGGGCACGACGGCGTCGACCCGCTCCACGGGAATCAGGTCGTCCGGGGAAAGGGCCGCGGCCGCATGGGCGGCGAGGGCGCGGCGGAACGCCTCGATGGCGCCTGCCTCGAGCTCCAGCCCCGCAGCCATCCTGTGCCCCCCGTAGCGGATCAGGTGCTCCGACGCGGCGGCGAGCCCGGCGTGCAGGTCATAGGCGGAGATGCTGCGGCCGGAGCCGCGGCCGGCGGGGCCGTCCAGCGCGATCACCACACACGGCCGGCGCCAGCGCTCCACCAAGCGGGAGGCCACTATTCCGACCACCCCTGGGTGCCAACCCTCCGCCGCCACCACAATGGCGGCCTCGTCTGCCTGGGTGGCCGCTGCCGCCTCGGCCGCGAACAGGATCCGCGTTTCGGCCTCCTGCCGGTCGCGGTTCAGGAAGTCGAGCTCGCGGGCGACCTCGCCCGCGCGCTCGGGATGGTCTGTGAGCAGGAGCTCGAGCGCGGCGTCGGCGCGCTGCATGCGGCCGGCTGCGTTGATGCGCGGTCCCAGGCGGAAGCCGAGCGCATGCTCGGACAGCTCGCCGGGCTCCACCCCACCCGCCTCCATGAGCGCACGCAGGCCCGGCTTTCGGGTACGGCCGAGCTCGACGAGCCCCTCCCGGACGATGCGGCGATTCTCGCCGAGGAGCGGGACCAGGTCGCATACGGTGGCCAGCGCGGCAAGGTCGATGTCTGCGGTGGCCTCGCCCGGATCGCGGCCCGCCGCCGCATAGAGCGCCTCGCTCAGCTTCAGCACGACCCCCGAGGCGCACAGCTCGGGGCAGCCGTAGCCGCCGAGGGCCGGATGAACCACCGTGCAGTCGGGAAGCGCCTCGCCGGGCCGATGGTGGTCGGTCACGAGGACGTCGAGCCCCGCGGCACGCCCAGCGGCCACCGGCTCGACCGCGGTGATGCCGCAGTCGACGGTCACGAGCAGCTGCACGCCCCGTGCGGCGAGCCGGCGAACCGCGCCCTCCGACAGGCCATAGCCCTCGTCGAAGCGGCTCGGCAGCTCCCAGGCCGGGGCGGCGCCGAGCGCTCGCAGCGTCCGAACCAGCATGGCCGTCGCGCAGACGCCATCGACGTCGTAGTCCCCGAACACGGTGATCCCGGACCCGCGCTCGGCGTGCCGCAGGATCAGCTCGCAGGCAGCCGGCACGCCGGGCAGCGTGTCCGGATCGTGCGACTCGCCCGCGGCGAGAAAGCGGCGCGCCTCGTCCAGCTCGCCGAAGCCGCGCCGGGTCAGGATCGCGCCCACGATCGGCGAGACGCCGAGGGCGCGGGCGAGCGCACGCGCCGTGGCGACCTCGTACGGAGCGGACCTCCAGCGGGACGGCTTCGACTGCATCCGAGGGATCCTCGGACGACCGGCGGACGGAATGGGCGCCGTCACCCCGCCGTGGCGAACCCCCCGACCGCCCATTCGATGCGGCTACCTAGGTGGACATCGCATACCCCGAGGGGACCGCAGCGCGGCTCCCGGGTTGCCTTCTCACGCCGGTCCGGCGCCCGGAGACTTGAACACACCATGACCGCCGGCCTACAGCACACGGACACTCGAACCCGCGGTGCGCGGAACATCTCGGCAGCGCTTTGCGAGCTCGCCGAGCTCCACTTCGAGATCGGCGACTGGTGGTCGGCCCGCTCGTGCGCGCGCGAGGCGCTGCGTACGGCCCGCTCATGCGGCCGGGAGCGAGAGCTCATGCACGGGCTCGCGCGGCTTGCCTGCGTCGAGGCGGGCCTTGGCGACGCCGGCCCATGCCGCCGTCATGCGGCCGAGGCCGTGCGACTGTCCCGCGAACTCGGCGAGCCATGCGCTGAGGCGCTCGCCGGCGAGGTGCTCGGCTTCCTCGAGCTGGGACTGGCGAGTCCCCGCTCCGCGGTCGAGCAGCTCGAGCGGGTCGAGCGAATTTGGCGCGCCAGCCGGCTGGCGAGAACGCTGGCCCGGCGCTGGCCGATCCACCTGGCAGATGCGCACGCCCGGCTCGGCAACCGAGCGGCCGCGGAGGCGGCGCTCGAGTGTGTCGACCGCCGCGCCACCGGCAACGGCAGCTTCGTGCTGGCCGCGGCATACGAGCGCTCACGCGGCGTGCTCGCCGGCGGCGACGCCTTCGAGGCCAGCTTCCGGCGCGCGCTCCACTGGAACGCCTGGGCGAAGCAGCCCTTCGAGCTCGCGCGCACCCAGCTTTGCTTCGGCGAACGCCTCCGGCGCGCCGGGCGGAGGAGCCAGGCCCGCGCTCAGCTGACGGCCGCGTACGCCACGTTCGGCTCGCTGGGCGCGCGTCCCTGGGCCGCCACGGCGGGCCGCGAGCTGGAGCTGACCGCGGCATGAGCATCGAGCGCTACAGCGAGCGGCTCGTGGAGGAGGGCTCCCGGATCACACTCCCGGAGCTCGTCGGTAGCGAGTGGCCGGACGCGCTCTACCGGGTCAGGGATCGGAGCGGCGTCGGCGTGATCGCGCTCCCGGGCGCCGCGCTCGACGAGGAGCAGGAGCGGGCGCTGCTTCGGTTCAGGTTCGCGCAGTACCTTGCCGCGGGTTTCGTCGACCCCGAGCTCGCCTGCCGCCGGCGCATGCGGCAGGAGCCGCTCGCGCAGCCGGAGCCCGACACGGTCAACTGCATCGCCTTCTCGCCCGGCGACGGCCGGGTCCTGGCGTACGTGGCGCTGCGCGCGCCGGCAAGCGCCCTCCCAGGCACGACGCTGCGCACACGTGAGCGGCCGCTGCTTCCGTTCGAGGAGCACTTCGGCTGGGGCGCGCTGAACCGGCTGCAGCTGCTGCCGGACGTCCCGCTCGACCGGATTCGCGAGCTCGGCCGCTTCGTGAAGAACCATCGGCCCGGCCGCCACGCGGGCCTCGTGACCCGTGGGGTCCTCGAGGTGTGCGTGGCCGGCTTCCACGTGCTCACCGGGCCGCTCCGCGGCTCCGTGGACGCGTTTGTCGGTGAGTTCGAGGACGTCGTGGCTCGGAGGCATCTGGAGTTCCTTCAAGCCCCCTTCGTGATGCTGAGGGGCGGGCTCCCCGCCTTCGGCTCCGAGCACTTCCTCGCACCCGCGCTCGACGGGCGCGCACGCTACCCGTTCGCCGGCTGGCTCTCCGACCTCACGGGCACGAGCGGCCGCCTGGGCGCAATCGAGGCCGCGCTCGCCATTCCCGGGGACCCCGGGCTGACGGCACTCGCCGGGCTTAGGGCGGACTCCGGCGGCGAGCGCCCGAGCAGCCTGGAGCCGCCGGGGGGCGTGCCGAGCCTTGCGGATACGGCCCTACCACAACGGGAGACGAGCCTGGCCGAGCGGCTGCGGGCGCGCGAGCGCGGACGCACGCTGCTCGGCTTTCCCGTGCTGTCCGGTCTGTCGGATACCGAGGCGACCACGCTCCACACACTGCTGGATGAGCTGACCGTCGAGAGCGGGGCCCGCGTCGTCGCCCGGGGCGGGCGGCCGGACGCGATCTACCTGATCCATCGCGGACGAGCCGAGGTGTGCGGCGCGGGCCCCGCCGGCGACCTCGGCCCGGGCGATCTCTTCGGCGAGATCGGACTGCTCACCGGCCGCCCGCGGAGCGCGGACGTGGTGGCGCGCTCGACACTGCGCCTGCTCCGTGTCGGGCGGGAGACGTTCGAGCGCCACCTGGCGTCGTTGCCGGACGTGGCCGGAAAGCTCCGCAGGCTCGCGCTCCGCAGGGCGGCCGCGCAGCTGGAGGCGGCTTCGTGACGCTGGACCGAGCATCCGGTAGCCATCTGGCCGCGAGCACCGCCGAGGCTGCCGCGGCGCTGCGTGCGGCAGGTGCCGCCGCGCGCGACGAGCTCGTGCGCGGGCCCGACAGGCTTGCCGCGCGCTTCGTCGAGTCCGGCCTGCGCCTCACAGCGATGGTCAAGATCCCGCTGGCCCGCCGCCTGGCGCCATGGGTGGCCGAGCGCCTGCTCCCCGGGTCGTACTGGTTCGAGCTCGCGCGTGTGAAGCACATGGACGGCGTGCTCCGCAAGGAGGTCGCCTCCGGGGTCCAGCAGCTCGTGATTCTCGGCGCCGGGTTCGACTCGCGCGCGTACCGGTTCGCCCACCGGCTCGCACGGATACCGACGTTCGAGGTCGACCATCCCGTCACGGCGTCGCTGAAACGCGAGCGCGTGACCAGGATCTTCGGCTCCCTTCCCGCGCACGTGCGCTACGTCGAGGCCGACCTGGGCATTCCGGGCGAGCTCGAGAAGCAGCTCGCGGCGGCCGGCTATGCGCCGGCCCGCCGCACTCTCGTGATCTGTTCCGGCGTCACCCCGTACATCCCCGAGCGGGGCGTCGATGCCGTGCTGCGCTGGCTCGCCGGCGAGTCCGCGCCTGGAAGCTCGATCGTGTTCGACTACGCCTACCGGGACGCCGTCGAGGGGCGCGGCTTCTTCTACGGCGCGCCGCAACTCAGACGGCGGGTGGCCGAGGGCGGCGAGCCGCTCAGGTTCGGCATCGACCGCGATCGCGTCGCCGGCTTCCTGGCCGACCGTGGGCTCGAGCTCCTCTCGGACCTCGGCCCCGAGCAGCTCGAGCGGCGCTACCTCGTCCGGCGCGAGCGGCTCGCGGGCCGACCGTACGGCTTCGTCGCGATCGCGCACGCGCGCGTGCCCCGCATTGCACTACAGGCCGCTTGAGCGCACAATGTTCGGCGTGGCCACGCGCGAGGAGCGCGCCGCAAGCGTTCGGATAGCCAGGCCCGGCCTCGCCGAGCGTGTCAACAGAGCGCTCGACTCTGGATCGGTCGTCCTCACGGCCGGCGCCGGGTGCGGCAAGACGATCGCGCTTGAGCAGGCGCTCGCGCTCCGGCCCACGCCGAGCGTGTGGCTGCGCTGCCGCCCGACCGACCAGGATCCGGGCACCCTCCTCCGCCGTCTGGTCCAGATGCTGAGCGAGGTCGCGCCCGGCGCCGTGGATCTCCTCGCCGAGCGGCTCGCGCGCGCGCAGGAGCGAGTCGACGCACGGGCGATGGCGGCCGAGCTGGTCGACGAGCTCGATCGCCTCCTCCCCGCCCAGATCGTGGCGACCTTCGACGACGCCGAGGCGCTGTCGGACGCGCCGGGTGCGGTCAGCCTCCTGGGCGATCTCATCGCCGCCGACTCCCCGGTGCTCCGTGTGGCGGTCGCCACGCGCACGCCGCTGCCGCTGCGCTTGGCGAAGCTCCGGAGCGGCGGCCGGGTAGCGGAGCTCGGGGCCGGCGACCTCGTCTTCACCGCCGAGGAGTGCGCCGAGCTCGCGCTCGCGGCGGGCAGGGTGGACGCCGATTCGGAGCGCCTCTTCGCCGCGACCGAGGGCTGGCCGCTGGGCGCCGCCCTCGGCGCGGTCCACGCGGATCTGCCTTCGCTCGAAGGCGCGGCGTCGCGGACTCGGCTGTTCCAGTTCCTCGCCGAGGAGGCGCTGGATCGGCTTCCGGCTCGGCTGCGCGACGCAGTCGTGGATTCGAGCATCGCTCACGAGCTGGACGCCGGATGCGCGCATGCACTCGCACTGCCCGACGACTTCGATGAGCAGCTCGCTCGCGTCGGCCTGCCGGTGCGCGCAGGGGAGGGCGATCGGCCCTGGTTCGCGTACCACCCCCTGGTCCGCGAGTTTCTGCTCGACAGGCTTCGACGCGAGCGGACGCCCGAGGCTCAGCGCGAGCTGCATCTCCGCGTGGCCCCGGCCCTCGCTGCGGCCGGCCGCACCGAGGAGGCCATCGAGCACTGGCTCGCTGCGGAGGCCTGGGGCGAGGCAGCGGCGGGGATCACCACCGTCGGGGCAGCCCTTCTGAACACCAGCCCCGCGACGGTCCAGCGCTGGCTCGGGGCGCTGCCGAAGGAGGTGCGTGCCGGGAAAGCCTGCCTGCTGCTCCAGGGAGCGCTCGACTGGGCGGCTGGGCACCAGCGAGAGGCGGTGGCGCAGCTCCGCGAAGCTTCGGTGCGCTACACCGAGACCGGCGACGTGACGGGGATGTGGCTCGCCCGGTTCGCGCTTGCCGATCCTCTGTTCGTCACGGGCGGTATCGCAGAGGTGGTCGAACTCGCCGAGGGCTTCGACGACGAGCCCGCCCTGGCGGCAGGCTTCACGCCGCCGGCCGTCGCGGTCTACGCAGCCGGCGCGCTCGCGGCGCTGGGCCGGATGGGCGAGTGCCAGGAGCTCTCGGAGCGGCTCCTCGCCCACCCCCACGCCGGGCCCGTGCTCCCCCCGCGCGTGGTATGGGAGTGCTACGGCCACCTGCTCTCGGGCCGCTTCGGCGACCTGGTACCCGCCGCCGAACTCGCCATACGCGAGTTCAAGCGCGCGGATCCCTTCAACCGGCTCGCCGTGATCTCGGCGGTGCTTCCGCTGGCCCTCGGGGACCAGGGCCGCGACCTGGAGGCGCTCGCCCGCTGGCGGGACGTCGAGGAGCGCGCGCGCGAGGCGAGCTCGGGGGCGATGCTCAAGGTCAGCCTCGTGTGGCAGGCGCTTCTTCACGCGCGGAGGGGCGAGCTCGCGGACGCACAGGAGCTGCTCGCCCGCGCGGACGAGGACACCAACGTCGGCTGGCGCGAGTGGGTCACCGAGCTGGCTCGCGCGCGAGCGGCTGCTCTCCTAGGCGACGCCCCCGCGGCGGTCGACGCGTGTGAGCGCGGCCTCGCCATCGCCCAAAGAGCACCGCTGTCCGAGAGCTTCCAGGCCGCCGTCGACGCGGCCCCGGTGCTCTTCCACGGCGGCGTCCCGGCAGTCGCGCGCTCGCTCGTCGCGAGCTCGCTCGAGCTGTGCGACGAGCGCGCACCCGGCGAGGTCGGCAGCTACTCGAGAGCGCTGCTCCTCGGCCTGCGAGCGTGGCTGGCCGACGCGGACGGCGACGAGACGGGCTCGCTCGACGCGCTGCGGGCGATGTGGAGCGGCGCAGGCCCGAACGCCGTCGATGTGATCCGCCGGGAGTGGCAGCTGCTCGAGGCGCCGATCGCGAAGGCCCTGGCGGCCGAGGCTCTCGAGCCCGACCCGGTGGTGGCCGCGATCGAGGCCGCATGGCCCGGCGGAACGGCCCTCGTCCCGCTCACAGCTCACCCGAATCCTCGCGTGCGCCGCGCCGCCGTGGCCCCCGCCGCCGTCTCGGGTCACCGAGCGCTCATCCCGAAGCTCGCCGAGCTCGAGGACGATCCGGACGCCGACGTCGCGGCCGCCGCCCGGGCTGCTACGGAGCGCCTTCGCGGGCATCCGCCGGCGCTGGTGATCAAGCTGCTCGGCGGGTTCGCGCTCAGACGAGGAAGCTGGGACGTCGAGGACTCGGCGTGGGACCGCCGCGTCGCGCAGCGGCTGGTGCATTACCTACTCGTAAAGCGCGGGAGCTTCGTCCCGGATGACCTGCTGCTCGAGGCCTTCTGGCCCGACACGCCGGAGGAGTCCGCGCGCCGGAGCCTCAAGGTCGCCATCTCGTGCGCGCGTGCCGTGCTGGACGTGCCCGACGCTCCGAGCGTCATCGTCTCGGCGCAGCGAACGCTTGGCCTGCGGCTGCGCGACGACGACTCCGTCGACGTCGACCTGTTCGAGCATGCCGCGCAGGCGGGCCTGTCGGCGGCCGGCGGCGAGCGGCGGCGGACGCTCGAGCGCGCGGCGGCGCTCTGGGCCGGAGAGCCGCTCCCCGAGGAGCGCTACTCCAACTGGGCGATCGCGTGGCGCGAGCACCTGATCGCGCGCTACGCGGAGGTGCTGCGCGGGCTCGTGGCCGCCTGCCACGAGGACGGCGACCACGCCGCGGCCACGCAGGCGGCGCGGAGCCTCGTGGAGGTGGATCCGCTCGACGAGAGGGCGCACCGCGACCTGATCACCGCGTACGCCCGCTCCGGGCGCCGCGCCCACGCCCTGCGCCAGTACCTCGAGTGCCGGCGCATCCTGGTCGACGAGCTCGGCGTGGAGCCAGGTCAGGAGACGAGCGCCCTCCAGCGCCGCGTCCTCGCCGGCGAGCCGGTCTGACGCGGCGCTGGGGTGGCCGCTGGAGGGGACTAGCGGCGCAGCTTCGTTGCCGCGTCGGCGATCACGCTCGCCGCGGCGATCTTCCTGTGTGCCGCGCAATCATCGGTGGGGAAGCGGTCGAGGCCCTGCGCGCCGTCGCCCTGACGCGCCGCGGCCGCGTGGAGGCCGTGGTGATGGAGAGCCGACGGCTCGGCGAGGGCGAGCGAGCCGGCCTCCGCGGTCGCGACGTCGATTGCGACGCGATGGGTGCGAACGTCGGGCGATCGGAGCGCCGCTGCCACCGCGGCACGCTCGCCGACGGTGAGCCCGCCCGGCCACGCGTGCGCCGGCGCGGGAGCCGTTTGCACCGAGCCGTCCTCGCCGGCGAGCTCGGTGGCCGCCAGCGCGCCTGTCACAGCCAGCGCCGCGACGAGCGCTCCGGCCGACTTGCCGCGACGTGCCCTCCGGTGACGGGCAAGCGTTTCTTCGGGACCGGTCCGGCGGACGGTGGGCGGCGCGGCGGCCGCCTGGGTCTGCACGAGGTTGATGCGCATGAGGACCCCTCCCGGGCGTGATCGGTTCGTACGGTCCGGACAACGTAGGAGCACCGGTTACGCCGCCGTTACGGGCCGTCACGAAGCGCCCAGCAGTCCGTAAGGCGGGCGTAACGGCGGGCGGGACCGTCGGCCTATGTTCCGGCCGGCGACGCTCCTCCTCCTCCTCACGATCACGCTCGGATGGGTCGGAGCGAGCGCACGTGCGACGCCATACTCGGCACATTCGATGGTGCAGAGCTGCTGCACGCCGTTCGCGCAGAAGAAGAGCCTCTTTGCCGAGGCTAGGGCGATGGGCGCGCGCTACATCAGGCTCGACGTGTCGCTCGAGGGGACCTTCGACTACTGGGGCGCCGAGGCGGTCGAGCCGAACTGGACCGGCGTCGACGAGGTGGTCGAGCTGGCCCGCCGCTACCGGCTACGAGTCTCGGCGGTGGTCAACGGAACGCCCAGCCATATCTCGAGTTGTGAGGACCGCCGGCTCGAGTACACCCACTGCGCGCCGACCGACCCCGGGCAGTTCGGCGAGTACGCTGCGCGTGTCGTCGCCCGGGCCCCCGACGTGTTCCGAGCCGTCGAGGTCTGGAACGAGCCGGACGGCGCGTGGTCGTTCGACGGCACACCGGAGGAGTACGCGGACATCCTGACGGCCACGTACAGGGCCGTGAAACCGCGCTTCCCGCGCGTCAAGGTTCTGATCGGCGGCGCGACCAGCCTGGGCAGCCGCGAATGGTATGCCCGCGCGTTCGCGGCCGGCGCGGCGGAGAGCTTCGACGTCGCGAACGTCCACGTGCGCGGCACAGTGGCGAGCCTCGCTCCCACGATCCGGCGCTGGCGGCGCTTCTTCCGGGTGCATGCCCGCCGCGTGCCGGTCTGGGTGACGGAAATGGGCTATCCGTCGGACACGGCCGCGCAGTCCGATGCGCGCTACAACGGCGGCGAGCTTGCCCAGGCCAGGTATCTCCGGGACGGGCTTCCGGCGCTGGTCGATGCCGGCGCCTGCCAGGTCTTCGTGACCGAGCGCGATGGTTGGCCGTCCGAGTTCGGCCCCGGCAGTGCTTTCAACAGCGAGGGGGTGCTCGAGATGAGTGAGCAGGAACCGTTTGCCACTCGGCGGAAGCCCGCGTTCGGCGTGGTCCGCCGCCTTGCGGCTAGTGGGCGCCCTCGCGCGTGTGGCCGTGGTCGATGCCGTGCGCCCGGTCCATGCGCGCGCCCCACCAGTAGGACAGGGCGAGTCCGATCATCGAGCCCGGAATCGCGATGAGGGCCTGGATCACCTCCGTGTCGTTCTTGCCCGGCACCGTGGCGCCGTTCACGATGAAGCCGAAGAGCGCGGCTGCGACGAAGGCCGCCGCGAACGCTCCGACGATCCCGCCCCAGAAGCGGTCGGGCAGGAACACCGTGAAGTGCCAGACCGCGATTCCCATCATGACCCATACGACCAAGGCCATCGCTAGCGCCTCCCGTGCTTCCTGCGCCGCTGGCGCTTCGACTTCTGCTTCCCGCGCGGCTTTGCCGGCGGATCGGAGGGGGCCGACGGCGCCGAGGACGATGTGGGCGTCTCCGCGGAGGGCTGCGCGGCGCGCTCGGGCGGCGGAGACGCGGTGGGCTCCGCGGAGGGAGAGGCCGTGGGCTCCGTGGGCGGCCGGGCGCCTTCGCGCGAGCCGCCGTCGCCGCCGCGCTGTCTCTTATACACATCTCC